>CAYSEO010000083.1:0-14551 GCA_964429885.1 uncultured bacterium
GCGCCGGGATCAGACCCCATCTGTACACCGATCGGCACACCAACCGTCAACAGTGGGGGAGCTTGGGGATCGACCGCACTAAATGTTTCTCCCCCCTCGAATACGATACTGTCCGCAGTGCTGGCCAAAACTGAGCCCCCGATATCGAGCTGAGCATCAGGACCAAACACGATCCCATTCGGGTTAATCAAGAAGAAATCTGCACTGCCCATCGTTTGAATCGTGCCATCGATCTGAGAGATCCGATCTCCGGTTACACGGGTAATAATGGATTGGACCTCCAGGGAGTTTTGAAAGGAGGCCGTCGACCCGGTGGGAACTGAGAACCTTTGGAAACTATGAAAGAGATTCCCGTCTATAGCACTTCCTCCGTTTATCTCAATCCGATCGCCTAGCGTGTTAATCACTGTTGGTTTGGTTCCATCTCCAGTAATGGGAAGCGGCTTAGCGCTTACAGGACTGGCTAGGGAAACCCAGAGTAGTGCCACACCATAAACAGACTGGGTTATCTGGGGGAAAAGAGAAGTACTCATCTTGAATTAGAAGATACAGACTTCAGACCATCCTACAGCAATGGTCTAGGGACCGTCAGGGCTGAGTCACCGATAGTCCCTAGACAATAAAGCTAATATCACGATTTGTTTGCAACGATCGTCAATCGGCAGCACCCAGGATCTGGCTACTCTTGTCCTGAATCAAGACAGGAGTATGGATAGCAATCTTCCCACTGACCACCTGCTGTTGGGAACGAGCATCCAGGGAGCTGTTCTCCAGCACCACTGCCGACTGGGCATCGATTTGGATATCGCCTGCCTCACCTGGTCCCTTGTTGAGGGTGTCGATGCGACTGTCCTCAGAGAGCAGGGTGTTGGTATCGATGCGAATGTTACCTGCGGGACCCTCACTGCGAGAGAACGCTTGTAATCCACTGTTGTCTGACAGGAACACCGATTCCGCCTTGATCCGGACGTTCCCTGCTGTACCCTGCTGCAAGCTGGATACGATCACGCGACCCGTCTGCTCTAGTTGTAGTGTCCCGGTGGCGAGGCTGATATCTCCGCCGGTGCCCTGCCCTTCTGAGATCGCCACCAACCCACTGTTCCTTTTCAGGGCTACATGATCCGCTGCGACTAGAACGTTCCCGGCATCTCCTGAGCCCTGACTCGTGGTCTCAATCAGTCCCCCCTCTTCAGCCACGAGCGTGCCTGCGATGATCCGAATATTACCGCCATCCCCTTCTCCTGCAGAGCGGGTCGTGATCTGGGAGCGGGAGGGGCGCAACCATAGGGTACCGGTGGTCAGATCAATATCGCCTCCTTGCCCGGAAGCCACATTTGTTGCGATCTTGCCCCCATCAGTGAGGAAGATGGCATCGGCCATGATCTGGATGTCTCCTCCTTGTCCAGGCCCATCATTGCGGCCACTCACTTCGGCTCCCTCCGCCACGATCAGCTGAGGAGTGCGGATGATCACCTCGCCTGAGTTACCGCTAGGGAACTCTGGGAAACCGTAGGCTTCCCGGCTGGCCTGAGGAAAGGTCACGGCAGCGGAGCCCACGAGCGCATTCAACTCAGGGATCACCTGGTTTTCTAGAGTGGCAACTCCGCGTAGCTCGATGAATTCAGTCGCCTCGATCTGCAGCGTTTGAGTGTTACCATCTGCTACGGATCCAGAGGCTAGTCGCCCCCCCTTGATCAACCGGAGACGAGCAGTCTTCACGGTGACCCGACCACAATCTCCCTGATCCACAGAGACCGAGGCAATACCTGAGGGCACGCTCGCCGTGGAATTAATCCCCACCAAATTGATCTCCTCCGCGTGGATTGTAATGTCACCTGCGTTACCTGAGCCTCGGAAGTTGCCGGAACCGATAATGGCTCCCGCATTGAGATCGAGGGTTTTACTGCTAACCTTCACCTCTCCAGCTGAGCCACTTCCAAAGGCATTGGTCGAGATATTGGTCACCACTGCTGGATTGGAGGTAGTTCCCTGCATGTCGGTACGGTTCAAAACCTCCACAATCACCTGCCCCCCTGAGCCTGGCCCAAAGGTGCGGTTATCCAGCCTCGCCCCCTGGTCTAGACTGAGGTCTGTGGCCTGGACCCGGATGTCTCCTCCTGGACCCGACTCAAAGTTATCGATGATCAAGCTAGAGCTGACTAAATCATCGGAATGGGTTTCCCCATAGAGGCTCACCTTGCCTGTGGCTTGAATGTCAATGGATCCACCCAACCGCTCCCCTCGGTTTTGGATCAAAGCGGTGGAGCCATCCTCGAAGGTGACATCAGCCCCCTGCAGGTAGATTCCGGATGAGACTTGGGGTAGGTTCAAATCGCTGATGGACACATCCAGTGAAGCCTCCTGGCTCAAATGCAGATCACGCATCGAGGCCGCTTCCACCGGGTTAAGGGACCATCCCATGGGCTGCGAGCTGAGGGTTGCCTGACCTGAACCCAGGGCGGCTAACTCGATCCGTCCTCCCTCCGCCGTGAGCACCGCTCCCTCTAAATCAACTTCCCCACCGATCACAGCTAGTGTATGACCGGGAGCAACTTGTAGTCCCTGGGTAGCGGGTCGACCATAGGGATACATGACTTGAAAGGCGTTTTCCAGGACATGGCCTTCCCCTTCGATACGAATCAGACCTGGATCCTTGCCAAACTGTAAATCCAGGAGTGTCGAACCCTCGACTGTATGTTGGTCCTCAACCAGTTTCTCTGCTGAGGTGAGGAGAAGAGAGCCCTTCATCTGCAGAGAAGTATGGGGACCCAAGGTGATACCCGCTGGGCTAAGTAGGATGACATCTGCATCCCCTGAGATCTGGATGGGACAATCCAGGGTGAGGGGCTGTTCCGAGGTCACAATCAAGGTCTGAACATCCGGTCCTGGATCTAAGGTACAGCTGGATTGGAGCAAAGACTCTGCTTCAACAAAACGGGATCCTCTAGCAGCCTGAGCAGGAAGCTGCCAACTTGAACACAGCAATAGGGCGAGGAGACCCCATAGCAGGCTATGGCGAAGGATGCGGTTCATAGTAGATTTGGGGTGTAGGCAACCGCTAATTAATATACCACCTAACGCACCTTTTCTGAGCTTTGATTTGCGAGCACTCGTATTGGAGAACTTGCCCTCCAAAGATCAGAATAGATCGGTAGCGTAATGGATTGTTTGTAGGATTCTCCTGAGTAAATTCTGACTTGGGCTCTGATCTCCTGGCAACCATGTCCTAGAAGGTCCTGTTATGAAGCGAGACTATCAAATCTTGACGGGGTGAGGTGAGTGATTGGCAAGCGCCTTCATGGAAAAGCTTGACTCTGGAGCCAATATGGTGCGACGTCGTACAGGTTGCGGGGCACGGGATGCGGTCAGACCTAGGTTGACTCGTTTGAGAATCGTGGTAATGACTAGCTTCATCTCAAATATGGCCAGACCATCACCAATGCAGCGTCGACTGCCATTCCCAAAAGGAATGAACTCAAAAGTTGAAAACCGTCTATCAAGAAATCGCTGTGGATTGAACGTCTTAGACTCAGGATACAGTTCCTCACGATGATGTGTTAGGTAGATAGCACCTGCCACGGTTGTGCCTGGCTCCAGTGTGTAGCCCAAGATCTCGATCGGCTGACAGACTCTGCGGGGCAAGGTTGTCATATTGACCGGGTAAATTCTCAGGATCTCATTGCAGACGGCATCGAGGTAAGGCAGTTGAGTGACAGCAACGGGGTCTGATTGTGGGTCAGTGGAGCCCAGTTCCTCCAATAAACGTTCCCGAATATTGGAGTTGGCATAGATCCAGTGTAATGCCCAGGTTAAAGTCGCTGATGTACTTTCATGACCTGCAAACAGCAGGGTCACGAGTTCATCCCTGAGTTCTACATCCCTGAGGCTGTTTCCTTCCTCATCTTGAGCCGAAATCAGGAGATTGAGTATATCTGTCCGATGGGGATTGAAATGTTCCTTTCGTTCCCGAATTTGAGTGTAGATCACCTCATCACAGGCTCGATGCCTTTTCATCAATTGACCCCAGGGACTCCAGGGTCCTAAATCCTGCTGTAAAATCGGTAGAAAGATCAGGAAAGGCCCCCATATCCCCGCAGTCATCTCTAGGCGAGCCACGAGGCGTTCCTTCAGCTCCTGCAATCGTTCTCCCTCGTCCAAACCAAAGACAACCCGCAGGATGATCTGTAAGGTCAGTTCTTGCATTGATGCATTCACATTAAAAGGGTGCTCGGAAGTCCACCGAGCGATCACCTGTTGAGTGATGTCACAGATCAGCTCGCCATAGCTGAGCAGATGATCACCATGCAAGGGTGGCATCAGGAGCTTACGGCGTTGTTGATGAGGTTTGCCATCGAGCAACAGGAGGGAGGTATCACCCACGAGCGGACGAGCAAAACGGTTGACATCCCCTGGAGCTGTCACCCCTGAACTCGTGAGCAAGGTTTGGAGGGCTCCCGGCTCACTAACCAACACAATACTTTGGTTGCCCCATCGGGCTGTAAACACATCGCCAAACTCGGTGGCGGACTGTTCGAGATACCCCAAAGGATCCCGCAGCCAGTGGGCCAGCTGTCTAAGGGGATGAGCGGTTGGTCCTGGGGGGAGTGTCATGAATCGGTGGAGACAAGCTTCTCAGAGAGAATTATACAATGGCATTGAGCCGACAGAGAGAGAAGCCCAAACCTTCTATCCAGATCTCCCCTCCCTCGATTGCTTCAGGACCGCTGTGTGGTACCTCTGATAGTGCACCTCAGCCCTGATCCCCCTTATGCACTCTTTCGATCGATATATCCTGGGCCACACCTCAGCAGAATATCAACGCCTCCGTCAACAGGCCCAACAATGGCAGGCGGTTACCAGACGATTGCTGAGACAGGTGGATATCCAGAAGGAGGGGCTGCGAGGGTTAGATGTGGGCTGTGGATCTGGGGATGTGATGGCCCTGATGGCGGAGATCGGTGGACCCTCCGTGGCGGTCACTGGCATCGACATCAATGGTCAGATTGGACAGGAGACCCTTGAGGTTCTACAGACAACCACCCCTGGCCAGTTCAGCTTTATCGAGGCCGATCTCAACCATCTGGATACCGTTCCAGGGGCACCGTTTGATCTCACCTTCGCCAGGCTGATCTTGCTGCACGTCCAGGATCCGGTCCACTTACTGCAGCGGATGGCCACCTGGACTAAGCCCGGCGGGATCATCTTGGTGCAAGAGTACGATAGCTGTGCCATGGGGATCTATCCCGAGCCAACAGCCTGGCAGGAGTTCGATCAGGTGTGTAGCCAGGTCTTCCAACGAGCGGGAAAAGATCCTTATGTGGGGCGGAAACTACCCGCTTATTTCCAGAAGGCTGGGATCGGGAAACCAGAGGGAACAGATGTCACAGGCCGATTGACCTCTCTGGCGGAGGAGGGGGGAATGTATCAGGCGATCTATCGCAGCATCCTGCCCCTAGCCTTACAATGGCAGATCACCACAGAGGAGCGCAGCCAGCGCTTTTTTCAGGACATGGAGCAAGCCATGCAAGGGGACCACTATTCCTTATCGCCGCTGCTGATCAGTGCCTGGAAACGGGTTGAGGGCTAGCTAAGGATAGACATGCCGATCGCGGCGAGGGGTCCAGGCAGGGCGCGGAGACCGTTTACGGCGGGCCTCCGATGGGGTAGCGTCCGCTCGACAGCTGGGTTGAGTCGCTCTTTGAGGTGGGGTCTGTCCCTCCTCCAGATCATACAGGAGGTATTCGGCGACACCTAGGGTTAAACTAGCCAGCTCGTAAATCAGATCCTTCATAACCGTGGGAGTGAATGGGGCAAAGCGTCAGTTTGAGTTAACTATCGATTTCTTTCAATCCCTCGCCAGGGACGTCGACCTTCCTTTCTATGATAACTTCCACTTATCATCATGATCGACCGATCTGAGGCGGCAGTAACTGATGGCTAAACCTCAGATGAGATCTCTCTCCCCCCCTTGGGGGATTTTGGCAGCGGCTGCTTGACAGACCCGACCTGTGGTCCCTATAGTTAACTCATCGGTCAACAAAAGGAGATGGGACGCACCAGCGACGCCAAGCAACGACTGCTGCACAGCGCTCGAGATCTGATGGCCACCATGGGCTACACCGCCCTCGGGGTCAAGGAGATCTGTGAACATGCTGAGGTGAATAAGGGCAGTTTCTATCACTTCTTTCCCTCCAAGCGAGATCTGGCTTTGGAAGTGTTGGAGTGCTACCGAGTGCAGTATCTGGAGGATGTGGATCGCTGTCTGGGGCAGACTCTGCCCTTGCCCCAACGGATCGAGTGTCTGTTCTCTCATTTCGCTCAGGAGCATCTGGCGACGGTTCGCTCCTGTGGTCGGGTGAAAGGGTGTTTACTGGGGAATTTCGCCCTGGAGCTCAGCACCCTGGATGAATCGATCCGATTGAAGCTACAGCAGATCTTTCAGGATCTGGCGGCCCGGTTGGAGCAGGTGTTGCGACAGGCGATCGCGGCGGGTGAGGTGCCGATCTCGGATCCAGCTCGCACGGCTCAGGCGTTGGTGGCTTATTTGGAGGGCAGTACCCTGCTGGCCAAGACCTTTAACGATCCAACGGTGATGCAACAGCTCTCCCAAGGGGCGATCAACCTGGTGATGGGACGGGGCTCTGCTGGGGCTTGACCGGATCGGCATCAGTCGGGATCTGGAGGAGACTCTCTGCGGGATCTCCAAGGGATCTCAGCTTCCACTCTCTTTTTTGCTGTGTTTTTAACTAACTGGTCAACTATTTGGAGCGATGAGCGATGACCCAGACTCTAGATCTACTCACCCCGGTACGGGTTGGCCCCTATGAGCTGAGCAACCGTGTGGTGATGGCCCCTTTGACGCGGATGCGGGCTGGGGAGGGATTTGTTCCTGGACCCCTGAATGCGGAGTACTATGCCCAACGGGCTGCTGCGGGATTGATCATCAGTGAGGCGACCCAAGTGTCCCAACAGGGGCAGGGTTACCCGAATACTCCTGGGATCTACACCGAGGCTCAGGTGGAGGGCTGGCGGTTGGTGACGGAGGCGGTGCATCAACGGGGAGGCCGGATCTTTCTGCAGCTCTGGCATGTGGGACGGATCTCCCATCCCGAGTTTCAACCTGAAGGGGCGGCTCCCGTGGGTCCGTCTCCGATCAAGCCAGCGGGAGAGGTGTTTACCCCTAGTGGATCCCATGCCTATGTCACCCCTCGGGCGCTGACCCTGGCGGAGCTGCCTGGGATCGTGGAGCAGTATCGGCAGGGGGCTCGCAACGCTCTAGCGGCAGGCTTTGACGGTGTGGAGATCCATGGGGCCAATGGCTACCTGCTGGATCAGTTTCTGCGGGATGGCACCAATCAGCGCACTGATGCCTATGGGGGCTCCATCGCCAACCGGGCGCGGCTGCTGCAGGAGGTGATCGAGGCGGTGATCGAGGTGTGGGGCTCTCAACGGGTGGGAGTGAGACTCTCCCCCAGTGGCACCTTTAATGACATTGAGGACTCAGATCCAGTGGCCACTTTCAGCTGGGTAGTGGAACGGTTAAACGATTACGATCTGGCCTATCTGCATCTGGTGGAGCCACGGGTGGACGGATTCTCCCAGACGGATCCTGAGCATGATCTATCCACCCACTACTTCCGAGGTCTGTACAACGGGGCGCTGATCGGGGCCGGGGGCTATACCCGCGAGACGGGCAATGAGGTGATCGCCAAGGGAGATGCGGATCTGATCGCCTATGGTCGGTTGTTTATCGCCAACCCGGATCTACCCCTGCGCTTTGAGCTGGATGCGCCTCTCAACACTCCCGATCGGTCCACCTTCTACGGGGGCACGGAAAAGGGATATGTGGACTATCCCACCTTGGGGGAGATCGCTGTCGCTTAGGGGATCCGCAGGTGGCAGTGGCTCCTCACCTTATGATGAGGGGACTTGAGCGGGAAAGTGCTGTTCCATGAGCCGGGGCACATCCTCCGGTCGGACCTGACTGTAGCGAGCTCGCCCTGGCATGATCACCACATTGGGGCCAGCCTTACAGTTCTTCATACACCCGATCGGCCTCACCTGGATCCGCTCGCCCTCAGGATGATCCTGCACCGCCCGCTCCAAAGCCTGCAGCACCTGGGAGCCGCCCCGCTTGCAACAGTCCGACTTGCGGCAGACCTGAATACAGCCCAATCTGGGTTGGGAATCCTGAGCCTCCGAACCCTTGGCCTGCTTAGGATCCTGATCCGGATCAGCCGTTGTGGGAGTCGCTGGAGCCGCCTGGGTCACCGCGCCCGTAGAGCGAATGCTCCACACCTTGCGCTTGATCTCTCCATATTTCTTCAGCTTTTGTTCCCCCTGGACTACGATCCAATCCCCCGGAGTCAACTGGGGTCCAACGGAGTAGCGGAGGGGCTTGGCCAACTTGAGCTCCACTTCCCCCTCAGCAGTGGCCAGGTGGAAGTACTTCAGCTTGCCCCCAGAGTTGGGATCGAACCCCAGAAACCGACCTTCCAGAACAAAGGTAGAGAGACGCTCGTGATACTCATATCGGCCCATTGACTTCACTCCCAATCGATACACTCACAAACCCAGGATCAGGACCATTCCGAGGCTCTGGCGGCCAGCTTCTGCCACAGATGTTCCGGGATCTCCTCCGAGGGACAGTCTAACTGGTGCAGCTGAGGCAGATCCGATTTGAGATAGTGGAGCGCCAGCCTGCGGTGAGCATCGATCACACTACACCGTTGGCGAGATTCCACATCCGCCTGACCCAGAAAGTAATCCACCCAACCCTCCTGCACGCGGCGCTGCACCCGGATCTGAGGGGTCGTTAACTCTGTCCCTTGAGCTGAAGAGGCCGTCTCCTCCCGATCACTCCGGCACAGTCGGAAGCCGCCAACATTGCTCCAGCCAAGCCACCAGTTCCGGGCGAGGGGACCTAAATTGGTAAACCACACTCCATAGTTGAGTTGCTGCCAGGCCATTCTCGATCTCCACATGTAACTGACCATCACTCGGACACCAGGCTGGGATCGACAGCTCCTGGAGCCGCTGCCAGATCTGCCACCGCAGCCATCTCGGGATCTGCACCACTTCTGGACTCTCTAATGATTGACAGTCGCCTGATGCACCCATTTTCATCTCTCCTTAACCAACGGTTCGCTTGTTTCGATGCAACTTTCCCGATCTACTCAAACCCACCGAAGGGCAGGAACAGCCTGGGGTGGGGCCCTCCCGCTCCTGCCTCGGTCCCGATCAGGACCTCATCGAGATCCGTTCATGGCCGGTAGCTGCTTGAGGCTATCCTGGGCCAGGAAATGACCCAGGTGATAGGCCCGTTCCTCTGTCTTCAGCAGCAGGGTCTCATACAGATAGCGGGTAGCCCGATCCCCTAAGCTCTCCGCCTGAGCAGCCTGGGAGCGGACTAAACTGATCACCGCCTGCTCCGCCGTCAGATCATGCTCGATCATGGTGCGGGCAGTGAAGGCCCCATCCACCTCGGGGGTGAAGCAACACAGAGCCCCTAGACGGGCAAAGCTAGCGATCGGCACAGCCCCTAACCCATTCATTCGTTCCCCGATCTCGTGCACATGGGACTGCACCTGCTGGTAGCTCTCCTGAAAGTACTCATGCAACATGTAGAATTCCGCCCCCTGCACCACAAAGTGATGTTTCTGGTACTGCAGGTACAGGGCCTGATAGCTGGCCAGGGCGACATTGAGCCCCTCACAAACGGGCGTCGTCACATGCTGATCCAGCTGGATCACGTTCTCGACGACCTGATCGGGGGATTGGACGAGGGTCTCTGACATAGGACAATACCAAGAAGCAAGCTTGTTGAGAATTAGCCGCATTAAGCGAACACTCTGAGCTTACTCTGGATCCGGGTTTAGTTGCAAGCAGATCTCATCAATCCCTCAGATCTGTCCGGGCATGAAGATTGATATCAAAATATTGCGGGTCAATTGCTCTCTATGAGCGAGATTTGCCTTATGTGACGGAATGGGGTGGAGATTGGGTCGCAGTCGGTCGCAGTTCTCATCAGGAGAGTTTGTTGACAATCATTGTTGCTTATTGGAGATCGGGGGCTGGGGGCTGGCTCCATGGCCGTCGATCTAGGGAGCGAGACGGATGGCACGATCAGACTCTGTCGTCGCTAGCAGGAGTACTGCGTCCCATGCATTTTGAGCACCAACCTCGGATCTTGTTCCTCTATGGTTCTTTAAGAGAACGCTCCTACAGCCGTCTGTTGGCAGAGGAGGCCGCTCGGATCATCGAGGCGATGGGAGCAGAGGTCCGCTTCTTTCATCCCCAAGGTCTCCCCCTGCATGGCAGCGAGCCGGAAACCCATCCTAAGGTGCAGGAGCTGCGGGATCTGGTGTTGTGGTCCGAGGGGCAGGTGTGGTCGAGTCCAGAGCTCCATGGCAATGTCAGTGGTCTGATGAAGATGCAGATCGATTGGATCCCCTTGACTCTGGGGGCGATTCGTCCGACTCAGGGGAAAACCTTAGCTGTGATGCAGGTGAGCGGTGGATCTCAGTCCTTCAATGCCGTCAATACCTTGCGTCTCTTGGGTCGATGGATGCGGATGTTCACCATCCCTAACCAATCCTCTGTGGCCAAGGCCTATCAGGAGTTTGGTGAGGATGGCACCATGCGGGACTCGCCGTTTCGAGATCGGGTCATTGATGTCATGGAGGAGTTGTATAAGTTCACTCTATTGCTGCGAGATCAAGTGGATTATCTGACGGATCGCCATAGTGAGCGTCGGGCGGCATCGGCCCAACAGACGGAAGCGATCCTCGCTGGCTCAACCGGATCTGAGGCTCAGTCAAAGTCCTAGACCGGTGATGGAGCGATGCGGACAGCCAACCCAGGCTCAGGAGATCACGGCGGGTTTGGGATCGATCTGAGAAGCACGATTATAAGTGCGGTAGTTGATCTGAGGGAAGATATTATCCATCGTCTCCACTTTTGCCAGCCATTGGGGATCCAACTGCTCCTGGGTGATGCCCTCATAGAGATGATTGAACCGTAATAGATGGGAGCGGGTGCGGCGTACCGCATAGGGAACCATGGTGCCGGTTTTCATGATAAAGGCCCAGTCGGAGGATTGAGCCAATAGGAGTTCCCGTGCGGCTTGGTTGAGGGCTCTTTCCTCCAGATCACTCTTGGCCTCCCGGCGGCTCAGCTCGATCATGCGCTCTGTGGCGGTGTGCAGATGGGGATAGATCCAGGCATTATTCTGATTGAGCCAGTACTCATGAAAGCCTCGGGCTCCCCAGCTGGATTGGGCCGGTCTGGCCACCTGTTGGGTAGTGTTCTGTCGCAGATACTCCGCTAGATGGATGATCTGAAAGGTGTCTTGATCAAGATGAGATTTACGGATCAGAAAGTCTAGAAACCAAGGACCCTCATACCACCAGTGGCCAAATAACTCCGCATCGTAGGGAGCGATGATGATCGGGGCTCGACCTATCTGGCGGCGGAGATAGGTGATCTGTTGCTGACGGTTGAACATGAAATTGCCCGCATGATCCGCTGCTCGCTCCCGAGCCCAGTAGGGATCATAAAGTTCTTTCTCTCCGAGATCGCAACCTCGACCGGTAACCCGATGATATTTCAGCCCGGTATTCTTGCGTTGACCATTGGGCATGATGAAGGGCTTGATATAGTCATAATCCGCCTCGAAACCCAGATCCTTATAGAACTCTCGATAGACCGGATCCCCTGGATAACCCACCTCCGCTGACCACACCTGCTGAGAGGATTCATGATCTCGACCAAAGACTGCCACTCCAGTTTCTGTATAGATCGGAGCATAGATGCCGAAGCGAGGTCGGGGTTTAGCATAGGCAACGCCGTGACCATCGGTGAGCATATATCGTAAACCCACATCCGCGATCAGGCGCTCCAATCCAGGATAGTAAGCACATTCTGGTAGCCAGATCCCCCGTGGCCAGCTCCCAAAGGTGGATTGATAATGTTCACAGGCCACCAACAATTGTCCCCACACCGCCTCAGGATACATCTGCATCAGCGGTAGATAGCCATGGGTGGCCCCGCAGGTGATGATCTCTAGATAGCCCAGATCCTGGAGACGCTTAAAGCCCTGCACCAGATCTCGATCATAGCGTTCCCAGAGAGCGCGGATCTGAGCGAGTTCCTTCAGGTAATGTTCCGCCAGATAGCGGATATGACCTTGATTGCGATCGAATTCCAATTGGGCTAGGGTCTGCCCCTTGGTCAGATATTGCTCGTAGCGATCCTGTAGCAGTGGATCCTGCAACATGGAGATCAGCGGTGGCGTCATCGACAGGGTGAGTTGGAAGGGGATCTGATCCCGCTCCAATCCCTCCAACATCAATAATAGAGGTCCGTAGGTTTCAGTGATCGCTTCGTAAAACCACTCCTCCTCTAAGACAAATTCCTGTTCTGGGTGACGCACAAACGGCAGATGAGCATGGAGCACCAGCGCCAAATAGCCTTGAGTCATGATCTAAAACCTATTGGGGATCTGCATCGAATCGAATGTGGATCTCGCTTTTGATCTCACCCTCCACTCTCACCGTCAGCCGGGCTGGATCGACGGGAGCCTCCACCTGCATCTCGAAAGCGCCTTCAGCATCCTGATCGATCACCTGATCCGCCCAAGTCAGCTCCGTATCCCCATTCGCCTTGCCGTAGATCACCCACTCTGATCTGGCCGGTTGACCGATGTCTTCCCACCCTCCCCCTCCGGATCCGGAGGCCAGCCATGGACCCAGGGATCCAGGCACTTGCCTGAGAGGGAACCGACTTAACCCTTCCCGATCCCTGAGGGAGCTGAGCAGACTCGCTCCGATCTGGGACTGACTCCACACCGGGGGCTCCTCCAGGTGATAGACCGTTTGACCTTGCAGAGCTTGATCGAAGCTGACGGAGACGAAATGATCCTGGATCCAATCGGAGGGATGGGAGGGGGGCATGGTGATGGAGGCCGAGCGCGCCAGCAACAACCACTCTCCTGTGGCAGTGCGATAACCGATCTCCACCTGATAGGCCCGATCGCTGACCGGGATGGGCAGATACCACTCCCGATCCACCTCAGTGCAGGGATATTCTTGAACGCTACCGGAGGTGACAGGATCCCCATTGGAGGTCGCATCGATCAACCTGAGGGCCAACTGCTGTCCCCCCTGCTCCCGTAAAGCCTCCTTAGATTCATTAGGCACATCCCAGTAGGCATAGGCCCATTGTGGATCCCGAGGCAGCAACACGATCCGACTGCGACCATAACCCTCTGGCAATTCCCCCAGCTCCGCATCCACATCCGCCAATCTCACCTTGTCCTGAGCGCCACCGGCATGGAACTTGGTGCTGGCCACCTTCTCCTGCTCCTGAGGATCGGGCACCGTCTCCTTACTGAAGCCGAACAGATCGGCGCGGGCCTCCCGGATGAACTGGATCAGCTGGGTCTTGCTCATACGACTATATCGGGAGATCTCCAGTTGCATCGCCTGGTTACGAAGCTGTCGGAGGGTCATCTCCTGCAGGGAGGGTTCCTGAACCATGACCGGGCTCTCCTGATGGGCTCACTCAATGGGATAAGGATCGATCGAGGCGGGATCATCTGGGGATCACATCCTCAGGCTTATGATCTAGCATCCTGGAGGCCGAGTCAAGTCGGGGATCGCTCGGGGATCACCCAGGGAGCAGCAGCAACAGCGGCCTGCCGGATCGGGCTGGGATCCCGTGGACTAAGTGATATGTTTGAGAAATAGACCTTGATCCGGTGGTGTCATCCATGGATGCTGATTCTGTTTCCTTGCTCTCCCTACTGACGGATAATCCGCAACTGATCGAGTTAGGTCTCTTTGGCATCGTGGTGGTGTGGTTGCTACTGGTGAGCCAAGCGGGTCAAGCTCTCCAGAAACGGCGGTGGGAGGCGGATCTGGCGGCGAAGCAGACGGAGATCCAAGCGTTGCAGTCCACAGTGGGCGATAAAGAACAGGCTCTGGAACTCTTTCAGGAAAACCTGGAGGTGAAACTAGCGGCCAAACAGGCGGAGCTGGAGAAGTTTCAGTCGATCCTGAAGACCAAGGATCAAGAACTGCAGGGGTGGCGAGAGCGGTTGCAGACGGAGTCCGGCATGTACAAGGACATTATCTCCGCTAAGGATGAGAAGTTTGAGCTACAACAGACGATGTTGAAGTCTTTGGAGGATCGCTACACCCAGGAGATCAAGCAGTTCCAAGAACGCTATGACGCCATGGTGAATCAGCGACCGGAGGCGATCGCTACACCTGATGAGACAGTCTCCTAACCTCGGGTTGTGCAACCTAGAAACTCGATCAGATATCACGTACCGGATCTGCTGCGGCCTATGGATCACGCTTAAATTCCACTCACTTGCACCATGGATCTGCCCATCGTCTATAACCCCAATTACGTCGCTGCCCTCCCCCAGGATCATCGCTTCCCTATGCCCAAGTTCCGGCAGCTGTACAACTATTTGCTCAAACATAAGATCGCTCGCCCCGAACAGTTCCATATCCCCCAGCGCCCCCCCCAAGATTGGATCGAG
>CAYSEO010000084.1:0-6832 GCA_964429885.1 uncultured bacterium
CTTTGTGTGGACCGATAGAGGGCCAGATCAAGTCGAGATCGTTGACTATCATCGTTAACCCTGGAGAAGTGAACTCATGGTACGGATTCCCACCCATCGTCCTCCCACCCATCCGGGCGAGATGTTGTTAGAGGAATTTCTCCTCCCCATGGAGCTGACCCAACGTCAGTTGTCTGAAGGGATCCACGTTCCTTATCAACGTATCAATGAGATCGTCAACGGGAAACGCGGGATCACACCCAGCACAGCTCTACGTCTGGAGAAGTTTTTAGGAATGTCTGCAGATTTCTGGATGAACTTACAACAGCGATGGGATCTCTACCAGGTCCAGCAAGACGAATAGGACACACTGGAATCCATCATCCCTTTTACACCCACTTCACTAGCATTAACTTCAGAAGATAAATAAGACCCATCATCTTCAGTACAGTTCCCCAAGCCAGATCCCCCACACCACCAACGATCAGCGACTGATCGGATCTGAGCTGATCCGAGGCGACCCCGCCATAAGCAACTGGGATCAGAGCTCAAGTAACGACTCTCTATGCCACCACCCGATCCCTAGCAGATCCAGGAGACACAGGCTCAAAGTGCAGCACCAGGATCTGTTCTGGATGTAGGCCCAAGGACTCAGCATCCTCAGCTGTCATCCCCAGAGCAGACGCGAAGATCCGAGCCTTATCTCTGCCCTTGCGGTGATCCGGGTTACGGCAATAGTCCCGTAGTTTGCGTACGTCAACCACTGCATTCTCGGCATAGCGATCCGGGCCTAACGGCTGCCCCAAATCTCAGTAAGGGTTTTATACTGCAGACAGCTTCCCGCTCCTCAGACTGGGGCAAGCTGGGCGGCGACAGGGCCATGGCCTGGATGGCCTGCGTAAAGTGGGGATTGCCTTGGGTGGCATTATGATCGCGATCTCGGTGCAGCGCTACGATCTCTTTGTGCAGGCCTCTCGGTTGCTGCAGCGCTACCGTCAGCTGACCCTTGGGTTACGTCCCGTCGGTGTGGAGGTGGCCCTGGCGATCCAATATCATCGCAGCCGTGGGGAGAGCGGTGGGGAGAGAT
This sequence comes from uncultured bacterium, assembly GCA_964429885.1. Lineage (GTDB taxonomy): Bacteria > Cyanobacteriota > Cyanobacteriia > Thermostichales > Thermostichaceae > CAYSEO01. The sequence continues at coordinate 1,067 of CAYSEO010000084.1, forward strand.
TGCCCTGGATCGGCGATGAGCATGGTATGACAGTGGACCAGTTCGCCCGTCAGATCTGTGATGCCTTTTACACTAAATCCCATGTGCATCTGCCCCTATTGCCGGAGAGCTGGGGCATGGCGGGAGCAGGACAACCTCTGATCTGGCCCCTGTTTAACCAGGGAGAGAATGGTCTGATCCGTCCCCTAGCACCCAGTCATCTGGGGGGGCATCTGGTGGAGCGGCGGTGGTGGAAAGGTTGCAACAGTCAGGAGGGCATCGGCTGTCATGCTCTGGCTACCCATCTGTGGCAGGATGAGACCTTCTTAGCAGAGGATCGGGATCTGTGTCCGTTTCGTCTCTATGATGGTCGCTATCCCCTCAGCGTCGATCAGGGTCGCCAAACCTGTGGCTTTGATGATCATCCCTGTGGTTGGCGCCCCGGCTTGCCCAAGATGTTACAGGTGATCGGTAAGGGTAAACAGGCGGAGGTGTTGCAGGCTTCCTGGACTGATCCCATGTGGGAGATGTTGGTGCCTAAGCATAAGCCCCTACCCGCCTATGTGCTGTTGCCTCTGATCTATTTTGGTCATCCCGATCTACAACAGGGGCGAACGGCGGTGACGCCGGAACAACTGCGCCTCGATCTGGGGTTTGGCTTCTCCCTGTTTCGGACCTTATTTGATCTCGATCCCGATAGTCGGCTGAATCGTCAGATCCTGTTATGGGCGGAGCAACCGGAGCCGGATTGGGGAGCAACCCCACCTCAGGATTACCGCATGCCCTCTCTACCCCCTCAACCCGCTGGGGGACGGGTGGTGATCGATCCGGAGGAACATCCGCAGTTTCGAGGTAGTGGCTTACCTTCGGGGGCCAGTGCGGATCCGTTAATGGCAGAACGACGGCGCCGCCGCCAGTTGGAACGCAGTGATCGTCATAACGAGGTCTTACAGCAGTTTCGCCGTTGGTTTCGACTGGCCGGATTGGAGGTACGGGAGGATCAGCATACCTTCGATTTCCTGGCGGTCGCAGGGGATCAACTGCTGTTGGCGGAGGTGAAGTTGCTCTATCAACAGGACACCTCGGAGACGATCCAGGAGGTGATCGGTCAGCTGTTCTATTATGAGCGATTCGCCCTCTTGCCCTGGTTGGAACAAGGCTATCGGATCCAGAAGGCCGCCGTGTTCGAGCGCCCACCGTTGGGGGAGTACATCGCCTTCCTCTGGGATCTGGGCATCGCCACCTACTGGATCACCGAGGAACAGATGATCGATGGATCGGAGGAATCCTTACGACTGCTGCGACAGATGGAGGTGCAGGTTACCCCGGATCCAGAATTCCCAGAGGAGTTGTAGGGGAAGATCTCAGACAACGTTAAGATCTACAAAGTACTGTTCTCCGGATCCGGTCTATGTCTGAAGCTGCTATCACCCGCATCGCCATCGCCATCTTTTTGTTGGTGATCTCCACAGTGATCAATGGTTGGCTGACCCTGGGGGTGACGGTAGGGGTGGTGATCCTCTTGCTCGATCAGATCGGATTTAGGGGTCGAGGCTCGAACCTGATCGGTGCTCTACTGGATGCTCGATCGCCAGAGTACCGGGAACGAGTGTTACACCATGAGGCGGGTCATCTGTTAGCGGCCTGTGTGTTGAATATTCCGATCGTCGATTATGTCCTGGATCCCTGGCAGGCGTTTCGGCGGGGCTATCCCGGTTATGGCGGGGTGCAACTGGATCTGAGTCCCTGGCAGCGGTGGCTGGAGCAGCAACAGGTAAGGGAGTCCGATCTGGAGCGCTACGGGATCTTTTGGGCTGCCGGTGGGGTGGCGGAGCAACAGTTCAGTGGTGAGAGTCAAGGGGATCGCAGCGATCAGGCCCAGATCGCTCAGCTGTTGGCTCTGTTGCGGACCCAGTTTGGGGAAGGTCTGGATCTGAAGCATTGGCAAAGTCGTTTCAAGTTAGGGGCAGAGGATCTCTTGCAAACTCACCCAGAAGCCTATGAGGTGGTGGTGGATCGGATGCGACAACGGGTGCCCCTCCAGGAGTGTGTAACGGAGGTGCAACAGATCTTGTCTGGATCTTGAAGGATTCTCACTGAAGATGAGGATCTCAGAGCTGAGATTGCACTCTGTTACAGCAGATCTCGACTGGGCTAAGATCCATTACCCTGAAAGAGATCTGCACGCATTCTTAGGGACTGCCATGGGAGAGGCCAAACGTCGTAAGGCTCAAATGGGCCAGAAGTATGGAGATCCGGATCAAGAGCTGATCATGCCCCGGTTTAAGTTGATCCCGATCACCAAGGGTCAGGCCAAGCGGGCCTATGAGTGGAGCACCCGAGGGGCCTGGGCTGGGATCGCCTTTCTGGCGGCATTCTGGGTTATCATCCGCTTTATTGGACCCTTCTTCGGCTGGTGGGAGATCGCCCCTCTGGAGTAGATCCCCGTCCGCCACTCTTGGAATCATGCTCGGGAGAGATCAACCATGCAACCCTACCTCGCTGCCGCCATTCAGATGACCAGCACCCCCGATCTGAGTGGGAATCTGGCCCAGGCGGAGGAGTGGATCGAGTTCGCGGTACGACAGGGCAGTGAGCTGATTGTGCTCCCCGAGAACTTTGTCTTCCTAGGTCCCAAGGAGCAGAAGCTACAGCTGGCCTACGAGATCCAACAGCGGGCGGAGGAGTTCCTTCAGAAGATGGCGCAGCGATTTCAGGTGACCTTGGTGGGGGGGGGCTATCCAGTGCCGGTGACAGTAGACGCGGAGACTGCCACTCGCAATGGCTCCAGCTCTGTCGGGGATCCGGTTCAGAAGGTCTTCAATACCCTGGTGGTGATCGGTCCTGAAGGGGATGAGCTGGCTCGCTATCAAAAGATCCATCTGTTCGATGTCAACGTGCCCGATGGCAATACCTACCGGGAGTCCGACAGCGTGGCCCCTGGTCACCAGCCCCAGATCTATCCCTCCGAGCGGTTAGGCACCTTAGGTCTTTCCGTTTGCTACGATGTCCGCTTCCCCGAGCTCTACCGAGGTTTAGTGGATCAAGGGGCGGAGATCCTGTTGGTGCCTGCCGCCTTCACCGCCTACACAGGTCGGGATCATTGGCAGGTACTGCTGCAAGCTCGGGCCATCGAGAACACCTGTTATGTGATCGCTCCGGCTCAGGTAGGCCTCCATTACGAGCGACGCCAGTGCCATGGTCACGCCATGATCCTCGATCCCTGGGGAGCGATCCTGGCGGATGCTGGGGATCAACCGGGGGTAGCCCTAGCGGAGATCAATCCGGAGCGTCTACAACAGATCCGGCGCCAGATGCCCTCCATCGATAACCGTCGTCTCAGCTGTGCCTAGTCAAACGGTGATCCCATGAGCCAATGGCCAACTCTGATCCTCTACAGCAAACCTGGATGTCATCTCTGTGAGGCTCTGGAATCGAAATTGAGCCAGATCGAAGGCCTAGCCGCTCAGCTCCAGATCCGAGACATCTCCACCCAAGTAGATTGGTGGGAGCGCTATCAATATGAGATCCCTGTCCTCTCCTGGTGGGATGGCGAGCGAGAACAGATCTTACCCCGCTGCTCACCTCGGGCTGCCGTGCCCCAGATCCAGCGCCAGTTGAGCCGATCCCTGCAAGCTCAGGGGTGGACAGGCGGAGAAACTCCATCACAGGGGTGATATTCACCGTAGAACCCAGGATCCCAGGCGTACCTGAGTTACGCGTTGTTAAACTCCAGTTCACAATTCGCTGTTCGCTATGTTATCTTCTGGATGTAGCGTCAGTTATGTGAGGTTTCTATGTCTCATACTCAACGAATTCCCTGCCTCGATTTGATCATCGGGTCCGGTACAGCCTGCTCTTTACTGCTGATGGGGTGTGGGAATGGTAACGGTTCTCCTTTAGTGACAGCCCCCTCATCTGAAGTTAACCTGTCTCAGCCCGCTGTCTCCCTGAGCAGTGCTCTTCAAGTCAACACCCTCTTGGATGAGACAAATGACGATGGGACCTGTAGTCTGAGGGAAGCGATCCAGACCGTCAATGGTGGCGCCGCCGTGGGGGGATGCGCAGCCCTTAGTAACAAGATCTCCTTCGATCCAACTCTCAGTGGTATTTTGGTCCTTAACTCCGCTCTGCCTCTCTTAGAGGTTTCTGTCAATATTCAAGGTCCGGGAGCAGAGACCCTCACTGTTAGTGGAGAGAATAGTTTCCGCATCTTTGAGATTGAGCCAGAGGCAACCGTGGTCCTTGCAGATCTGACCCTAGCCAATGGATCAGCGGGCAGTGGCGGAGGTATCTTTAATCGACGAGGTCAGTTATCTCTGAATCGAGTGATCCTGACAGAGAATAGTGCGGATGAGGATGGGGGAGCCTTGTTCAACAGGCTCGGGGAAGTGGTGATCACGGCCAGCGAGATCAGTGGCAACGACTCCGGTAACGATGATGGTGGCGGGATCGATAACAACGGAGGTATTCTGCAGATCCGAGATAGTCTGTTCACCGGCAACTCCGCTGGGGATCAAGGAGGTGCGATTCGGAATCGAAATGGGGGAGACTTGACCCTGAGCAATAGTACTCTATCCGGGAACTCTGCGGGTGATGATGGTGGAGCGATCGGGGCCTCTGGAGGCACGACAACTCGGATCGTTGACACGGATCTGATCAACAACTCATCTGAGGACACTGGCGGGGCGATCTTTGTTGGCAGTGGTGGAACAGTTCTGATCAGTCGTAGCACCGTGACCGGGAATACCTCTAACGATGATGGTGGCGGATTGAGGAGTAGAGGAGGGTTTGCACGGGTGATTGGCAGTATGTTCAGTAGTAACGTAACCTTTGACAATGGCGGGGGGATCAGTAGCAGTGGCTCCAGTGGAGTTCTACAAGTTAGCACCAGCCACTTCGACGGGAACTCAGCTGCGGATGATGGTGGCGGAATCTGGAGCACAGCAACCCAAAGGCTGATCAGGAACACTTTCACATCTAATACTGACTCTGACAGTATCAACAGCCATGTCACAGGTCCAGCGGTGGGAACGGGGAACATCCCGATGGATTGCAACGACGGCAATTGCTGATCTCAGAGTTCTTGAATCAATTGAATAGATAGCGTTCCTAAATAGGGGCTCTATCACCCGCCCAGAGGATCGGCCCCCGATATGGAAAGGAAAGGTCCTCTGTTTTATGATCAACCAGCAGGAGTGAGAGGAACGATCCCCATCGACGGCGAGTGGTGGGCAACGGCACCCGATTCCAGTACAACGGTGAGTAGATCAGAGTGAGGCACGATCATGTTAGAGCTGACGGCTGCCAGTACCCCAGAGGTCGCGGTCTACCAACCCTATTACGCCGTAGGTCGTCGTCCACTATTACCCCTGGCTGTGGGATTGTACAAGAAGGGCAACTTTGAGGGGGAGCGCCAGATCGAGGGGGATGAGCCGGTGGTGTTCATCGCCAGCTGGTTTATCTCCCCCTTGCCATCGGATCTGACCCTCTGTAACGTTCAGTTCAACCGGGACGCAGAGCTCACCTACGAGCTATCCATCGCCAACTACGAGTTTGTGGATTACCTGATCGATGTGGTCAGTCAGGTGCAGAGGGGCTTACCCCCGGATTTCAACACATCCTTCTATAAGAAGCTGATGCAGAGGGGAGAGTGATCCTCTCGATCACAACACCTCTGGTTCCCAGGGGCGGAGAAATAGCCCTGATCTAGCTTGAGAGGAGGATCCTACGGGAGCTGTTGGGGTTGAACTGAAGACCCGAGAAATGATCAGCCCCTTTCAGCCA
>CAYSEO010000084.1:6932-14489 GCA_964429885.1 uncultured bacterium
CAGCCAGTGCCCTCTCTCCAGAGTGGAGCAATCGTCAGGCGATCATGTATCAGGGTCGGATCTTTATCTTGAATGAGATCCATCAAGGGTTACAGGTTGCTATCTCCCGGTGTCGTCAATTTCTTGACAATAATGTTCTGGCCATCATAGTCTGCCAGGGTCAAGATCAGCCTGCCAGCTTGTGGTCTGAGATCGGGTTCTCATCCCAGGGTAAATGAGTCTGCTACGATCGGCTGTGGGTCTTTTTACAGATCCCCACACTGAATCCTTACCCGAACCATGACATTTGCCTTGAATCTGCCGCTTACCTTGGGTCTGATCCTGAGCCTGTTGACCGCCGGGATCGCCGTCTACCTGACTTCAGCCCGTAAGTACCAATCCGCAACGACAGTCGCTGATGCCTACGATCAGTGGACCGGGGATGGGATCCTGGAGTATTACTGGGGCGAACATATTCACCTGGGTCACTATGGATCGCCGCCCCAACGGAAGGGATTCCTGACCGCGAAGGAGGATTTTGTCCATGAGATGGTGCGCTGGGGGAATTTGGGGGATTGGCCTGCGGGCACAATGGTACTGGACGTGGGCTGCGGCATCGGGGGCAGCAGTCGCATGTTGGCGCGGGAGTATGGCTTCTCCGTGACGGGGGTAACCATTAGCCCTGGACAGGTGAAACGCGCTCAAGAGCTGACTCCAGAGGATCTAGATGCTCAGTTTGTGGTGGGAGATGCTCTGGCCTTACCGTATCCTGATGCTGCCTTCGACGTGGTGTGGTCGATCGAGGCCGGTCCCCATATGCCGGATAAGGAGCTCTATGCCCGTGAGATGTTGCGGGTGCTCAAGCCGGGGGGGCGCCTAGTGGTGGCGGATTGGAATCAGCGAGACGATCGACAGCGACCGCTCAACTTCTGGGAGCGACCGGTGATGCAGCAGCTGTTGGATCAATGGTCCCATCCCGCCTTCTCCAGTATCGAGGGGTTTGCCGAGGTGATCCAGAACACGGGCCTAGTACAAGGAGAGGTGATCACCGACGACTGGACGGAAGCAACCTTACCCTCTTGGATCGACACCATCTGGCAAGGGGTGATCCGGCCCCAGGGATGGATGCGCTATGGGATCGCGGGCTTCCTGAAATCGGTGCGAGAGGTGCCCACGATCTTGCTGATGCGCCTAGCCTTTGGGGCTGGACTCTGTCGCTTTGGCATGTTCAAGGCAGTGCGATCTGAGGGGAAAGCAGAAGTTAATCCATGATGGCCTGGGGATTCACCTGGATCCAATCCTCCGGATCTGCGTCCTCTTCAGGGATGGCCACTAGGGATTGAGACTCATAGAGGGTCTCCAACTGGAGAGCAAAGGCTTTGGCTTGATCCGGAGAGGGTGCGGTAATGATGGCAATGGGCATCAGATCCTGATCCGGTTGGTTGCGAGGATCGGATCCGTAGCGATAGATCAGGTAGGTCTTGGCCATAACAGCTTCTGCAATAGGGGTTTTCCCAGCCTAACTAATGAGCGAAGATCTGACCGGGGCAGCGAAAGGACTTGAACTCCAACACATTGCCACTGGGATCGCGAATAAAGAGGGTCGCTTGTTCCCCTATCTGTCCAGCAAACCGGATCTGAGGCTCGATCACAAACGGGATCCCTTGCTGCTGCAGCTGCGTCGCCAACTCCTGCCAGTGCTCCCAGTCCAGGATCACCCCGAAATGTCGGATCGGCACAGCCTCACCATCGACCAGATTAGCGGGATCCACTGGTTGGGCCTCCGGATCCAGATGGGCCGTGATCTGATGACCGAAGAAATCGAAGTCCACCCAGGTGGAGCTGCTGCGTCCTTCCCTCGCCCCTAGGAGCTCCAGATAGAACTGGCGGGTGGCCTGCAGATCCTGAACCGGGAAGGCCAGGTGAAAGGGAAAGGCGGGGGCCATGGGGTGGAGATCCGGTTTAGTGAGAACTGGTGATGCTCTTGAGCAAGTAGCCCAGCACGATCCCGATCAACAGAGCCCAGATCTGGCCAGACTCCACAAAGCCCTGAAACCCAACCCGGATATCTCCCAAGATGTCTTGATCAAAGTTCTGACCGATCACCACCTGACCCTGAGCTTCGATCGGAAAGGGCACCCCATCCAGCTCCGGCAACACGGGCCATACCGTCTGGCTCTGCTGCCAGATCCCAACAGCTTCCAGATCCGAGACAGAGGGCAGAGAGGGGGAGAAAGTGACGGGCATGGGAGATCTCCTTGATCGCTATCAATGTAGGGGCTCAGGCGGGAATAGGTGACCACACCTTATTCATCCTAGAGTACCCAATCTCTTGATCTATGTGGGCAACACCTTCAGCACCACCAGGGTCATATCATCCCGCGAGTTGGAGGGATTGCGAAAGGCAGAGGGGGGATACATGGAGATGATCTCATCTGGTAGATCCTGGAGCTGTCCAGGGGAGAAGATGGCCGAGGGCAGCTGCTGTCCGGTCTGGGGAGGTGTGGCAGTGTGACGGAAGCTATCCACCTCCTCAAATAAGCTCTCTAAGATCTGCTGGGGATCCTGATAACGCTTGGAGGCATGTTGGATCGCCGCCTCTAGACCACTGGCCTCCAGACGTTCCCCCTGGGCGTTGGCGGCCTCCGTGAAGCCATCTGTATAGTAAACAACCACGTCTCCAGGCTGCAGCTGCACACAGCATTCCTCATAGGTGCTGGTCGGATCTAACCCCAGCAAGGATCCTGAGGTGTCCAGGGGATGGATCTCCTCTGTCGCGGCCTGCCACCAGAGGGTGGGGTTATGGGCGGCATTACTAAAGCAAAGGCGACGTTGGCTCGGATCGTAGTCGGAGTAGAACAGGCTGATGAAGCGATTGGAGTTCTCCAGATCACTGAACAACACCTGATTGAGATGATGCAGGATCTGGGCTGGGTGGTGATCGTTGAGGATCTCAGCCCGTAGGGTGCCCCGCGTCATGGTCATCAATAATCCGGCAGGCACTCCCTTGCCCATCACATCCCCGATCACGATCCCGAGTCGTTGGGCGGACTCGCCATTCTCTGTGGCCCGTTTGCAGGGAACCTCGATGAAATCGTAGTAATCTCCCCCAACCTTATTGGCGGTTTGACAGCGAGCCGCCAGAGCGATCCCTGGCAATTGCGGATAGCGCCGGGGCAGCAACTGAGCCTGGATCTCAGAGCCGATCTCTAACTCCTTATCCAGAGCCGCCTTCTTACGCAGCTCCACCGTCAACTCATCGTTTTCAATGGCCACTGCCGCCTGATCAGCGATCACTCGTAACAGCTGCCGCCGCTCCTCCGTCCAGGAGAAATCCGGTTGCCGACTGAAGATATACAGGCGACCTCGTACCCGGTTACGCACCAACAGCGGCGTGCCATACAGATGCACATCACTGCCCAGATCTTGACGGAATTGTTGATCCAGCACCTGCTCCACCCAGGAGTTCTGTTCCGGATCCCCATTGGCATAGGTGGATCCCTCCTGGTTCTGCAGAGAGAGATTCTGGGTCACCTTCTCCATCAAGCTACGGATCTGGTTGCGCTTACCCACATCGGAGCAGTGCAGTTGTTCCAGTTGGATCGTGCCGTTGGCATTGAACAGGACTAGCGCCCCTCCTTCGGCATCGGTGAGGTGGCTGGCCACAAAAGCGATCAGCTCTAGGACCTGATTAAGATTTTTGAAGGAACGTAGGGCGAAGGCCAAGGCGCCAAACAGATCCTGCATGCGCCGTCGCTCGCGATTCAGTTGCTCCATCACCTCCTGAGGGAGGCCCGCAGGGGTTGCCGCAGCCGTGTCTAAGGCCCCAACCGCCGTGATCGGAACCGGATCCGGTCGAGATCTCTCTTGTCCACCGGAGTCCTCATCGTGATCGGATTCGGTGGGGGGGAAGGAGGAGGGAGAGAAGAGGGAGGAGCTGGGGGTTGACATGCACCTGTGCAGTAGTAACTGACTTAGCCAGACAGCTTAGCAAAAATACCATAGCCTGAGACGCCCCAATCGGCGGATTTGCAAAGCGAGCCTGGATCGAGATCGCTTCTTTACAGTGAGACGATCCCTAAGATTCAGACACCAGATCTCAAACCGGTGCTCTCTGGATCAGCTGCTGATAGACCCGCTCCAGATGGGCCAGGTTATGGGTGAGGGTGTAGCGTTCCAGCACCCGTTGTCTGGCCTTGACCCCTAGTAATTGTGTGAACTCCCGTTGATCTCGTAGTAAGGGTAATAACGTCAACAACTCTGTCGTGACCCGGTGGGGTTCCAACAGGATCCCGGCCCCCCCCTCCAACACCTCCCCATCTGCCCCCACATCGGTGGCCACAGGGGCGAGACCACAGGCCATGGCCTCCAATAGGGAGAGGGACAATCCCTCGATCAAGGACGGCAGGATAAACACATCCGCCCCCCGCAGGATCTCGATCCGCCGTGCTTCATCTGCCACATAGCCGGCCCAGATCACCCCCTGTTGGGCGGTGTAGAACGGTTTCAGGCTGACGCTCAGGGGCCCCTCTCCGACGATCAGGAGCTTACAGTGGGAACCCAGTTGAGCTTGCTTCCAAGCCTTGAGCAGGGCTTCAATGTTTTTCTCCGTCGCCACCCGTCCTTGATAAACAAACAATCGCTCCGCTGCCAGCTCCTGTTTGATGGTGGAGGGACCGGGACAGAACTTATCCACATCGACCCCATTGGGAATGGTATGGACCTGATCGGCCGTCACCCCCAGTTTGATCAAGATCTGGCGCTGCACCTCCGAGAAGACGATGGTGGCGTCATAGTTGGCCAGAAAGGGGGCATAGAGCTGATAGGCCAGATGTTGAGTGCGGGAGGCAATGTTGCGACGGCGCCGATCGAAGGCGGGATGAAAGGTGGCTACTAAGGGGATCTGCAGCTCCGCACACAGCTCGGGCAGCACGAAATCCATGGGGGAGAGGGTGAGGGAGGCGTGCACCAGATCGGGCTGCAGGGTCTGCAGGGCTTGGGTCAAGCGGCGGGAGGCCTTAGGACCGGGGATGGTATAGATCTGGGACTTGTAAAAGCAGGGCAGGGAGACATCCCGGCGATCGGAGTCGGAGGGATCCGCCGCCTCCGTTGAAGGGGTGAGATCGGTGGTGAAGTGGAAGAAGCTCACCGGATGGCCCCGATCCAGCAGACCATTGGTGATCTCCCGGCTATAGGTGACATTGCCACAGAATGGGGTCTTCTTGCCCAACCAGGCGATATGCATGGACTCTCTCCCCTCGCTGCCCTTACTCCTCGATCCCCTCAGCGGTCGCCGACATCCGCCAGGTCAAGATCCCGCTGATCAGGGTGAGGGTGCCTAACCCCCAGAGGACCGGGGTCAATCCCAGGGCGGCCTCAGCCACGCCTGCCAATCCCAGAGGTAAGCTGAGGGCGATGTTGGCCAGATTATTCTGCAACCCAAATACCTTACCGCGTAACCGTTTCGGCGTCTTGTCCTGGATCTCGGTCTGCATGGGCACGATGGCCAGGGATCCGGCAAACCCCACTCCCCCGATCACCACGAAAGCGATCCAGAGATGACCTGTGGTGCCCCCCAAGATCAACAACAGCAGGCCCAGCCCTGAGGAGCCGATCAAGGCCCATTGCCGTCGGGTCAGGAGATAGCCCAGCTGTCCCGTCAAGCAGGCCCCGATGCCCATGCCCAGTCCGGCTGACGCCAGCAGAAAGCCAAATTGAGTGGTCTCCAGGGTCGGGGTCAGCTCCGCCAGTCGGACCGCCAACACCGCCAAGGCCGCAAAGATGGAATAGAGCACCACGATCTGGATCAGGGCCGCCCGCACCGCTGCTGTTCGCCGCAAATAGCGCAATCCCGTCAGAATATCCCGCCAGAACCGTTCCTTATCCTCCGATCGAGACCAGTTCTCCTGGGTCTGCAAAGGCAACAACAACAGGCTAGCCAGACCATAGGATCCCCCGACTAACAGGGTCGGTCCCATACCCGAGATCGGTAGCAACGGTGGGATCACCTCCTCCGCTAGGGCTAACACCGGCTCCCCGATGGCGAACCCGATGATCACAGAAGCCACCATGGTTGTGGCATAGAGGGAGTTGGCCGATAGCAGATGTCCTTTGGAGACGATCAAGGGGAGAGTGGCCTGTTCAGCAGGGGCAAAGTACTGGGTCAGGGTAGAGACCAGGAAGGTGATCGCCAGCAACCCCACAAATCCCAGGGGCAGATCCCAGATCCGAATGCCCTGACTGAGCAGGATGGTGAAGGGCAGAGCCAGCAACAACGCTCCCCGAGCCAGATTGGTGCCCACCAGGATCCATTTCTTCGACCACCGGTCCACATACACCCCCGCCAGGGTGCCAAACAGGATGGCTGGCAGGGTAAAGGTGAACATCACCCCTGAGACCCAACCGCTGATGGAATCCCCCTCCGCCTGAAAGTGGGTGGAGATCAAGCTGATCATCAACACCAGCACCACCTTATCCGCCAGCTGGGAGAGCACCTGAGCCAGCCATAGGATCAGGAAATTGCCGTTGCTCAGAACCGCCCCAAATCCCCCCAGATCGGAGCCAGGGCTCGGGTCGCTAGAGGGAGAACTGGAGTTGTCAGTAGAGTCCTCTGGGTCGCGGGTCTTGGCCGTGCGAGCAGGATCAGCAGGGGGATCTAAGAGAGTGGCTCCGGCTGGGGAGGAGGGAGGATCTTCCCTCAGATCAACGGGTTTGAGGTCGGCTTGATCGGTTGGTTTTCTCTGGACAGACACCCCAACGCTCCTTGGTTGCAGCAAAAGATGATGGATCCGGTCTCTGAATCTGCCGGATGATGTAGTTGACGCCTAAACTGTGGGCCAGCGGCAGGCCAGATCAGGGCCAACCCCGCAATTCTATCCTGAGAGGGGGGAACTCCTGGGGATTCGGTGCTCTACCTGGGGACGGAACCCCTAGGATCACAACAAACCAGTCGAGGGATCAAAGCAAATCGCATGACGAGAGTGATCATTATCGGGGCCGGGTTGGCGGGGCTGATCTGCGGCAAGGTGCTACGGGAGCAAGGCATCTCGGATTTTGTGGTGCTGGAGAAACAGCAAGGGGTAGGGGGCCGGGTGCGCACCGATCTCTGGCAGGGGTTTCGTCTAGATCGAGGCTTTCAGGTCTTATTCACGGCCTACCCAGCGGTGCGTCGCCATCTGAATCTCCAGGCTTTGGAGTTGAGATCCTATCCCCGTGGAGCGGTGTTGGTCAGTCAGGGGCGGCGTTATCTGATCGGAGATCCCCTGCGAGCTCCCGCTGGCCTCTGGGCCTCTCTCCGCAATCCTCTGATCCCGAATTTAGATAAGGCCCGCATCTTTCAACTGAGGCTACAGCTATGGGCCCAGGATGCAGACCAGATCTTACAGAGCCCCGAACAAACCACCCGTGAGTTCATCCAGGGATTTGGGTTCTCAGACTCGCTCTTTCAACGCTTCCTACAGCCTTTCTACCGGGGCATTCTCCTCGATCCAGATCTCAACACCAGCTCCCGTCTATTCAAGTTCTATTTCAAGATGTTGGCGGAAGGGGATATCGTCACCCCTCGACTGGGCTTAGGCC
>CAYSEO010000085.1:0-14316 GCA_964429885.1 uncultured bacterium
AACCGGGTGCTTAAGGGAGAACCGATCCCGGTCAAGTCCACCGAAAGCTCAACCCATGGCCCCTCATCCAGCCAGGGAAGTAGACTCCAGCCACAGATCCAGGCCCCATCCCAAGCCCACCAATAGGGCACTGATCAGGTACAACACCCCTACCACTTGGGTCTCGGGCCATCCCCCCAGCTCCAGATGATGATGAATGGGCGACATCCGCAGTAAGCGCTTCCCCTCACCCGTCTTGCGCTTAGTGTATTTGAAGTAACTCACCAGCCCGATCACCGAGATCCCCTCCATCACCAACACGGCTCCCATCCAGGCCAGAGCCCACAGACAATCCCCCATCAGCGCGATCGCCGCCAAAGCTCCCCCCAGTCCTAAAGATCCCGTATCCCCCATAAAGACACGGGCTGGGTTGCGGTTATGGATCAGAAAGCCCAAACAGGATCCCCCCAGGCAGAAACTGAAGATCGCCAGCTGGGGATCTTCAGGCAGTACCAGAGTCCCTAATCCCATGGTCAGGATCGCGATCACTCCCGCCGCCAGACCATCCATGCCATCGGTGAGGTTGACAGCATTATTCGTGCCTACCAACACAAACACCACCAAAGGCCAGAACCCCCAGCTCAAGGGGATCACCCCCAACCCAGGGATGGTCACACTCCAGCTCATCCCACTCCAGGCCAACCAGCCACAGAAAGCCACCGCGATCCCCAATTGCAACAGCAGCTTCTGCCGAGGTGAGAGACCCTTGTTAGATTGCCTGCGGATCACCCACCAATCATCCCACCAGCCCACAGCGCCATAGGCCAGCGTTAAAGCCGCCGCCGCGATCACCTGAGGATCTGCCTGGGTCCAGATCAGGGCCACGAGCAAGGCCATCGGAACAAACGTGATCCCGCCCATGGTGGGAGTTCCTGCTTTACTGAGGTGAGATTGCGGGCCATCCTCCCGGATCACCTGACCTGCCTTCCAGCGTCGCAACCCGGGCACCCCGATCCAGCCCAGTCCAGCTGCCCCTCCCGCACTCAGTAACACCGGGATCAAAGCCTGTAGATCGCCCTCGTACACCGCTGACAACACCCCAAGGCAGGCCAAACTAACAAGACCTGCTAGAACCGATCCACTGAGGGGGAAGGAAGGGGTGATCTCTGGAGAGGCAGTAGCGGGATCCACTGCAGCGGGCTCGGGGGCAGGATCAGCCTCAGATAGGGAGGGATCGAGCATTTGCGGATCGGACATGGGTCAGGGGATGGGTTTCTGCGGTTTACTGTAGCGCCTTTGGGCAGACAGATCACGGGATGCCCCTCTAGATCCCACAGGGCGGTAGGCTATAGGGGTTGAGTGTGAGGATCTGGCCATGACCGTTCGCATCATCCTGGTTCGTCATGGAGAGAGCAGCTACAACCTGGAACGCCGGATCCAGGGGCGTATGGATCTATCCGTCCTCACCGACCGAGGGATCGAGCAAGCCCGCTGTGTACGTAGTGCTCTGGAAGGAATGCGGTTTCGACAGGCTTACTGTAGTCCCCTGAAGCGAGCCCATCGGACTGCGGAGGAGATCGTGGCGGGGTTTCCGGATCTCTCCCTGCAAACCACACCCTTGCTACAGGAGATCGATATCTCCCTCTGGGCGGGCATGACCTTTGATGAGGTGCAACAGAAATTCCCAGACGACTATCAGATCTATCGCCATTCCCCTCAGAATCTTCTCCTAGCAGATCATTACCCGGTGCGGGAGCTCTATCAACAAGCTCAGGAGTTCTGGGATCTGTTGCGCACTCAACACCCGGATCTGGTGGATCATCCCCCTGCGGAGCCAACGGTCAACCTGCTCTCGGTGGGCCATAGCGGTATCAATCGGGCTCTGGTCAGTACGGCCTTGGGGATCGGACCCGAGCATTATCAACGTCTGGGTCAGGATAACTGCGCCATCAGCGTGTTGACCTTCAACGAGGGTCTGGGGCATCCGCCGCAATTGGAATCCCTCAATGTTACCTCCCACCTGGATCAGCCTCTGCCTCGCTACAAAGGCGGCATCCGTATTCTCCTGGTGCGTCATGGGGAGACGGATTGGAACCGAGATCAGCGCTTTCAAGGCCAACGAGATATTCCCCTCAACACCACAGGACTGGAACAGGCGGAGCAGGTGGCAGCTTTCTGCAAGGGTGTGTCCATCGATCTGGCCATCTCCAGTCCCCTCAGACGCTCCTGGGACACCGGCGCAGCGGTCTGCAGATCCCATGGCCCGTTAGAGATCAAATCCATCCCCGATCTGCAGGAGATCAGTCACGGGTTATGGGAGGGCAAGCTGAAGTCTGAGATCGAGGCGGAGTTTCCGGGGCAGCTGGGCACCTGGCTCAGGGATCCGGGCTCGGTGCAGATGCCCCAGGGGGAGAATCTGGATCAGGTGTGGGATCGGACCCGCATCGCCTGGGCTGAGATCGTTCGGATCGCGGAGGCTAAGGGTCGGGATCTGACGGTGTTGGTGACGGCCCATGATGCCATCAATAAGGCAGCCATCTGTCTACTGTTTGGTCTGGATCCGGATTCGTTTTGGACCTTTAAGCAGGGCAATGGTGGGGTGACGGTCTTTGACTATCCAGAGGGCACCGAGGGTCCAGGGATCTTAAAGGCCTCCAACTTAACGGCTCACATGGCCGGAGGGATCTTGGATTGCACGACGGCTGGAGCCTTGTAGGAGAGTTGAGCGCTCAGCAAACAGCTATCCTGAGAGAATCGGATCACAAGCATGAGGAGCGGCTATGGGTTCTGAGCTGACCCCCATCTTGTTTGCCGTCACTATCTGTGAACCCGATTATGGTCTCTCGCACTCCCACCACCCGTATGGCTGCGGTCCAGTCCCCGATCATCCCCATCGTGGCCGACCTGATCCGTCAGACACCGGGCACCATCTCTTTGGGACAAGGGATCGCCTACTACGGTCCCCCTCAACAGGCGCTCGACCAGATCCCCACTTTTCTAGCAGATCCTCAGAATCATCAGTATAAGGCCGTCCACGGCATCTCGGAGTTGGTACAGGCGATCGAGAATAAACTGCAGACGGAGAATCAGATCCCGATCCAGGCTGATCACAATCGAGTGGTGGTGACGGCGGGCTGTAATATGGCCTTCACGAATGCGATCCTGGCGATCACGGCTCCAGGGGATGAGATCATTCTACTAACCCCCTATTATTTCAACCATGATATGGCCATCACGATGGCAGACTGTCGCATGATCTCAGTGGCCACCGATGAGACTTACCAGCCAGATCTAGAGGCGATCAGTCAAGCGATCACGGACAAAACCCGAGGGATCGTGACCATCTCTCCCAATAACCCGACTGGGGCTGTTTATGATCCAGAAACCATAAAGCAGGTGAATGATCTCTGTCGTGAGCGAGGGATCTATCACATTCATGATGAGACCTATGAGTACTTCACCTATGAGGGGATCCGTCACTTCTCCCCTGCCTCGATTCCAGGGAGTGATCCCCATACTATCTCATTATTTAGTCTCTCCAAAGCCTATGGATTTGCGGGTTGGCGGATCGGTTATATGGTGATCCCGGCGGATCTGTTTGATCCCGTCTTGAAGATCCAGGATACGATCTTGATCTGTCCTACCGTGATCTCTCAGTTTGCAGCCCTAGGAGCCATGGGGTTAGGACGAGCCTATTGTCAGGAGAAGTTAACGGCAATCGAGGCGGTGCGAGGGATCGCTCTACAAGAATTGGATCGGATCTCGGATCTTTGTCAGGTACCAGCGGCCCAAGGGGCATTCTATTTCCTATTGCGAGTGCATACCTCCATGGATTCCATGACTGTGGTGGAGCGATTGATCCGAGAACATCAGGTAGCGGTGATCCCTGGATCCACTTTTGGATTAGAACAAGGATGTTATCTGCGGGTTGCTTACGGTGCCCTGCAAAAGGAGACAGCAGCCGCTGGGATCGGTCGATTGGTTTCAGGTTTACAACAGATCTTGAGGGCTTAACCATCATCAGGATCAGCTCGGCGTTGTGATGATATCTGGGACTGCCAACGGCTCAACATCTCACCCAAAGCATCGATCATCACAGGTTTAGTGAGAAAATCATCCATCCCCGCTGCCAGACATCGCTCTCGATCCCCAGCCATCGCATGAGCTGTAACCCCAATCACCACAGTATGCCGATCTTCTCCTTCTCGTTGTCGCAAGATCCGGGTTGCCTCATAACCATCCAAATGCGGCATCTGACAATCCATCAAGATCACATCATAATAATGATCCTCCAATCGATCCAGGGCTTGCTGTCCATCCACCACATAGTCCGCTTCGCAACCCAGGTCCCCCAACATGATTAATAACAGCTGTCGATTATCCTCCCGATCCTCCACTACTAGGACTCGTAAACTCTCCGAGAGCACGTAATCTTCAGGGGAGTAGGTATCTGTGGCAGTTTGAGTTTGTCGGGCCAGAGTCGATTTTGTGATTTGATCAAAGGGGGCCGTAAACCAGAACACTGATCCTCCCTCCGGATTATTCTCGACCCCGATCTCTCCCCCCATGAGCTGCACGATCCGCCGACAGATGGTTAATCCCAAACCTGTGCCACCATATTGACGAGTAACGGAGGCATCCCCCTGAGAGAAAGCCTGAAAGAGTTTATTCTGATCTTGGGGCTTGATCCCGATCCCTGTATCCCTGATCTCAAATCGGATCGTCGCCATTCCTTTGCTGTACTTAGAGCTCTCTTGTGGATCAACCCTCGATAGTCTGATGGTGATCGATCCTGAGGAAGTGAACTTAATAGCATTACTGAGCAGGTTACTCAATACTTGATGTAACCGAAAGTCATCCCCATAGAGATGGGTTGGGAGATCCGCTGGGATCTGGATGGACAGTGACAGTCCTTTCTGTTGGATCTGGGGCAGAAACTGATTCTCTAGATCATGGATTAGATGGCTTAAATCGAAGGGACGGGACTCTAAGCGGAGCTCCTGAGCCTCTAATTTAGACAGATCTAGCACATCGTTAATCAAAGCCAGCAATCGATCATTATTGGCTTGCAACATCTCCACTAACCGGGACTGCTGCGGATTCAGATCGCTACGTTGTAATAGCTGAGCAGCCCCCATGATCGAGTTCATTGGAGTGCGGATCTCATGGCTCATGTTAGCGAGAAACTCACTCTTGGCTTGATTGGCAGAATCTGCGGCTTGGGCCACTGCGATCGCCTCCTCCAGTGCTCGATTCTGACGGATTAATTCCTGCTCGATCCGTTTGCGATCAGTGACATCTAAGATCGCTCCATACAAGATCTCGATCCGACCTTGATCATTACAGATGGCTCGAGCAATGGTATTGATATGGCGGATCTCACCGCTGGGACAACGGAATCTAGCATCTAAACTATAGGCCTCACCGGCTTGACTAAGGTGTGAGAAAGCCTGACTCATCATGGCCCGATCCTCTGGCACATAATAGGGGAGGATATCGGCGAAGGATAGAGATCCCTGTTGCGGATCGATGCCTAGAATCTCAAATAATTCTGCAGACCATTCGGTCTCCGCTAACATCGGATCTGTCTCGGAGGTTAACTTCAGCTCCCAACTGCCTACTCTGGCTAATCGTTGGGCCTGGATCAATTTGGCCTCACTAGAGCGCAATGCCTCCTCAATCTGCAGACGAAGGGTGATCTCTGTCACCACCGATCCGACACCTCGTTCTCCAAGGGGCAGATCGACAGGATAGTAACTGGCGGACCAACATCGTTCCCGATCAGGATCTGAGGGGGTGGTGCCTCGGATCTCGATATCGTAAACCGGCTGACCCGACTGGATAACTCGCAGAAGGACTGGCTCCAACTGATCTGCCAGATCGGGCAATAGCTCACGGGGAGTTTTACCCAAATGTTCTTCAATAGAAAAGCCATTGATATCGGCCATCATCTGATTCAACCGCAGGAATCTTAAGTTCTGATCACTCAAACTCAACCCCACTGGACTGGTGGAATAAAGATCCTCCAAAACCTCGTTAGTGTAGCGTAATTGTTCCTGAGTATGGGCCAGCTCACTGATATCCACAAAGGTAAGCACCACACCGTCGCTCTGTTCTGAATCCCGTAGGTAGGGATTGATCCGCATCAGCAGATGCTCTTGGGTTGCGGATAGGGTCACCTCTTGTTCGTAGAACTGTTGGGTTTCATGGGCCAGACGTAGCTTATCCACTAGATCCGTATCATTAATGTTATTGGTTAGATCGGCAATCGGGCGTCCGACATCAGCAGGTCGGATATTGATGGCTCGGGTGGCTGCCGGGGTAAACTTGCGAATATTGAGATCAGCATCCAGAAAGATGACTCCGATATTGGTGCTGCGTAGGAGATTATCGATGTCATTATTGAGCTGAGTTAGCTCCTGGATCTTGTTTTGATATTCCGCATTAACCGTGTAGAGCTCTTCATTAACCGATTGCAACTCCTCATTGGTGCTCTGCAGTTCCTCGTTAGAGGCCAATAGTTCCTCATTGGTGGCCTGTTGTTCCTCATTAGTGGTCTCCAGCTCCTCGATGGTGGCTTGCAGGTTCTCACGGGTCTGCTGTAGCTCATACTCTAGCTCCCTGATCTGTTGACTAGCCTCCGCGTCCAGATTGAATCCCGGTAACGCGATCTGAGGAATCTCTTGGGTAGCCACCTCCATCACGACGATCAGACAATCCTCTGCTCTCGGGGTACTTTGATCCAATCCCACCTTTAAGTTAATACTCCGTTCCTCCTCATCCTGATCGATCCGAATCCCGGTGTATAAAACGGGTTGACGATCCCGCTTGGTCCGATGGAGGGCTGTGCTGAGGGGCAATCTCAAACTGGGATGGATCACCTCCGTGACATCTAAGATCGTCTCTCCGAGCGGGAAATCCAACAGATGGGCAGAGTTATAAAATACCCGCAGCAGCTGATTCTCATGGTTGACCAGCAGACAGGTCATCTGTCGTTCCCCTAGACAGTATTTGAAGACCTCTCCCAGCAGTCGATCTAATTGTTGTTGCCGAGATTTGGATCGACTACTGCTCCGAACTGGGGCCCCGATCGCCTGACGGGTGATCGGCACCAAAGACATCTGAGCATCTCGCCGCTTCCGAAAGATCTTCCACTTGCTACTGAGGGTCTCAAACTCGTTCTCCAAGCCCCCGAGGGTCTCCGATCCCCCCAGAAACAAGTATCCTTGGCTAGCCAGGGCAAAGTGTAAAAGTCGTAGCACCTGTTGTTGAAGCTGAGGCTGCATGTAGATCAACACATTGCGACAGCTGACTAAATTCATCTTAGAGAAGCCTGCATTCTTGGTCAGATCATGGGGAGCAATAATCAACATCTCCCGCAGAGATCGTTTCACTTGATAGCGATTGTCCTCATGGATAAAGTAACGTTCTAGCCGTTCTGCCGACACATCATTAGCGATGCCCTCGTGGTAGATCCCCTGAGCCGTTACCTCCAAAGCATGAGTATCCAGATCTGTAGCGAAGATCTTGGCATGGATCGGCTTCTCCAGTCGTTGGATCGCTTCATCGATCAAGATCGCCATGGAGTAAGCCTCCTCTCCAGTAGCACAGGCTGAGACCCAGACCCGGAGCTGCTGGTTGGGCTCCAGATCTGACAAGACTTGTGGGATCACCTGCTCCTCTAAAAAGGTCCAGGCGGCAGGATCCCGAAAGAAACAGGTGGCCCCGATCAACAGATCTTGGCGCAGTAACTTCTGCTCCTCGTCCGAGTCCTCTAGCAAGCGAGTATAGGTCTCCAAACTCTGACAACGGGTCAGGGCACAGCGATGGTGGATGCGGCGACTGAGGGTGCTGACCTTATAGTGGGAGAAATCAATATCCTCTCGTTCCGCCAGAATATCCAAGATCCGTTGCAGATGATCCGGATCAATTAAATTAGCCTCTTCATTATTGGCCTCTGGGAAGTTCTCCGAGAAGCGGATCACCTCAAACACAGTCTGAGCCAGATCTTGGGGGGAGAGGATCTCATCCACCAGCCCGGAGGGAATGGCGCTAGTGGGCATACTGGTGAACTGGGCCGTCTCCGGAGATTGTACTAGGGCAACCCCCCCTGTACGACTGACCGCCTGTAGACCCTCGTTGCCATCATTACCGGTCCCAGAGAGCAGGATCGCCATGGCCCGTTCCCCACAATCCTGGGCCATACTCTGGAAAAAGTGATTGATCGGGTAATCAAACTCGGGTTTCTCCCGCAGATATAGCCGCCGCTCCTGCACTGCCACATTCTTACGGGGCGGGATCACATAGACATGACCCGGTTTCAGATTGATCCCATCCTGTACCTCCTGCACCTGTAGGGTGGTCTGGCGTTGTAGGATCTCTACCATCATGCTGCGGTGGTTAGGGGAAAGATGTAGAACCACCACAAAGGCGGCATTGGGCTGATCGGGCAGGTGATCAAAAAAGGACTCCAGGGCATGAACCCCACCCGCCGAGGCCCCGATCCCGATCACAAAGAAGTTTTGGTTTCGCTCTCCTGGATCAAGCTGAGTAGAAGTCATCTGGACCGATCGCTGCGACACTCCCAATTATAGGTCTGGGTCAGGGGGGATCTAGGGCATCGATTCAGAAAGATTGGGATGGGCCAGGATCTCCCTAGCCCTTAGTCAGGTGGCCATCTCTCCATTCTGCGGGATCTAGGCCCGAGTCGTGGTTGAGGGGCTGAGCTGCTACGATCACCTCACAGTAGAGTGTAGGCCAGTGAGCCATGCCAGCCGTCAGCGTAGACACATCTCGATCACCCCTGGAGTCTGTGGCGGGAAACCCATCATCACAGGCCATCGCACCCGAGTTCAGGATATCGTGATCTGGCAGGAGCGCTTAAGCATGACACTGATGAGATCGTCATAGGACATCCCTCGATCACCCTGGCTGATGTTTAGGCTGTCCTGGTCTATGGCTCGGACGATCCCATAGAGGTTTGGGAAATCATTGAGAGTTATTCGAAGAAGTCATCTTAATTTATTCATGGCTTGCTTGGAGCTGGCACTTTCATCCCACTCCTGCTCAGACATGTAGACCGAATCGCAAGAGAACTAATTCTGGCGATGGTATTGCGTTGTGTTGACTTGTATTGTATGGTAACGGCAACGCTCTGCTGAAATCATATGCATCCTCGACCCCAGTCTGTCGAAACTGTGTTGGGAAATACAGTAGATCTTACCAATACAGTATCAGGAGAGCGTTTGTTTGATCCTTTATCTGATGATGTAAACATCTCAGTAGTTATCCCTGTGCATAATGGTGGAGAAGCTTTTAGACGTTGTCTAGAGAGCATACAGTCTTTGCAGACACCTCCCTACGAACTGATAGTTGTTATCGACGGTTGTACAGATGAGTCACACCAACTTGCTCAACAAGCTGGGGCTCAAATTAAGTGCCTCCCTTTTCCTCATGGCCCTGCCTATGCCCGTAACCTGGGGGCATCGATGGCAAATGGTCATATCTTGTATTTTGTTGACGCTGACGTCACCCTATATCCTGATAACCTCTGTAAGGTGAAAGCGATGTTTGCTATGGATACAACGTTAACTGCTGTCATTGGCTCCTACGATGATACTCCAGAAGCTAGCAACTTCGCTTCTCAGTATCGGAACTTGCTTCACCACTTTGTTCATCAAACAGCTTATGAGGACGCTTCGACCTTCTGGGGTGCCTGTGGGGTCATTCGGCGTCAAGCCTTTCTAAACATAGGTGGATTCAATGAACGGTATCGGTTCCCTAGTATCGAGGATATTGAACTCGGTTACCGACTCAAAGCAAAGGGATTCAAGATACGTCTATGTAAGGATCTACAGGTAAAGCACCTGAAACACTGGACTTTCCGGTCAATCCTCTTAACCGACATTTTCAATCGTGCTTTGCCCTGGACTATCCTTCTATTGCAGCAGCAACATGTCCCCAATGACCTTAACCTAAAGACATCATGTCGACTGAGTGTAGTAGCTGTCTATACAGTGTTAGTTCTTCTGCTAGTAGGGCTATACTACCCCAATTTGGTAGTGCACATCATCTGGCCCTCTCTAGTATTAATAAGCCTTAATTTTTCAGTGTATCAGTTTTTTTATCGCAAGCGTGGGCTGAGCTTTGCATTGAGAGTTATTCCCTGGCACTGGCTATTTTATCTGTATAGCGGCTTTGCCTTCGGAGTAGGAATATGTGGTGTGTGTCTATTTCCCAATCGCCTAGCCCTGCTAACAGGTCAACACGATCGCACCTCTGTTATTCAGGCTCTACTGAAAAAGCTCGGCTAAATCTTTGATGCAATTGTTGACAAGTATGAGGTTTGGTTTTATTGAGTTAGTCGATACATAACAACCAGAAAGCTAGTCCCCAGCTTGACAGACTAGCCACAACAATCACCCACCAAATGGATCTTAGGTGCCTTATCAAACGGGAAGGTAGTCTCTTCTCAGCTAGCCAGGGCCAGAAATTCCACCGGGATGCGTCGGCCAGCACTTGCTTAGAAGTCTCAGTCAGATCTGGATAATCTAAGTCAACAGGTTGACCACGAATGAGTTTGTGGAAGAAGTTCGTATATCGGAGCCGTATCTGCCCTACACTTGAGGTGGGACTTTGGTTTATATAACCCAATCTTGCAATATTAGCTTGATATATTTCTAGGCCATGGATAAATGAAACCGATGGGATCTGTAGGAGAAAAAATCCCAAGCTCAACGGCAGAAGAATTCGACGACTTAACTGTTTGATAGGAAACCACTGACGGAGCGCCGTCAGACTTGCCATACCTGTAATCACACAGAGTAAAGGAACGATGTGGACCTGATAGCGGGCTCCATATGTTATGTCACCAGCCCAGCAACACTTTGCATAGATTGCGACTGAGCTGATTAGGAGGTAGAGACAGAGGCTCAACAACACTTTGATTTCATGTTTGAGTGTTTTCCAAGACAACACACTCAGAATGCAGCCGGGGAGGAACCACAAGTTAGTGAGCCATATGCCTCGATCTAGCCCAATTATAGGCTCTGTCAACCCAGGCAGCCAATCTTGAGTGAACCACCCACTTAAATCATAGCCTGTGTCGAGAGGGTTTCCAGTTTTATAGAAATTATATCCTGTGCCAATGAGAAGGCCTCCTATTATCGTCAAGCCGATCGGTAGAAGGGATTGTTTTAAGGTGCTTCTCCTTTGACCTAGCAACATTTCATAAGCATAGATACCTGCCACTCCAGTCACGATCGTGATTGCCGTAGGACGGAAAATCAACCCAGTGGCTGCAACGATCCCGGAGAGCCAGATATAAGCAAATTTATCCCGACGCAACCAATTTACGAAGCCTAACACTGCAAAAAGTAACAACAAGGATAGTTGGACTTCCTCCTGAGCCTGTTTAGCCATCTGCCAATAGCTACTGCCCCATGTTGCGACAAAAGCCAAGAGATAAGCTGGCAATCTACCAGCACCTAGGCTAACAGCAAGTTTTAAACATAGCCAAAAGTTAAGAGCTAACACTGACCAGAGAACGGGTACTGAAAACAGAAATGTTTGGAGTCTTGATCTCTGGCTAGGATAGAAGGGGATTTGGCTAGTCGCGGCTTGAGATACGGCCCAAAAGGGCATAAAATAAATGGATTGACCTAAACCAAATCTCGCTGAATAGGTACCTTCACGATCACGGTATAGAGCACCTCGATTGCCCTCGCTATTGATCTCCATAACTAGCTGCCCCTCAGTGAGCAACTGATTGGTGACCCGGGCTCGAACGCCTGCATCAGAACTATCAAGGGTCCCTGAGGCAGACCAAATAGCCGTAAATACGATTGCAATAAAGACAAGAAGGGAAATCAGCTTTTTTCTCATGAAAGCAAAGACGATATTTTTCCGATATGCGATTGCTAGTATATCTCATTGTCAGTATAATACAGAGTCACCGAGTTACCCCTCTTTTGTTAGACTGGGGTAAGATCTTTTGGAGAAAGTTTGCTGAAACCTTTGCGGATCAGGAGTCCTGGCCAGGAGCGGGGACTGGCACAACAGGATCACGACATCGAGATGACCAGTCCCCACACCCTCTATTCTGCCTCCTTTCGGGACGCTCCCGCACAGCATGCTCAGACCAAGTCTCTTCCACTCTCAGTCGCTCCCTCTACCACTACTCCTAGACCACTCGATGGCTGCTCAGCCACTCGTAGCTTCTGGGGCTTCCGTCTCTCCCCAGCCCAACTGGCTTTGAGGTTGCTGGCGACCCTAAGTTATCGAAGGGAAGCTCAATATAGGGATTTAGACCAGACACAACTAAGTGCTTCTATCAAGGTGGTTGTGATACATTTTTTTTGCGCTTACCCTGGTTTGATCATGAGGAACCGAGAGCCTAAGCCTATGACTATTCCTGTATGTGGCGGAGGAGGCAAGTTTAGAAGCTGCCTCTCTAGTGCACAGCCGATAGCGCTGACACCTTGGAGTCCAGAACAACTCCCCTTAAGTGCAATGACATTGTAAATGACTTAACACAGGAGCACAGAATCATGAGGCGTTTCCCTACTATCGTTATCGGTGCTGGTCCAGCGGGTTTGACAGCAGCCTATGAGCTAGACAAGCATGGAGTCCCATCTTTAGTTCTGGAGAGGGAGAGTTGTGTTGGAGGGATAGCTCGCACAGAGATCTACAAAGGGTATCGCTTTGACATCGGCGGGCATCGCTTCTTTACTAAGGTTGAGCGTGTTCGGGAGATATGGTACGAACTCCTAGGCGATGACATGATCCGCGTCCCACGCTTGTCTCGGATCTACTACAATGGTCGATACTTCAACTATCCATTGGATCCTCTGAATGCTCTAACCAACCTAGGGATCATCAACAGCCTACAGGTGATTTGGAGCTATCTACAGAGCCAGCTTTCACCCTTACCTCAGGAGAAAAGTTTTGAGGATTGGGTGATCAATCGATTTGGGCAGCGACTGTATGAGACTTTCTTTAAAACCTATACCGAGAAGGTTTGGGGGATCCCCTGTGACCAGATTCAGGCAGACTGGGCAGCCCAGCGGATTCAAGGACTCTCCCTCAAAAAGGCGATTCTGGATGCCTTGTTTTCCATCAACAACAGCAAAACATTGATCAAGGAATTCGACTACCCTGTACTGGGGCCTGGGATGATGTGGGAGCGTTGTCAGCAAGTGCTGAACAGGTCAAGTTCCTCAGTCCAACTGGAGACTCCCGTGGTATGTCTAGAGCACTCTAACTCAAGGATCACCCGAATCGTGGCAAGGCGGGCAGGGGAGATCATAGATTTAGAAGCCGATCAAGTGCTCTCTACTATGCCCATCAGCGTGTTGATCAAGCAGCTCAACCCTCCTCCTCCTATTGAGGTTAACCAAGCAGCTCAGGGGCTAAACTATCGCGACTTTCTGATCGTTGCTCTCATCATTGATCAAGCGGATGTATTTCCAGATAACTGGATTTATATTCATAGCTCTTGCTTTAAGGTGGGACGCATTCAGAACTTTAAGAATTGGAGTCCTGCAATGGTTCCAGATCTAGGGAAAACCTGCTTGGGAATGGAATATTTCTGCAGCGAGGGAGATCAAATCTGGGGAATGTCAGATGTAGAGCTTTTGGATCTGGCCAGTAAAGAGTTGGCTGGGCTACAGTTGGTAAGCCAGCAAGTTACTATTGAGGACGGGGTAGTGATCCGGCAACGGAAAGCCTATCCAGTCTATGACGGAGAGTATCACCAGCATCTTGCTGTTATTCGTGAGTATCTTTCTGGTTTTGAGAACCTGTACACGATCGGTCGAAATGGTATGCACCGTTACAACAATCAGGATCACTCAATGCTGACAGGCCTAATGGCTGCTTGCAACATTCTGGGTGCAGATTATGATCTCTGGGATGTGAATACCGATCAGACTTATCATGAGGAATTCTCTACGAGTTTGTCTACTTCCTATTCATCCTCGGGAAGCAGAGTGAATACAAGAAAAAAGTCACCAAGCCATGGCGAATGAAGGCACAACGAAGGCCAAATCAAGATACTATTATGACTATTATCCTACCTGAAGTAAATCATCAGAGCTACAACTCCTCTCTATGGCCTCATGAAAATCATAACGGGGCTTCCAGTCTAGAAGTTCTACAGCTCGTCGGTTGCTGTATCGTAGAGGCTTACATCGGGCATCGAGTATCTCGGGAACCAAAATGTCTGGCAGACTAGCTTTACCCTTTGGTAAGATCCAGCGAGTTTGCCAAGCGAGGTGACTTATGGTTTTCATGAGTGGCCAACTAATGGGCACTAACTTGAAAGAGGAGTCAGTCCGT
>CAYSEO010000086.1:0-14201 GCA_964429885.1 uncultured bacterium
CCTACGTCCCACTCGCACGCCCCGCTCCCCTGGAGAGTACCAATTTGGTGTGGTCGCCCAACCGGCAGGGGAGAAGCCCTTTGACTATTTCCTCGGCTATGGTCGGATCACCTTCTTTGATCGAGATAATGACTCCTTTCTCCTAGGGAACTGAAGCAACTCATGGCAAGATCAGGCCAGTCACTTCCCCATCCATCTTAAGTAGATCAGCAAAAACGTTTATACAGACTATATAATGTACATCAAAGCAATTTTGCCGATCCACTTATTGACCGATTGAGGATCTGTTTATGCCTTATTTCAATCTATTGCTGACTCTGGTCTTGATCTTGGTGGTGGCCGTTGTCGCGGCCCAGAATCCCACCCAGGTGGTGTTGAAGTTTCTGGCTCTGCGATCGGTGGAGTTGCCCCTGGGGTTTGTCATGATCAGCTCTGCTTGTTTGGGAGCCTTGACAGCAGCTGTAGGATCCCTATTCTTCAGGAGACAGCGACCTCTATCGGCTGCAGCTCAACAGATCCGCTCTCGATTGGACGAATTGGAGAAAGTTGAACCCGCTCAACCAGATCCGCCCCCTGAGGCTCAATCTCAGAACTGAATCACGGTTTGATTCGATCCGTTATGATCTGAGACAGGCAATGAGGTCAGGATAGATGGCTGAAGATCGAAGCTTAGCTGACCAGGTGACGCAACTCGATGGTAGGGTTGGGCAGCTGGAGGATAATCAGCATCTGATCCTGGATCGGTTAGATGGGCTGGGATCTCATGTTGACACGTTGAGCTCTAGGGTAAGGAGCCTGGAGTCGTCGGTGGACAGACTGGATTCTAGGGTAGGGAGCCTGGAGTCGTCGGTGGAGAGGCTGGACTCTAGGGTAGAGAGATTGGACTCCAAAGTGGAGAGGCTGGACTCTAGGGTGGAGAGATTGGAATCGTCGGTGGAGAAACTAAGCCTGGATACGGAGAAACTAACGGCTACTGTTGAGCGGATCGGTGGCAGCCTGGATACACTCAACTCAAAGCTAGATCGGTACGAAACCCGTTTTGATGACTATCGTCAGGCAACCCAGTGGGTTGTTCAACTGTCTTTCAGCTTGATCGCCGCTGCAACGGCCACGGTGATCGTCTCCACGGTACTGGGGAAATAAAGCGATCCATAACATTAACTCAATCCCGAGTGCGATTCCGTCAGGGCCTGATATTGAAAGGGATCTAATCGACCTGCCTGATAGAGGGTCTCGGTGATCTCTGAGATCTTGATCACGGCATGACTACGGTAACCAGCCTGTCCCAGACGATCTTTAACACCTTGTTCATGATCGATAAAGACAACGATATCCTTGACCTGCAGTCCAGCGGATTCTAATTTGGCCGCTCCTTCTAAGGCACTCTTGCCACTAATGATGATGTCATCGACGATAACCACCTTTTCTCCCGGTTGAAAGGCACCCTCGATCACTTTCTTGGTCCCATGGGCCTTAACTTCCTTGCGGGGATAGATCATGGGTCGGTTCAACCGTAGGGATAATCCTGTGGCAGTTGGTAAAGCTCCGTAGGGAATGCCTGCGATCCGATCAAACTCCAAATTCTCTAGGATGCGAGCATAGGCATTGAGGATCTGTTGAAAGATCTGGGGATTAGAGATGATCGTACGCAGATCGATATAGTAAGGCAACACAGCCCCAGAGGATTGGACATAATCTCCGAACAAGATACAGCCGATGTC
This sequence comes from uncultured bacterium, assembly GCA_964429885.1. Taxonomy (GTDB): domain Bacteria; phylum Cyanobacteriota; class Cyanobacteriia; order Thermostichales; family Thermostichaceae; genus CAYSEO01. Next base: position 1,722 of record CAYSEO010000086.1, read on the forward strand.
ATAGAGCTGCAGGATCAATTCTAGACGCGGATCTGGATTGAGGAGACAGACATTAGGAGTCCATAGAGAACAGGCAGATCCCTCCCGAATCACCTGATCTCTAATTTGATTGACGTGATCTCGGAGCTCGCTGAGGGGTTGACCTGGATTTTGATCCCCGAGGAGATCTTGAGGCACTGGAATGATCAAGCCCTCCCCATTGGTATCCAGGCTGGCGGCCAATAACTCCCCCAGATCGCCCCCTTGCGCCCAAAGACTACGGGCTAGGATCCATCGTTCTGGAGCTAGGGATCGGATGCGGGTGAGCACATCGGGGGTCGGGGCTCCCACCTCCAATCCCAGTTGCTCCGGGGTCCCCCAGGCGCGGGCCTGTGTGACGATCTGCAGATAGAGGGGTTCTTTGGGGGAGGGAAACTCCTGCACCCACTTGGCGGTGGGACTCACAGATCGGCAGAGTACGAAGACGGCTTTACCGGCGTAGACCAGGAAGGGAGCGATCTGATCTTGACCGGCATAGGGGTTGAGGGTGACGGCATCCACCTGCCAGGACTCAAACAGGGTGTTGGCCAGAGCCGTGCTGCTATTCAGATCCCCATGTTTCGCATCCAAGATCACCGGGATCTCCTCCGGGATCCAGTCCAGTACCTGCAACAACAGCTCGATCCCAGGGGCTCCCAATGCCAGATAGAAACCCAGGGTCGGTTTATAGGCACAGACGAGATCTGAGGTGGCCTGGATCTGGTTATGGAGCCAGCGTCGTAGGCTGTCCAGCTGAGCCTGATGGGGATCTTGATAGGAAGGGGGCAGCAGATCAGGATTGGGATCAAGTCCAACGCACAGGAGGCTGCGGTTACGGGTGATGGTGGTGGTGAGCTTGTCGAAGAAGTGCATGGATCCCAAACATCAGGGCGAAGTGCTGAAGCAAAGCGGATTAATTCTCACTCTAAACCGATAACCCCGTGACTTCTAACTTTGTGACGGCAGATCCCCCTCGATCTGATAAAAATAACCCTGATCGAACGGCAATGACTGAGGCCAGGAATGAGAGAGTAAGCCCTTGAGGATCTGAGGTTGAGCCTGGGACCACTGTTTGAGGTTATGATTCAGTTCCTCTACTGAGCTACGCAGACTGGGATCGGGATCGGCATAGTCCACCCCAAAACCCACCAGCCCATAAGGGATCCCCAGTTCCCCCGCCAATACAAACTCCGGTCCTGAGGTCTGACTGATGGCGGAGAGTCCCAAGTTCTTTAGGTACACCAGCTCGATCTGGGTTGAGAAGCGGGGGCCAAAGGCGTGACCATAGATCCCAGTGGGGACTGGATCGGGCAGGATCTGAGTCAGCTGTTGTCGTAATCCAGGGGAGAGGGGTTTATCCACCAGAAAATGGCCTCGTCCCGGTTGCTTGGGCTGATCGAAAATGCTACAGGCACTGCCATCCGGGAGCTGGTTGGTGGGAAAAAAGACATCCTCAAATAGGATCGGGCGAGCCAACGGGATCTGCGGATCCAATACCCCCACCACCGTAAAGCTGACGATAGCCTCCGCTCCCCAGCTCTTGAGCGCCCAGAAGTTGCCCTTATAGTTGACCAGATGAGGCAACAGAGCATGACCCACCCCATGGCGTAGCAACACCCCGATCTGAGTCTCGCCCGTTGGATCACTTTGCCACAGGGGCACCGCCCCATAGGAGGTCTCAAGGGTCGTCTCTTGGAGCTGGAGATCTGCCGGGATATCGCTGTTGGAGCCGAGGATGACGCCGATCTTCATGAGCTGCCTGCACCGTTGCACCTATGACGAGCTTACCGATCTTTCCCCCCGATCGCATCTCCGAGATCCCAGATCAGTCCCGGCATCCTAAGCTCTCACGGGTGATCTCGCCAGTGGTGGGGTTAGTACCCTCGGCGTATTCACAGAGATAATTGACCGTGGAGCGATCTAAGAAAGCTTCCGAGAAGTCAGCTCCAGTCACATCCGCCTCATACAGATCCGCTCGGGTGAGGATAGCGCCCGTCAGATTAGCTTCCCGCAGGTTGGCATATTCCAGATTGGCCAGATCTAGCAAAGCTGCAGTCAGATCACAGCCCTCCAGATTGGCGTAGGAGAGATTGGTCTTGGTGAGGGTGGCCCCCCGCAGGTTCGATCCCGAGAGATCACTGCGCCGTAGGTTGGCCCCCACGAATACCGTGTTCTCATAGTTCTGACCTGAGAGATCCTGTCGAGCAAGGTCGGAATTACCATAGTTCACCGAACCCTGGGCCCAAACTGGCCCGATCCAACTCCAGATCAGAAACATTCCCAGGAGTAGCAGAGCTCTATAACTCACCCAGAGCACTTTCCACCCCAGCGATCGATATAGCCCGTGGATCATAGCCCTTCGTCAACTCACCTCTTTCCCATTGTGACAGGATCAGGGGGTGGCGAACTCAACTTGATCCGTGGGGGAGACAGTGGGCCAGAAGGTTTCACCAGGAAAGACGGGGCGGGTGATGGCTTCCCGATCCAGTTCCTGGACAGTGGGTCGCCGGGGCGGTTGAGGCTTGGGGGCCGTCTCCTTCTTAGGGGCAGATTCCTTATTGATCGGCACCGGCACCGAGGTATCTCGGGAAACCGTCGCCATCAGACGCTTCCGGAAGATCTGCAGTTGTTTCTGCTCTAAAGCCACCGGCACATGCTGCTTGTAAAGCTCATGGAGCTGACTCTGCTCGATCTCAAAATGAGCCTGCAGCTTCTGGTACATCTCGATGGCCTTGCCCTGACAGGACTGGCCCGGATGACGCTCCGCTTGATGGAGAAATTGAGTGGCCTGAGGGATCAGCTTAGCGGTGGCCTCCTCAAACCGTTTGATCTGGAGGGTCAACTCCCCGTTACCGCTACTTTGTTGCCGCAAGGGCGGGTAGAACCCATGACGCATCAGTTGCAGATGCCGAGACAGCCGTTGCCTGAGGTTCTGGATGATCTGGAGACGAGACTCTCGTTTCAGCTTGGGCTCTTCCGGCCCCGTCAGCCGATGCAGGAGTTCCAGGATCGTGTAGTGCTGGCCCTTGCACAGGGTGAGCAGAGGGCGGGCGGTGGAAGCAGACACCATGGGAATCCCCGTCAACCGATAATGAAATCTATACGGCTTTATCTTATCTTTGTGAACTGCTCTACACATGCGTGGAGCCACGGAACCTGAATCACTCTCTGCGTTCCGGATCCTCATGGGTCAACCAACGTCGCTTCCAAACGGAGGTGGGTTCTAGATCAGAGCGTTGTTGTTCCTGTTGTCGGGCTTGGCGGATCCCCTCCCGAGGGGTAGCAAGATCGGGATCTCGATAGGGAATGGCAGCACGGGTGGCTAGATGTTCCTGTTCTGACGGAGAGAGGGGGGGCAGATCGATGGCGCTTGGGGAGGCTACAGTGCCCGGCCAAGGGCGTCCGACCGCAGGGGTGGAACCGATGGCTAAGCCTGCTGCCAGGAGAGCAGATCGAACGGCGGCGGCACAGGAGTAGGTGGCTAATCGCCCGTGAGATCCCATGCGCTGCTTGATCTGGGTCAGAAACTCTACAGTCCACAGCTCGGGGCAGGCGGAGGGAGAGAAGGGATCGAAAAACACAGCATCGGCCCACTCTAGAGGCACCTGATCTAGGGTCCGACGGGCATCTCCCCACAGCAATCGGGCCTGCCACCGGGGAGTCTCGATCCGTCCGGTTTGCAACAGTTCCAGCCAATGGTTTTGATCCGCAGGATCCAGACCAAATCGGATCCCTCGTTGCCAAGCCTGCCGGGGTATCTCTGGGGATCGTTCCAACCCCATCAATTCCACCCGACACTGGGGCGCAACCCTCCAAATTAACTCCAGAGTGACGCCGCTGTTATAACCGAGGCCAAAGCAGACATCTAAGATCCGGATCCGATCCTGACTCTGGGGTAGACGATCCAGGTAACAGGGCAGAGCGAACTTCTCCAGGGCCTCCTGACGTGCCCCGCTGCGATTGTGATAGGCCTGGCCAAACTCCGTAGAATAAAAGGTGAGGGACCCGTCCCCCGTCTCGATGATTTGAGGGGCATCAGCCGCGGAATTGATCTGCATATTTCAGGAATCTGAATCTGTCCAGAGGAGAAACGCAAGGGCTGCCTAGTCTCGATCCATGGATCCTCAACAAAGACCAGATCTCACAGTATCCTCCAATGACACCGACGATCTTATCTTCGTACTGAGCAACATAAGCTACCTTCCATCTCGATAGTTCTGGCGACGTGTACATAAGTAGATCGGCAAAATTGCTTTGACATGCACTATATAGCCTGTATAAACGTTTTTGCTGATCTACTTACCCACCAGGAGCTCAACCTCCTCCCGAGTGTAGTCATGTGTGTTCAGACTCCGGATCGAGTGATGGATCAGCCCAATCACCTCCTGCCAATCCTCCTCTTGCATAGGACGGATCAGAACGTCGAGATCCGCTAGTTTGATACTGTTGTCTTCCATTGGAGTGAACGTAGAATACACAGCTCAAGGTAAAAGACCTGATCTAGTGCCATATTGCTTAACGGTCTTACGGGATCCTTAAAAAAGGCCAAGGAGAATCCCTTAGCCTACTGATCATACATTGGATATTGGTCAGACTCTGCCCTACAACCCAAAGAAATCAGGTCCTGATCCCTCATAGCTGGGATTGACCCTCAAGTTGAGCTTGGGACAGACGATCTCACAGGTGCGACACTGGATACAGTTCTCCAACGACATGTGATGTAACCGCTGACCCTCGACCCGATCCACACGATGCACTTCAGCGGTACAGTCCGCCACACAAGGCGTGGGACGATCTAATCGATCGTAGGTGGCGATGCACTCTCGACAGACATCGGTGCTGAACTTCTGAATATGGTGGTTCTCCTCGTGGTACTTGGGACTGGCAAAGAACACTGCATCCGAGCGAGAGAAATAGGTTTGAGATCCAGTGGATCCACTGTCCAAACGAGCCTCAAACTCCGGCTGGATCCGCTCATGACAGGGATCGTAATGGGGGGAAGTGGCGTGATTGACCCGTCCCGTGATCATAGCCAGCGCCCGGATGGTCTCCACCGATCGTTGGAAGGGTTTGGACAAACCAAACTTGAGACTGCCCAACCAAGGATGCCCCTGATCCACACTGCTGCAGACCGTTGGCAGATACTCCGACAACAGCTTGCTGTTCTCCAAAAAAGCCTCACGGAAGTAGCGGCTGGCGTACAGATCCTGACCGACAAATCCCTCCATCACCTGACGGCGGTAATCTTGGATCCGATCAAAGTCTTGGTGCAAAAAGGCGTCATGCAATAGATCGGCGGCGATATATCCGGTCTCCATGGCCTTGTCCACACCGGAGAGACTGCCCACATCCAAAACCCCTAGGGCATCCCCCAGCAGGATCGCGCCATCCACAGTGAAGTGAGTGGGCAAACTGTAATAGCCTCCTTCCGGGATCACGGCTGCACCGTATTTGAGCAGACTGCCACCGGCCAGCCAACTCTGGATCCAAGGATGAGCCTTAAACTCCTGCAGACGTTGTTGGGGATTGATGTTGGGGTTCTCACTGTCTAGACCGATGATCAGGCCCAAAGCCAGACGATTGCCGCTCAAACCATAGACGAAGCCCCCACTGAAGGTGCCATCCAAGATCGGGTAGCCGAGGGTATGCCAGACCTGACCTTGGTGATCTCCCTCCACCTGCCAGACCTCCTTGATCCCCACAGACCATAGCTGGGGATTGGGACGTAGCTTGAACCGCTCCACCAGATCCTTGGAGATGAAGCCCTTGTCCCCGAAACAGGTTTGACGGGCGTAGATGGCATCCTCTGTGATCACGCCGGACTCACTAGCCCGTACCCCGATCACTCGATGACCGGCATAGAGGATCTCATGGGCCGCAAAGCCAGGGAAAAGATCCAGAGTGACATTAGGGATCTGACGGGCTTTCTCCACCAGTTGATCAGCCAGCCACCGCACCACATGGCTAAGGGAGAGGATCACAAATCCCTCCTTCTGGAAGCCTTGAGGGATCATGGCCTCAGGGAGATCCCAGCGCTGTTGCGCTCCTAGGACACTGAGGGCGTTTTGCTTGACGTGCCCCTCCAGAGGAAAACCGTTGGTCTCGTAATCTGGGAAGAGCTTGGCGATCACATGGGGATTGGAGATGGCCCCACTGACGGTATGGCCCCCAAATTGAGGGGATTTCTCCAGGATGGCGATGGAGATCTCCATGCCACTGGCTTGGGCTTGATCCAGCAGACGATGGGCCAGGATCAGGTTGGCGGTGCCGCCTCCCACCAGCAGCAGATCGTAACGGATGGGATCAGTGGATGACATGGGCAACCTCCTGGGTATCGACGGTTGATCCGATGGGGTATTCACCCCGCAGTTGACGGATCAGCTCCGGCACCACCTGGTATAGATCACCAACGATGCCGTAATGAGCGAAGGTGAAGATCGGTGCGTCCGGATCCTTATTGATGGCGATGATCTGAGTGGATTGATCCATGCCCACTCGATGTTGGATGGCTCCCGAGATGCCACAAGCGATGTAGATCTTGGGTCGCACCGTCTTGCCCGTCTGACCCACCTGATGAGCATAGGGGATCCAACCCGCGTCCACCGCCTTCCGAGAGGAGCCCACTGCCCCGTTCGGGAAACACTCCGCTAGCTGGTGCATGAGAGCAAACCCCTCTGGGGATCCCAAACCAAAGCCCCCGGAGACGATCACCTCTGCCTGGGACAGTTGCACGGCACTAGAGACGGAACGCAAGGTCTCCTGAATGGTCAGGGTGAGATCCTCAGGTTGCAGATTGACCGGGATTGGAGTCACCAGCCCCTGCCGATCTGTCACAAAGGGAGCGGCCACCATCACCCCAGGACGCACCGTCGCCATCTGCGGGTTCTTCCACGGACCTAGGATCCGAGCCTTGAGGGATTCCCCAAAGCTGGGCCGGATCGCATAGAGACACTCAGGGAATGTTCCGGATTTGCTGGGATCTTTGCTATTGCTGTACTCGAAGGGACCAATATCCAACTCCGTACAATCCGCTGTCAAACCCGTTTCCAGGAAAGCAGCCAGACGCGGGGCCAGATCTCGACCCGTGGTGGTGGAGCCCAACAGGATCGTATGAGGGGGCTGGGGTTGGGAGCGGATCAGATCCGTCAACACCCGTCGATATACCAGGGTGCGATATTGAGCCAGCTCGGGATGATCCGCGATATAGACCTGATCAGCACCATGACCGATCAAGTGCTGAGGCAGGGCCGCGATCTGATCCCCCAAGACCACAGCACACAGCTGTCCCTCTAACTTGTCCGCCAGGATCCGGCCCGCTCCCAAGAGCTCCAGAGCGATGGGTTGGATCTGACCCTCCACCTGCTCCACGAACACGAGGACCTGAGGCATCGGGGTATGGCTCTGTGTCTGTTGAGTCATCGGCGCATCTCCTGCAACGCTGTCGCCTGCATCAGGTCTCGGACGAGGGTCTCCACGGCCTGTCCTTGGAACACCTGACAGTTGCCGCCGATCTCCCCTACCTTCTCCGTGGCCGCCACGATGGTCGGAGATCCTTTCAGTCCACATCGATCCGGATCAGCACCCACTTGATCTAGGCTGACCTTCTCGATCACCTGGGAGCAGGCTGCCTCATCCCGTTGCAGATGTTGCATCCGTCGTACCCCTCGCAGCGTCTTGTAAGCCAGTCGGGGCGCTGAGTTGGCGATGGTTAGCACTGCTGGCAACGGACAGGTCACCTGCTGGGATCCGCCCTCGATGGCCCGTCGGGCTTGCACCCAACCGTTCTTCACCTCGAAGGCCTCGCAATAGGTGATCTGGGGCACCCCTAGCCGTTCCGCCAGCTGCGGTCCTACCTGAGCCGTATCTCCATCAGTAGTCTGCAGACCACAGAAAACCAGATCAAAGGATCCACCATAACGAACCGTCTGGGCCAGAGCATAGGCCGTGGCCAGGGTGTCTGAGGCCGCTAGACGACGATCCGTTAGAAACAGAGCTCGATCCGCTCCATGGGCGATGGCCTCGTATAACACCTCGATGGCCGGAGGAGGACCCATGGTGATGGCGGTCACAGTGGCCCCATAGAGCCGCTTGGTCTGCAGGGCTGCCTCCAAGGCATACCGATCAAAGGGATTGAGCATCCGCTTCGCCTTGGCCCGATCGATGGTGCCATCGGCATTGATCCCGGTCTTCGCACTCTGATCGGGTACCTGCTTGATCAACACAAAACTGTTCAATTGACTACCAAACCTCCTGTCCGGACATCACTCCCCAGACTAGGGGTTATCTCCTATTTGATAGGTCTTCTTTAGCTTGTCTATAGATTCTCGGCCCAACATGTTACGGGATCTTTAGGATGCACATCGAGTTTTAACCCGGATCCACAGGGGCTTCTGGAGTCGCGGTGACCTCCGGGGTGGGGGTTTCCGGCGGCGGTAAGGGATCGTTGGGGATGGAGAGTTCCACGGTGGTATCCAGGCGAGACTGCTGTGGGGAAAGTAGGCCGGAGTTGGGATCGAAATAGGCCGCTAGGGGATTAGTCTCCTGCCATCGATCACCGATCTCCTGGGCCATGCGGGTGACCTGGACTTGGTAGAGCTGGGCTACTTCCTTGGCGTTGAGATCAGCGCTTTCAGTCGCGGATCGGCTGGCCTCCGCCAGTACCTGCACCTGTAACTGTCCCTGATCGTCGATCGTCCATAGCTCCACTCGACTACGGGATTTTAGATCCACATTGGTGGGGCTGGAGGGACGGGTCAACACATCCACCCGTGAGATCACCACAGCGCGTAGACCCAGTAGATCGAGAAACTGTTGCACCGCCTCCGGCTTGCGGCGATCGAACTCAAACAATTCATAGATCGGCAGATCGATCTCTCTGAGGATCGGCAGTAGCTTGCGATTATCTAGAGGTACCACAGTGTCAGACTGGGGCACCAAACCCACCCGTACCGTCTCCGCTGCCAGTCGTTGAGCCAAGAGCTGGGTCTGATCGAGTCCGCCGACTCCCAGAACACCTAAGCGAGTTCGCGGTTGGGGTGCGAGGGGGGTCTCCAATACCACATCCACCGGCGTCGTGAGACCGGGTTGGACCCAGATCGGGGTGGTGGCGCGCTCAAAGTCGGGGTGCCAAACCGTGAGGGGATGACGACCGAACTGATCGGAGAACAGCTCAAAGCTGCCCTGCTCATCGGTGACCAGGGGTTGATTCTCTGGATTTTCATCCGCGGTCGTCTCCTCGTCCTCCCCCGTTTCCTCCAGTTCAGTCTCTTCATCCGATCCGGGTTCCTCGATGTCCAAGCGGATCTGAGCTCCCACCACAGGTTGTCCCACTGGATTCAACACTCGACCGATCACCCGACCCAGATCGGGATCCTGGCGGGTTTGTATCTGTTGATCGGCGGAATTCACAGCTGCGGGATCCTCTGCGGCCCCCGGTAGGGGAAACAGGGGATCGAAGTACACCGGCGTGGGGGTAGGAGTAGGAGTAGGGATGAAGACTGGAGTGGCTTCAGCTTGAGGCACTGAGGTGCGATCAGGTGCGGGCGTAGTCTCCTGGGCCCAGCTTATGGGAGCCCCGCTCCCGAGGCTGATCCCAGCTAGCAACAGCCAGAGTCCCGGATGAGATCTGAGGGGGGAGCGCGGAGAGCAGGAACGGATCAGCGTCTGAGTCATCGATTCAGGAGGAGTTCACCATCAACTTGAGGGGTGCGGCAACCGACCTCAGCTCTTATGGTAGTCAACGACGGTCACGATCGCTTGCCATCAGTGGTCGATCCCCAGCCCCTGTGACGCAATCCTTCAAGGAGCGAAACTCACTGGCTCAGCTGACGGATTGTCCTCCTCAACCGATATCTGATTCTGACCATCGCCTGGGGCACGCCAATCGAGATCTGATGGTCCTGCAGAGCGCGCTTGAGCCGACGAGTCCCAAGCTGATCGCCAGGGTCACTAGGCCGATCTGTCCTCCCTTGAGGAGCTGTTGCCAGAGATATTCCGGCTGTCTTTCTTGCCAAGCTTGCAGCAGAGCTGCCTGGATTCGTTCCTGCCAGAGATCATCAACTGGCAGGGATCAGAGCAGAGACCCAATCATCATGCAAATAGGTGGGGGCTAGATCAATGGATTGCTCCTGAGAAATTCGAGCCCAAGGATTTAGAGTCTTTAGATCCCAGCTTTTGTTTGACTCAGGGGATCGGATCCCACCGATCAACTCAACCTTTGGGGGCACGGGCGTAGTCATCGCTGAACCGGATGATGTCGTCCTCACCCAGGTATTGACCGTTCTGGACCTCAATGATCACCAGGGGGATCACCCCAGGATTTTCTAGACGATGCTTGGTACAGGGGGGAACGTAGGTGGATTGATTGGCGGTGATTACCTTCTCCTCGCTGCCGCAGGTGACCTTAGCGGTGCCCGAGACCACGATCCAGTGCTCGCTCCGGTGATAGTGCATCTGGAGGCTGAGGCGATGCTTAGGCAACACCACGATCCGCTTGATCTTGTAGGCCGGTCCCTCCTCTAGGACGGTGAAGCTACCCCAAGGCCGATTCTCGCTGCTGACGGGAAAGGTGCTCTCTTGAACATGGGAGCCATCCATCGCGGTAACGGGCAGTACCTGATCCTGGATCTGGGTCTCTAACATGGATCTCTCCTCAGCACAGTAGTGAGTCGGGGCAACACATCGTAACGAGTTGTGAGACAGGATAATGGATCACGACCTGATCGAGCGGAACCTGATCTTAAGTTACCCACGCCGTCTCTTATATCCCAAGTCAAGGCGGATCTGCCACTTCAGTGACACTCTGGGATCCGAGCCCTTGTGAGACAGTAAGATCAGCTGCCGTCCCTTGCCCGTCTCAACGTGAGCCAGATCCATGAACTATACGATCCGTCGTCAACTCAGTGTGCCCCTGGAGAATCATCCCGGTCGCCTCGCCGACATCAGTGTTGTGATCGCCCAGCGGGGGATCGATATCGAGGCCATCTCGGTGCTGGATACCATTGAGCAGGCGGTGGTGCGATTGATCACTAGCGATCCGGCGACCTGTAAACAGTTGCTGGCCCAAGCGGGGTTCTTTGTGATCGAGGCGGATGTGCTGTGTATTGAGCTCACGGATCAGCCGGGGAAATTGGCGGCAGTGAGTCAGGCCCTAGCTGACGCTCAGATCAATATTGATTATGCTTACGGCAGCCGTGCTTTCTCTGGGAATCAGGCGTTTTTGATGTTGAAGGTCTCCAACCTTCCCCAGGCGGAGCAGGTGCTCTCCACATTGGCAGATGAGGCATAGATCATGAGACGGGGCGCGATCGGGATCCTACCAGTGGGGGCACTCGGGGTGGGGTTCCTGTTTCATCTAACCCGTGAGCTGACTCAGGTCCAACAGGGCCCTGTTTTCTTTCTGGAGCGTCAGGGATCCAAGAGTGCTCAGGCGCTACGACAGGCTGGAGAGATCGTGATCGCCGCTGGGGATCGGATCTATCAACTGCCCACAGCAACCGTCTTAAAGTCCGATCTGATCACCTGCCATCAAACTGGAGATCTGCCAGAAGTCGTGCTGATCTGTCCGAATCCCGATCAGATCCTGGGGGTGATCACGAGCGCGGTACAGGTCTTGGAGCAGATCTATGACGAGGGTCACTTAGAGGTGGAGGATCTGCCTTTTCCCTTACTGGTGTTATGCGCCAATGGCATCTATTTTCAACAGGTGCGTCAGGTATTGATCGAGAAGTTGGAGGAGTCCACCCTCTTCGGTCGGCTACCGGATCTGTGGCCCGAGCTCATGCCTCGGATCGTCTGTCGATTATTGCGGGGTGTCACAATCCAGACAGGGGTGCGACGGGGATCGGGTCAGGCGACGATCTACTACCCTGGCCCTCAGGGCTTGACTCGCTTAGCAGGAGGATCGAACGAGACTCGACAACGATGTCATCAGATCTTGACCGAACAAGGGGGCTGGTTCGAGATCGCGGAGGGAGCGACTCCGACTCGGCTAGAGTTTGAAAAGGCCTTGGTGAATCTCTCTTGTAATCTTTTGGGTCAGATCTATGCCATTGATCCCACGGGCACTTTTCATCCCTTAACCGTCGATCAGATCTTGATCCCAGATCATGAGGCGGAGGTAAGGGAACTGATCCATCATGTGCTGCAGGTGGGGCGGGCGGTACGGGCTTATCGATCGGAGGAGATGGAAGATCAACTCTATGGGGAACTGTTGCGGATCTCTGAGGCCCATCGCTCTCATGTTCCTTCTAGTTTGCAATGGGTGGAGCTGCAGTTGAAACAAGGATCCTTGACTCCAGAGATCACGCCGACAGAGGCTTGGTTATTGGATCCGATGTTGCGCTATAGCCTTTCCGCAGGATTGGATCAGTCGGCCCGCTATTTTGAAGCCTTGAAGCAGAGGTTAGAGCATCAGTTGGGGTTGGCGGTGGATCGGGAGCTGCAGGCTAGCGGGGATTGGTA
>CAYSEO010000087.1:0-14148 GCA_964429885.1 uncultured bacterium
GGCAGCACCCCGGTCGATATGACCAGCCGTATCCAGAAATTGCTCAATCAGAACTACATCCTGTTGGAGAAAGAAGATCGGGTCACCATGATCCCGATGAGCAGCATCCAACAACTGGAGGTCCTGACCAAGTCTCTAAGGATACCTGAACCCGCCTTCCATGGGGTGCGACTGATCTCAGAGCGTCAAGTCGAGATCTAGAGAACCCTAGACCGAGGCCAGGATCGCCTGACGTGCCATCACCCACTCCACCAGCAGACGGACACCGTAGCCAGTGCCTCCCTTGTTGGCATAGCCACTCTCTTTGTCGGACCAGACCGTGCCCGCAATATCCAGGTGAGCCCAGGGGGTCTTCTCAACGAACTGCTTCAAGAACAGGGCTGCTGTGATCGATCCCCCCGCTCGGGATCCAGCATTCTTCATATCCGCCACCACCGAGTTGAGGCTCTCAAAGTAGGAGTCCTCCATGGGCATGCGCCAGATCTTCTCCCCAGACTGTTGACTGGCCTGTTGTAACTGCTCCGCCAACTGCTCATCCGGGGTGAATAGACCTGCGATCTCCTCCCCTAGAGCTACCACACAGGCCCCTGTCAGGGTCGCCAGATCGATCATGGCATCCACCTGCAGCTTCTCCGCGAACACAAGGGCATCCGCCAGGGTCAGCCGTCCTTCCGCATCGGTGTTGTTGATCTCGATCGTCTTCTGATTGGAGGCCGTCAGGATATCCCCAGGGTGAATAGCCCGACCACTGATCATGTTCTCCGTCGCCGCCACGATAAAATGAACCTCCACCTGAGGCTTGAGGGCCGCGATCGCTCGGGCTGCCCCCAATACCGCCGGCGATCCACCCATTTTCGTCTTCATCATGGCGATGCTACGGGAGTCGGTTTTGATGTTCAATCCCCCCGAATCGAAGGTCAATCCCTTACCGATCAGAGCCAATTTACCCACCGCCCCCTGTGCTGGAGTGTAAGTGAGATGAATGAACTGAGGCGGCAGATCCGACGCTTGGGCCACCCCCAGAAATGCCCCCATGCCTAGGGCCTCGCATGCCTCTTGACCCAAGATCTCCACCGCCAGACCCTGATGCTCCGCCAACTCCCGTGCCGTGTCCGCCAAGGTGAGGGGAGTGACCACATTGGCCGGGGCCGAGACCAGCTCCCGAGCCAGGATCGTCCCCGCCGCGATCTGCTGAGCCTGCGTGACCGTTCCCTCGTAGGTGACGCGCTGATCTCCCATGGGCTCTGGCAGGATCAAAGTCAGGGACTCCACCGCAAAGCCCGTATTGCTGCCATTGCTCTCCGCTAGCTTGGCCTGGGATTTGAAGCGCGTATCCTGATGAGCCACTAGAGATCCGGCCTCCACCACCGCCTGGATGCTATGGATCAGCTGTAGATCACTAGAGGGCAACACCAGCGCCACCTGCTTGGCCTTGAGACCGTTGGCCTGCCGCAACCCGATCGCCGCCGCCCGCCGTAATAGATCCAGGGTGAGCCGGGTCGCATCCCCCAACCCCACCAACACCACCTTCCGTACCTGAGCCCCGACCCGAGTGGCTACCACCGACTGAGCCTTCCCCTGAAATCCCTGCTCCTGGATCAGCTCCGTCAATGCCCCGCCCCAGGCGGTCTGATCCAGCTCCGCGATCGACTCCGGTAACGAGAACGGATCGGTATTGAAACAGAGGGCAATGGCACAATCCCCTTGCCAGGACTCAAGCACCGGATCGGAGAGAAGAAACTGCATGGGAAATCCTTCCTGGGTTTGCAAACTAGCTACGATAGTATCCTCTACCTTAATCCACACACCGCAACCTGTGCTCATCCTGGATCGAGATGGGGAGCCAAACCTGAGTCAGCCCTAGATCTTGGCTGGATTCATCCTTAAAATGACCTGTGATCGTTGCGATCGTCGGAGCTCATCGTTGCCTGTGTCGAGTCCACTCTTTAATCGATCTCAAATAAATACACGGGTAACCCCGCCCGGATCATCTGTTGTAATACGGAGATCACCTCCCTCCCCTGCCCCTGAAACCGATCATCGAGGGGTACCAACTCCGCCACATCCTGCTCCGAGATCTTGCGATAGCTCCCTTGACTACCGGGACGATCGGTAGCGTTCAGTAGAGCCTGCAGACGAGTGGCTGCTTGCTCGGGGGTCGCGCAAGTATAGATCCGGTAAATCGTCACGAGGACTGTGAGCATTACTCCCTCCTACTATAGGATAGGTTTGTCTACCTAGGGATTAGCATTGGTATAAAGTTCAGTCTATGGTTGGGAAGCTATGAACTTATAGAACTCTATCCTATGCTGTTCCCTCAGAAGATACGCCGGATCTCTCCCCTGGCGATCGCCTCCATCAGTTCATCAATGGCTAAGGCATCCGCCTCATCGAACTGGCGTGACTTGATCTGGGATAAGATCTGCTCCTCCTGAGCATCGCTCAAGACACCCTCTTGTAGGACCTCTGTGACAATGTCGCGAATGCTCATCGGGAAGATAAGAACTAGAAAGGGAAGTTAAGGATCGGATCTGATTCCAGCTTAAGAAATTAAGAACATAAAGATAACAGGGATAATGCTTAGGTTCACGCGTTCCTGCCAAAGTGACCTAAGCAACATTGGCCTTTCCGTGATCAGCGAACTTGACATCTGGGATCAGATCGGGGGTGCGAGGATCTCAGGGATATCGGTTCCCATTGACTCGGGTGACTATCGTGATCTTACGGAAAAGGGGCCAGATGAGCAGATCGATAATCGATCACGGGTCCTCCCAGGGGACGGGCCTTTCTCGTTAGACTGGAGCATATGGTTCTGGAGAGGGAACGCAGATATGTTACGTGCCCCGGTGGAGAGCCTGGATCGGTTCGATGTCATCGTTGTGGGTGGGGGTCACTCGGGTTGTGAGGCGGCGTTAGCAGCGGCCCGGCTGGGGTGTCGCACCTTGATGCTGACCTTGAATCTGGATCGGATCGCTTGGCAACCTTGTAATCCTGCTGTGGGGGGTCCGGCCAAGTCCCAGTTGGTGCATGAGATCGATGCCCTGGGGGGAGAGATGGCCAAGATAACTGACAAAACCTATCTCCAGAAGCGGGTCTTGAATCGATCTCGAGGACCTGCGGTATGGGCCTTGCGGGCACAGACGGATAAGCGGGAGTACGCTCGGGAGATGCGTCGGGTGGTGGAGAATCAACCCAACCTGAGCTTGAGAGAGGGCACGGTGATCGACCTGGTGTTGGGGGATCACGATCAGATCTGTGGGGTGCAGACCCAGTTTGGCACGATCTTCACCTGTCAAACTCTGATCCTGACCACGGGCACGTTTTTAGGAGGCCGCATCTGGATCGGACGCCACTCCCAACCGGCAGGTCGGGCCGGAGAGTTCGCGGTGGAGGGATTGACGGCCACGCTCCAGGAGCTGGGGTTTGAGACCGATCGACTCAAGACAGGCACGCCCGCCCGTGTGGATCGACGCAGTGTGGATCTGGAGCGTTTGGAACCCCAACCGGGAGATCCGGAGCTGCGCTGGTTTAGCTTCGATCCAGAGGCTCGGGTGGAGCTTGAGCAGGAGTTTTGTTACCTGACCCGCACCACGCCGGAGACCCATCAGATCATTCGGGATCACCTACATCTGACTCCGGTATATGGGGGCTGGGTGGATGCCAAAGGTCCCCGCTATTGTCCCAGCATCGAGGACAAGATCGTTCGCTTCGCCGACAAGGAAAGCCATCAGATCTTTATCGAGCCGGAGGGCCGGGATACCCCCGAGCTGTATATCCAGGGCTTCTCCACTGGTATGCCAGAGTCGATCCAGATCCGTATGTTGCGATCTTTGCCGGGATTGGAGTCCTGCACCCTGTTGCGGCCCGCCTATGCGGTGGAGTACGACTATCTGCCCGCCACCCAGTGCTACCCCACCCTGATGACCAAGCGAGTCGAGGGTCTGTTCTGTGCCGGACAGATCAATGGCACCACGGGCTATGAGGAAGCGGGCTGTCAGGGGTTACTGGCTGGGATCAATGCAGCTCGTTTCGTACAGGGCCAGCCGATGCAGATCCTGCCCCGTGAGTCCAGCTATATCGGCACCCTGATCGACGATCTCTGTACCAAGGAGCTGCGGGAGCCCTACCGGATGCTTACCAGTCGCTCCGAGTACCGGCTGATCCTGCGCTCCGACAATGCCGATCAGCGGTTGACCCCCATCGGACGGGAGGTCGGGTTGATCGATGATCGACGCTGGCAGCTGTTTCAGACCAAGCAAACCGCCATCGAGGCGGAGATCCAGCGGTTGGAGAGCCAGCGGGTGAAGGCCCACGATCCTGCCGGTGTGGCCCTGAGTGAGATCTCGCAACAGGCGATCAAAGGCTCAGCCACCCTCGCGGAGCTCTTACGTCGTTCCACCCTCTCCTATCCGATCCTGGAGCAACAGGGATTGGGCCACGATTCACTGGATGCGGAGGTGAAAGAGGCCGCCGAGATCGCGGTCAAGTACAGCGGCTACATCCAGCGACAGAACCAACAGATCCAGCAGGTCACTAAACACTATCAACGTCCTCTCCCCCAGGATCTGGATTATCAGGCCATCTCCACCCTATCCAAGGAATCCCGCGAGAAGTTGGCCTCCATCCGTCCCCTCACCCTAGGTCAGGCGGCCCGGATCGGGGGGGTGAGTCCAGCGGATATCAATGCTCTGTTGATCTATCTGGAGCTGCAACGGCAACGGGGTTCCCAGACCCGCTCCCAGGGGTCCGTCAGCCCACAGCCGGAGTCCGCTTGATCGAGAATAGGCCCTCGCTATCTTGATCCAGCCATCGGGGCATGTTTCATATAGGATCAATGACAACACACCCTTCCACCTGCCGCCCAACTTTCCGCCGGTATTCTGAGTACGTTTCATGACCTCCATAGTCAGCGGTGAGGGGAAGCCCTACGATGTCCTGATCCTGTCCAATGGTCCAGGGGAGCTAACCACCTGGGTGCGGCCCGTGGTGTTGGAGATGCGACAGCACCTGCCCCAGGCTCGCCTGTCATTGATGTTAACCCCTTGTCCCCATGCCTCTGGCCAGGAGATCGAGATCGCCCAGGAGTTTATCGGTGTGGATCGGGTTCAGGATCCGGACTATTTCCTCACCTTTCTGCTCACAGGTCAGACGGAGGAGGCCTGGGATTGGGCCCCTCGGGGGGTGGTGGTGTTTCTGGGGGGAGATCAGTTCTTTGCGGTGCGGGCCGGATGGATCTTGGGATACCGAGTGGTAGTCTATGCCGAACATGAGCCCCGTTGGCG
This sequence comes from uncultured bacterium, assembly GCA_964429885.1. Taxonomy (GTDB): domain Bacteria; phylum Cyanobacteriota; class Cyanobacteriia; order Thermostichales; family Thermostichaceae; genus CAYSEO01. The sequence continues at coordinate 5,283 of CAYSEO010000087.1, forward strand.
GATCTGGGTGGATGCCTTTGGGGTCAGAAATGAGCGGATCAGGCATCGGTATGGGGGAGGCCCCCTGTTGAAACATCGCTGGCAGCGCAAGATGCATGTGATCGGTGATCTGATGGTGGATGGGGTGGCCAGTGCCACCTATCTGCAGGGGTTGGCGATCCCAGGGTGGTCAGCCATGGCACCGCCGCCAGTGTTGCTCCCTCAGGTCCCACCGAAACCCGCCCCAGAACCGATCACGGAATTGTCCTTACCGGGGGATGCGGAGGAGACCACGGCCCCCGATCCCCGTCCCCCCGTCCCAGAACATCCCGATGCGGGCCTCTTACCTCGGGGGTGGTCTCGGCTCACAGCTCGGGATCGGTCCCACTATCAGATTTGTATCCTGCCTGGATCTAAACCCGCCAAGCTCTCCCTGGGCCTACCGATGGGACTGGCGATCGCCGATGAGCTACGTCAGATCCTACCCAATGTCCGGTTCGTGATCCCGGTGGCTCCTACGATTCGGGCCAAGGATCTGATCCGCTATATCCGCCCCAAAACCAACCCAGATATGGGCCTGATCTATGGCACCTCGGCGATCCTGGAGCAGACCAATCTGGGGGCTCAGCTGGTGACCCCCTTCGGCACCACTGTCCGACTGTGGACCACCTATCCCGCCTACTCCGTCATGGCCAACGCCGATCTGTGTATCACCACCATTGGTGCCAATACAGCGGAGCTGGCCCGTCTGGGGGTGCCCATGATCGTCTTGATCCCCCTCAACAAGCTGGATGCGATGCGAGCCTGGGATGGGATCCTGGGCTTGTTGGTGAACCTGCCTTGGGTGGGAACGATCCTGGCTAAAGCAGTGAACTGGATCGCCAACCGCTATCTTAAATGGCTGGCCTGGCCGAATATCTGGGCTAATCAGGAAGTAGTACCCGAGTTACGGGGTCATCTGTATCCGGTGGACGTGGCTCGACAGGCGGCTCAACTACTGGGAGATCCCAGCCATCGCCAGGAGATGCGAGACAAATTACGATCCCTAGGGGGGGATCCGGGAGCAGCCAAGGCCCTAGTGCATCTTGTGATCGCCCAACTGGGCAAGGCTAAGCGCCAGTCTCGGGGGGGTCCCATCTCCTGATCCGTGACCTGGTACACTGAAATTGCCAAAGTGGATCCAGATCATAGTGCTCTTGATGAGCCCGTTTGTGCTATGGATTGTCTCCCCAGTCTGACTCAAGATCCTCAGCTCAGATGAGAGACCCAGATGATGGCACCGATCCTAGTCGTCGGCCACCAACCGGCACGGGCCGCAGCAGTAGCTGAGGTGCTGGTCCGGGGGGGGTTGGATCCCCAACAGATTCCCCTACTCAAGCGACATTTCTGGCGTCAGCTGCAGGTTCTCCCAGAGATCGGCACGATCCTCTATGCCAGCTGCGAGGGGATCCCTGTGGGGTTGATGCGCATGTGTGATGGATCGTTTACAGCAGAGCTGAAGTTAAGTCAGGCGGATCCCCACAAACGCAGCTTTCGGGTGGTAGTGGGGGCGGATGTGATCCCCTGGCAGTTGAGCGGCTTTTTGAAACAGATCTGGGGTGAGCGAGCTGGAGCAACGTTTATTATGGATTGTTCCGGTTGGTTGCCCCGGTTGTTTGACAAGTTCTATCGGGTACCCAATGGCGATCAGTGGAATCGTGGGGAACGGGGTTGGGGTTGGCTTTAGTGAAAACGATCTGAGGTAGAGTCTCTAGAGTCCCTCGCCTCATCCACGGTTCTATTAGGTCCACCATGATCTTCCCGGAGTTCAGTCACTTCACCGATCTCGCTCAGCAAGGCAACTTCATCCCCGTCTATCAGGAATGGATCGCGGATCTGGAGACGCCGGTCTCAACCTGGTATCGGGTCTGTCAGGATCAGCCCTATAGCTTTCTGCTGGAGTCGGTGGAGGGCGGCGAACAGGTGGGGCGCTACAGCTTCCTGGGCTGCGATCCCCTCTGGATCCTGGAGGTGCAGGGGGACCGTTCCACCCAAACCTATCGATCGGGTCAGGTCAAACACTGGCAGGGGGATCCATTTCAGATCCTGTCCAACTGTCTGGAGCCGGTGCAGCCGGTGCATCTGCCGGAGTTACCCAGTAGCATCGGGGGGCTGTTCGGGTATTGGGGCTATGAGCTGATCCGCTGGATTGAACCTAGGGTGCCAGTGGTGGAAGCCCAAGGAGAGAGGGATCTACCGGATGGCATCTTTATGCAGGTGGATAGTATCCTGTTGTTTGATCAGGTGAAGCGTAAGATCTGGGTGGTGGCCTTTGCCGATACTCGGGAGACCTCACTTCAGGAGGCCTATCAGGGGGCTGTAGAGCGGGTGCAGCAGATGATTCAGAAGTTGAAGTCACCCTTCTCGGTGGCGGATCTGGCCTTGAACTGGTCCCTGCGATCGGCCTCAGAGGTGCCCTTCACCAGCAGTGTTACCCCTGAGGATTACTGCCATCAGGTGGAGCGAGCCAAGGCTTACATCAAGGCTGGAGATATCTTTCAAGTCGTGTTATCCCAGCAGTTGGGCACTCAGTTTCACGGGGATCCGTTTCAGCTGTATCGCTCCTTGCGATTGATCAATCCCTCCCCTTATATGGCTTATCTGAAATTCAATGACGTTACCCTGATCGGCTCCAGTCCTGAGGTGATGGTGCGGTTGAATCAAGAGGGAGAACAACGGGTAGCGATCGTGCGGCCCATCGCGGGCACTCGGCCTCGGGGGGAGACCCTGGGGGCGGATCTGGCCTTTGAACAGGAGTTATTGGCGGATCCGAAGGAGCGAGCGGAACATGTGATGTTGGTGGATCTGGGGCGTAATGATCTGGGGCGGGTCTGTCGGCTGGGCTCGGTGCAGGTGGGGGATCTGATGGTGATCGAGCGCTACAGCCATGTCATGCATATCGTCAGTGATGTCTCTGGTCAGCTGTCTCCGGATCGTTCTGCCTGGGATCTGCTCAAGGCTACCTTTCCCGCTGGGACCGTCACGGGAGCTCCGAAGATCCGGGCCATGGAGATCATTCACGAGCTGGAGGGGGTGCGGCGGGGTCCTTATTCTGGGGCCTATGGCTACTACGATTTCTCCGGTCAGCTCAATACTGCTATCACGATCCGGACCTTCTGGATCAAGCAGGGGCAGCTCACCTTGCAGGCAGGCGCAGGGATCGTGGCGGATTCCGATCCGCTTAAGGAACATCAGGAATGTCTCAACAAAGCCCGAGGACTCCTAACTGCTTTGGCCAGCTTAGGGTAGGTAGATCAGCAAAAACGGTTCATCCCAAAGCACCGAGATGGCGACGAAAGTCCACAGGGCTGGGGCGATCTTGGAGATGAAGTTGGGGGATTACTGCCGGAGTCTGAGCGATTACCCTACCCCGTCGGATCACGTACAAACAGACAGGTTTCAATCGGATCGCCTCAACGGGATCTCCCGCCTGTAGGATCACGAGGTCGGCGTGACAGCCAGGACGGATTCCATAGTTCTCTAGGCCCAGGATCTGAGCGGGGTTATGGGTGATGGCGGCGAAGCACTGCTGGATCTGATCAATGCTGGTCATCTGAGCGACATGTAGACCCATGTGAGCCACCTCCATCATGTTACCGCTGCCCATGCCGTACCACGGATCCATGACACAATCTTGACCGAAGGCGACCGTCAATCCAGCGGCCATTAATTCGGGCACTCGGGTCAGGCCCCGTCGTTTGGGATAGGTATCGTGGCGGCCCTGCAGGGTGATATTGATCAAAGGATTGGCGATCACATTCAGTTGAGCCTCTGCCATCAAAGGGATCAGTTTGCTGACGTAGTCATTATCCATGGAGTGCATGGAAGTGAGGTGAGATCCGGTCACTCGGCCCTGGAGGCCCAGCCGTTGGGTTTCAGAGGCCAAGATCTCCACAAATCGGGAGTTGGGATCATCGGTCTCATCACAATGCATATCGATCCGCAAGCCCCGCTTTGCCCCGATCTGACACAGAGCCTGAACCGAGGCGATGCCATCTTGAGTAGTCCGTTCAAAGTGAGGGATGCCCCCGACCACATCCACCCCCCGATCCAGAGCTTTGTTCAATAGATCCATCGCCTGAGGGGAGCGCAGATAGCCATCCTGGGGAAAGGCCACCAATTGCAGATCGAGATAGGGAGCGATCTGTTGCTTGACCTCTAACAACGCTTCAACCGCTAGCAACCGAGGATCACAGATATCCACATGGGCTCGGATGGCGAGCAGACCGCGAGCGATAGCCCAGTCACAATACTCCAGCGCCCGACTTGCGATCGCTGCCTGGGTGAGCTGGGGCTTGAGCTCCCCCCACAAACTGATCCCTTCCAGTAGGGTGCCGGAGCGATTCACCCTAGGGAGGCCGTAGCTGAGGGTGGCGTCCAGATGAAAGTGAGCATCCACAAAGGGGGGAGAGACCAGATAGCTGGTGGCATCGATCTCCTGAGCAGCTGGAGTCTCCAACCGAGGTTCAACCGCCGTGATCCATCCGTCTCGGATGCCGATGTCGTAGGTACCGGCCCCTCGGGAGCTGGGAGGATCGGGGATCAGAGAGGCTTGGCGGATGATCAGGTCCATGGTCAGATCCTTGGCAAATCGCGATTAGGCTGATCATAGCGGCAAGGCAGATTGAGGTTAATGATCTATGGGGTGCCTTGAACCGGGTTTCCCCTAAGGCAAGTTATGATATACATCTTTGACGAAAATAGTGACGAACTTATGCCATGAGCCGGATCGATCCCAACGCCATACGGGTCACCTTCCTGGGCACCAGCTCTGGGGTTCCCACTCGCTTCCGGAACGTCTCCGGGATCGCCCTGCAGTTTCCCCAGCAATCTCAGATCTGGCTGATGGACTGTGGGGAGGCCACCCAGCACCAACTGATCCGCAACGATGATCTGCGCTCCAGCCAGATCCGTCGCATCCTGATCACTCATATGCACGGGGATCATATCTATGGTCTACCCGGACTGCTGGCCACCTGCGGCATGAGTAGCCCGCCTGAGGCGATCGATGTCTACGGCCCTCCGGGATTGAAGGATTATCTCAATGGGGTGTTGCGCTATAGCGAGACCCGCTTGCAGTATCCTGTCCAGATCCATACTGTGGAGACCGGTTGGGTCTTCTCGGAGCAAGGCTACTCCGTCTACGCCGCCCCCCTAGAGCATCGAGTGCCCGCCTTTGGCTATCGGATCGTCGAACAGGATCGGGCTGGCACCTTTGATGTGGCTAAGGCTCAAGCGGATGGCATCCCCTCCGGTCCCCTCTACGGCCAACTGAAGGCAGGCAAGACGATCAGCTTGGAGGACGGGCGTCAGATCAGTGGCAAGGATTATGTGGGTCCCGATCAGCCCGGACGAAAGCTCTCCTACTGCACCGACACCATCTATTGTCAGAACGCCGTTGATCTGTCCCGCGCTGCCGATCTGGTGATCCATGAATCTACCTATGCTGAGGCCGATCTGTCCCTGGCCAAACGCAGCAAACACTCCACGGCCTCCATGGCAGCCCAAGTGGCAGCAGCAGCCCAAGCCCAAGCCCTGATCCTGACTCACTTCAGCCCCCGCTATGGCAAGGAGGCCCCCATCACCCTGGAAGATCTCCAAGCGGAAGCCCAGGCCATCTTTCCCAACACCCTACTGGCTAAAGATCGATTCACCTACGAGATCCCCCGCCGTGTTCCTGAACCCTCGCCGATGGCTGAACAAGGGCTCGCCCCCTAGCCTAAGCACCCAGATCTTCTACAGTAAAGGGAGTCTCCCCACTTCAGTTGTCCGTGATCTGGGATAGTCATGAGTGAACCGCATCTGACCTCACAGCTGCAACAGATTCTCCAGCAAGCTCTGGATCGCTTGGAGACCTCAGGGCTTGCCCATCAAGAGATCGATCCCACTCTGATCCCAACACTCACAGAGAGAGCTCAGGTAGATCACGAACACCACGACAGCTGTCAACTGCTCCCACGACTCCAAGAGGTATTAAACAAACTCATTCAAAAAGGACAAGGGATCGATCCTACTCTTCAAGATCACCTGTGCCACAGCCTCAAGCTCCTACTGCAACATCTGGAGACAGATCCGAGTCAAGCGACCCTCCATCCCTCTATCCATCCAGCAGAGCCCTATATTGCCCTAGCTAAAGGGTATGTTGATCAGCTACCCGATCTCAAGCAACCTGAAATCACTGCCGCTCCCTCCCATTCCCCTGAGTCTCCATCACGATCCTGTGGAGGGCTGAGATCCTTGGCCATCAGAGTTCTGTGTCCTAGTGCTCTATTAACAGCGACCCAGATCCTTTTGGTCTATCTCTTTACAGATCGATCTGGGTATGTCAGTTCCTTTATCAGGATCATCCAGCGAGACAGCCACTGGTATGTCAGTATTGCCAGACGAGGCTATCAATTTATGGGCACAGAGTCCATTACCACCGAGACCAGTAATGTGGCCTTCTTTCCCGGTTATCCTCTATTAGTGGATTGGACAAGCCAACTGCTCTCTATCTCTCTGGAGCTCAGTTTATATATCGTCGCTCAGCTCGCCTGCTGGATCTTCTGGATCTATATGATCTTGTTCTTTCAGAGATGGCAGATCCCCACCTTCTTCCGGATCCTGGGCACCGTCTGCATTCTGGTCTATCCCAGCAGCTTCTATATGGTTGTCGGATATACTGAGTCGTTGTTTATAGCTAGCCTACTGGGATTTCTCTATTGGCTCAATACTTGGGATCGTTGGGGTCAATTGCTCATTGCCGCTGCTCATGGCTGCGTGATGACCGCAACCCGGATCGTGGGTCTCCCCCTTGCTTTGATCCCAGGAGCACTACATCTGCTATTGAGTCTCTTCCAGCGAAACTCAGATCGACCTCCTGTTTGGAAGCAGATCCGGTCTACACTGATCCCTTCCGGGATCGCAGTGATGGGCGGGTTAGGATTTTTCCTGTTTTGCCAGCTGAGTTTTGGCGATTGGAACCTCTATATGGAGCTACAGTACTATCTGATCGGGGTCCAGGCGAATTATGGAGCCTTCTTCCAACCCAAAACCTATCTGTTGTTCACAGAGAGTTGGTCCCAGCTTTTGACTGACTTCTCAAGCAATGAATGGGCCAACCCGCTCAGTCAGTTGTTTGTGCCGATCACCCTCTTGGAATTGATCTTGGTGGGAGGACTCGATGCTGTCAGTAGTTCCCTTCGCCTCACCCAAGGATGGCGGGATCGTTTTGGACTTCACAGTTGCGCCTGGATCATGTTCTATATCTCCGTTTGTGGCATGAGCCGCATCCTACAGCGGAGTTTGATCCGATACTCTCTGCCGATCCATATCCTGTTGGTGCTGGCCACACTCCATTGGATCCGGCACACCTGTTGGGAGAACTTTCCCCCTCAGTTCCGCAACCCTCTCAACGAGTTCCTGCGTTTTCTCTTTGTACTCCTGACTCAGATCAGTCTCGGTCTACAGCTCTATTTGATCTGGCGTTACACTCACCATCTTTGGGTGGCCTGAGCTGGGTTTATTGCTGCGGATAGATCGCCATGGAGTTGGCCGCTGTCCTCTGATCCAAGCTGGTCACAGCATCGGCACGAGCCTCCTCTTGATATTCACTGTCTGAATTGATCCCCCAGAGGTTATGTTGACCAGGAGAGAGCACATTCTCCGCCGCCAGGATCCCCATGAGTAGGCTGTGATCCTGGTTGTTATATTTGAACGATCCGTAGCGTCCGATCAGTTGGAGATTATCGAAGCTGCTGACATACTTCTGGATCGCAGCAAGAGCTACCTTATAATTGCCAGCATAGATGGGATAGGTACGAGGTAGACGCACCGTGAAGCCATCCACGATAGGTTGATCCTGTAATAACTGGATCTGCCTCAGATCGCGCTCTGCCTGATCTAGAAGATCGGACTCAGGCTGCTGCCATAACGGATCGTCAAAGTTACACCAATACTCACAGCAGAGAGGGGTCTGCTGGGGGTTCGGATGCATATCTGGGGACCAGTTCGCAAAATTAGTTACTCGACCCAGCTGGACACTGGGCTCATGAATATACAGCCAATTGTCGGGAAAGATCGATCTGCCCTCCACCCATAGATAGATCAAGATCGTATTGCGGAACTTGAGATCCTGAGCCGAAGCTACCAGCGAGGCTGGCGGGGCTGGATCCATTTGTTGGATCAAAAAGCTGATAGGGATAGACGAGATCACATGCTGACAAGGCACCGTATATTCTGCCCCACTTTGACGATCCCTTAACCTCAGAGATCGCACCTGAGGCTGATCATGGTGTAGAGAGATCACCTCTGTATTGAGCCAGATCTGTTGTCCCCGTGCTTGGATCTGCTGGGCCATCCGCTCGTATAACTGACCCGATCCAAAGCGGGGAAATTGAAACTGATCGATCAAGGTTTTAACTCTGCCATCATTGCCCAGGATCGCTGAGCGGATCGCCTTCATCAGGGACAGACCTTTAATCCGTTGAGCGGCCCAATCCGCGCTGATCTGATCACAGGGGATGCCCCAGAGCTTCTCAGTATACTTCTCAAAGAAGATCTGAAACAGGCGCTTACCAAATCGACTTTGCACCCACTCTGCGAAGTTGCGGGGATGACGGAGGGGAAACAGCTGCGCCCATAGATAGGAGACAACGATCTGGAAGCTCTCCCAGATCCCCACCTTACGCAGAACCTCCAGGGCTCTGATCGGATAGCGAAAATACCGCCCCCGGTAATAGATGCGGGTGAGACGATCGATGGTGACCTGCTGGCTGCCTAAAACCTCATTCCAAAGCTTTAAAACTGCCGGATCCTTGGTAAAGAACCGATGGGGTCCAAAATCCAGAATCGAGCCCCGGTATTGAAT
>CAYSEO010000088.1:0-14110 GCA_964429885.1 uncultured bacterium
CAAATACAGACCCGCCCTAGAGCGGCTGTTAGCCCGAGGTTTAGACATCGCCAGCCTACTCCCTGACGAGAACTCCACTAGATCCTAAATCCCCTAAGGCACCTTGATCCCGATCGTCCCCTTAGCGGGCACCGACTCCTGTAACCGACTGCCATCCACCGCTAGGATCAGAAACTGCACCTCTTGACCGGGCTCGATCACTAAATCGGACCAGGGCACCGCGATCTCTAAACAGACATCCAGAGCCGTTTGAATTTTACTAGGGATCTCATGCCAAGTGTGGTATTCCCCAGCCACCCACAGCTGAGTTTTGACGATGTGAGGCCGCACTAACGATCCGTGATCTAACACGATCTGTAGGGCATGATGGTAATGATAGTTCAAGGGAGGATCGTCGGGGACACCCTGGATCGGGATGGGGCTATTCAGGTTGGATCGATTGGGATAGTACCACAACACATGCAACTGATCGGGACGCTGGACGGTTAAACTAAAATCGACCCGTAGATACAGATGAAAGTGATCGAAACCATACCATAGCTGCCGGATCGGACTGGTGCGATGCATGGTGCCTCGAGAGGTACGGGTCTCCACCTTACCGGCCCGACTCCAATCTTGATCGATAGGGCGACCATTGATGTGAGGATGAATGAATCCTTGTGGAGCTCGATCCCCTAGTCCATCATGATTATCCAACGGCTGTAACAATGCTTCCGGCACCCTCTCCCCTAGATCCTGATAGATCACCTCTAAATGTTCCCGAAATAGTTGGTCGAAGACGGGATCGTGGGCTGAGGAATGTCCCTCTCCGAACCACCAGAACCAATCCGATCCCTGCGCTGCCCACAGAGCTTGCCAAGTCCGCTCCTGCGCCCGAGGATGATCCTCGATCAATTGTCGGGTTTGAGCCAATAGATCCCAAGCCCGATTCTTGACCGGATCCCCGATCCAGGTGGTGAAATCTGACTCGATCCAGGATCCACTATGCAACTGCTCCCCTGGCATCACCTCAGTGGGAGGAAACTGATCTAAAAACTCAGAGGCCGTCACCAATTTGATCACCGGATGTTGGCTGAGTCGAGTGTAAAGGTTCTCCAGGAATAAGTGACCATCCTGAGGATAATACTCCCAACAGTTCTCTCCATCCAACGCGATCGTCACCAACCAGGGCTTATCCTGAGGCAATCGGTTACGGATCGTTTCCAGGTGACCGATTAGATTCTTGGCTGCCTCATCCGCCTCCATGGCAGAATAACTAAACCCAATCAGATCCGAGAGACGATGATCTCGAAAGATGATGGTGATCTCGCCTGTGTCCGTCTCCAAGCGATAGGGCCGGTATAACTTCTCCGGCTCCAGTACATGCCCCTCCTCATCCCGATGAAACACATTCCCTAAACTCCAACCCAACACCCCCTCATCAGAGATGATCCATTCAAAACCATGTTTCAATACCGGATCTAGGATCGCTGGACTGACGGATTGCTCGGAGGGCCATAGACCCCGTGGTGGCTCGGGAAACCATTGTTGAAAGATCTGTTTCGCCTTGGCCAGCTGTAGATCCACATCTCCTTCCCAATGAAACCCATAGCGAGGTAAGGATAAACCGGGACGGGCCAGCCGCGCCGAGCGACCATTCATCAACAAAGGCAGGATGGGATGGGTGTAGGGACTGGTGGTGATTTCGATCTGACCCGACTGCTGCATCTGCACATAGTTGGGGATGATCTGAGCCAGGATGCGCTGTTGTTTGGCCCAGATCCGTTGTCGATCCACTAGGGTGTAATTGTGGTTGCGTTTGAAGAGATCTTGCAGTTCCTGATCCTCATGGTAAAGGGGATCGAACCAGGCTAGATTATGCCAGGCCAGCAGATCGCCGTAGTCCTGCTCCTCCCAAAGCTGCAGACAGCCATTGATCCCCAGTTGTTGACGCTGTTCAAACAGCTGCCGGTAGCGGGGATAGGGATCGATCAGGGTGGGATAGTGGGCGTCGAAGAATCGCTCCAGAATAAACCGCTTCTGAGGGAGGGTAAGGGCCTCAACGGCGGTGAGGGTGAGCTGTAGGTAAGGATCGATGGCCTGTCCCTTGGCATAGTCCTCGATCTGGGTTAGCAAGGTGGCGGTCAGATCTACCGTCTGATGCAGCTTGGGATAGCGCTGCAACACCATCATCAGATCCAGATAGTCCTTGATGCTATGCAACCGGACCCAGGGCATCCGATACTGTCCCGTGATCGGGCTCTTATACAGGGGCTGATGGTGATGCCAGACCAGGGCGACATGGATCGGGTAGGTCATAGGCCTTGCGGAGAGGACAGGATGAGGAGATCGAATCTGAGTGGAGATCGAACCAACCGGATACTAGCCCATCTGCTGGGTATCGGATCCAGCAATTTAGGGATCCAGAGTGATTAGATCCACCTGTACGGTCAGCTGAGGTCCCTGAGTGTGCACCCTGATGCCTACTCCCGAGCTACTCGATCGCTTGCCAGGTTACCTCGGAAGTCGGTGCAGAGGAGATCATCCTAAGGACGCTATCTCGTAGAGAAGAGATCATCAACCAGATGCGTAGGGCACGATCTGGATCGCAAAAGCTAGTCAACCCTCAGTATCTTGATCGGGGCCAGGTCGTGGAAACCGTAGATCTACTTAAATAAATTAGTAGTGGAATAGCCTGCTGTCTTAAGTCGTCTACGGGAATGATTTGACAAAAACTAACTTCACGAAATCAGCAAATTCCGAGTAAGCGATTAGCTTGAATCTAATAAGACAATTGACGCTTCCAGGGAAAGGAAATTATTGGCATCATATGTATTAGCTTACTTCTATAGGCTATAACCTGATTTGTGAGATCGACTCGATTCAAGGACAGCGATAGCGTTACGCTTTCCGATCTTGACCACAGAGACTTAAGGGAGAGGAGTGCATGTGCCAGATTACAATTCAGATAGGTGATCCCCTAGCAGAAGACCAATATCTAGATCTCAGGGACTACCAACAAATCAGTTCCCTAGCTGAGCTAGAGGAGGGTCTAAAGCTTGATAAGCGATACCAGGATAATCCTGTTGCCCAGTTATTTTTGAAACGGCTGCTCTTAGCCGGGATCCCTGTTTATCTCTTTCGCGATTGTCGTCCTCGAGAGAAACACACATCGTTGAGATAAATCGATAATTGCCTAGGAAACCAAACGATCGGGAAGCTCAATCAAACCGTCACGGATAGCATCTACAAGCTGGTTGACAAGTTGCATATCCTCCATTGTGTAATTGTGTTCCTCGATCAGGTCAAATAGCTTAGTTTCCTGCTCCGCCGTCATAACTTGAGAGCTCAAGATCTCCGTAACAAGCTGAGCAAGGGTCATCGATGTGATCATATCTAATTCTCCAGAATCTCTAGGGGATGGCTGCAAACTCAGGCCGATTCTATACAATCATTAATATTACTATAACATATAAAACAGCACTCTTTGTGTTATAAACTACTTTTTGGTGGTTATACCTATGTCTCACTTGACTCAATGATAGACTCCAAGACCTATCTATAATAGACTAAGCCGAATAGATCGACGACGATAACCCAGCATAGATGACCGTCATAGAACATTGCCACTACCCCAGATCGGGGAACTGGATCTGCTTTTCGGCAACCGCATTGGTCAGATGATCGATCATGCGAATGTCTTCTGGGCTGAGGTTTCCGGCCTCGATGAGCTTGAATAACTGAGCCTCCTGCTCAGCTGTCAAACATCTGGCCTCAAGGACATCTGTGATCAGATCTGTCAAAGCAGTGTTACCAACCATGATTTGGCTCGCATCAATCTAGTTCTTCACGACTAACTGAATTTGCAAAGAGAAATCAAAAAAAGCTACTGCGAGTCGATAACTCTAATCTCTAATCTTATGCAGCTGTAGGTTAACACAAAGCATGATGGCCTGATGTGATCCGGATCACAAGCAGATCAGGATAATGGGGCAGCGAGGTAGCTGTTCCTAGAAGCTGTTTAGACTGTTCACACCGATCGATTCTCAGAATGGTGGGGCAGCATGCAGACCTTGAATAGATACACAGGCATGCCCGCTACTACTAGTTTCTGTAGAAATAATCGGGCTGCGTCACGATCTCTGTACCGATTGTCAAGGCTTAGTGCTTCTTCCAGATCATCCCAGGATATGAGCCGGCTGTAGCTTCCAGAGGGACTGTTCTCTCTAGCCTTGAGGGACTCTAGATACTGATCAGCCAACTGTGTGTGACATATCTGGACAAAAAACTTACACATGCGATGTTCTGACTCATGCTCTATGGATTCGTTTGATCCCTATAGTATTGCATAATATTGGTTTTCGTTGTGACTAGTGTCACATTTGAGTCGGCTTGAGAGCATGTTTGGAACGGCGAAGAGCAGAAAAGTGATCAAGCCAATCCTCTCACCATGAGCCGAATCATGGCAATATAGATGAAGCTTTCTGACAACTCGGGTCGCCTATTCTGAGCAGACTAGAGGACCTGAGTCGATCTCGGTATGAGGAGATAACGGGTGAGTATGGAACGCAGTCGAGAGCTCCTGGAAGAGATCTTTGATGAGTCCACGGATGCCATCTTTCTCGTGGATTCTGTATCATTGCTAACCTTGGATTGTAATCGCCGGGCGGTTGAGCTGTTCGAGGCAGAGTCCCGCCAGGAGCTGATCGGGATCGAGGGCCACACCCTCCAGAAACAACCCTTTAGTCCCACACAGATAGACTCGATCGTGGAAGAGATCCAGAGAAAAGGTTATTGGGGCCTGGAACTAGAGTACATCACCAAACAGGGCAACTCTTTTTGGGGTAATCTCTCCGTGAAACAGATCCGAGCCAATGGCGAGATAATCCATCTGGTCCGGGTCACCGATATCAGCGAGCTGAAACAACTGGATAAGGAGAAGGAATTACAGGCTTTTATCACTCGAAATATAGCTGAGGGGATCTGTCTCGTTAGAGCCAATGATGGCATCATTGTTTACACCAATTCTAGTTTCGATCAGTTATTCGGCTATGCTCCAGAGGAGCTGCCGGGCCAACATATCTCCATCATTAATTATGGATATCGATCCCACGCTCTGCATATCTCGCGGCAGATCATCTCCAACATTTTGATTCGGGGAGAATATACTTATGAGATCCGGAACGTTAAGAAGGATGGCACACCCTTCTGGAGCCATGCCACAGCTACCGTCTTTCGTCATCTTGACTATGGGATCGTCTTCGTGGTTGTCCAGCAGGATATCACGCAACTTAAACAGAAAGAGGACCAGATCCAACGCTCTCTGCGGGAGAAAGAGATCTTGCTTAAGGAGATCCATCACCGAGTCAAGAATAATCTCCAAATCATTAGCAGCTTGATCCAGATGCAGTTGCGACGCACCCCCAATCCTGAGACCGCGAATATCCTGCTAGACAGTCAAAGTCGGATCAATGCCATCGCCATAGCCCATGAAAAGCTTTATCGTTCCGATGATCTGGCGCAGATCGATCTGTCTCGCTATATCCCGAGCTTGATCTCCAGTCTGATGGATACCTTTCAGTCCCCCACAGAGCGGATCGAGCTGAGTATTGATATTGACTCGATTATCTCGGATATCGACACGGCCATTACCTGCAGCCTGATCATCAACGAACTGTTTTCTAATGCTCTCAAGTATGCCTTTCCAGCTTCCGAGAGTGATCTATCTTGTGCCTTAACCAATTCCCAAGCTGGAGATTTTCGGAAAAAAGGGGCTCGGATCGAGGTCAAGCTTCAGGCAAGTCATGAGGGGATCGTCCGGCTCACCCTGCGGGACAACGGCATTGGCATTAGCCCTAAAATCAACATAGAGTCAACAAGCTCATTGGGGCTGAAGCTGGTTCAGGCTTTGGTTGAACAATTAACCGGATCCATTCAGATCCATCGCTACCAGGGAACTTGTATCGAGATCCAGTTTCCCTACAACGATGATCAGGAGCATCACGCCAGCTGTTAAGAATCGTTTAACGTGCTAAAGTGGGTTGGTTATCAAGACTAGTTTTATGGTATCTTCCAATCCATAACCCTTGCAGTCGAGGTCATGTCGCATGATCCGTGGTCAGACAGATAGAATCGCTCGTATCTTGATCGTTGAAGATGAGGCTATTATTGCGCTTAACCTCAGGGAGTCCTTAGAATCCATCGGCTATCAGGTCTCAGGAGTGGTTACCTCGGGGGAGGATGCGATCCAACACTGTCTGACTCAGGCTCCGGATGTGGTGCTGATGGATATTCGGCTCAGTGGACAGATAGATGGGGTCCAGGCGGCGACCCAGATCTGGGATGAGATGCAAATTCCTGTGATCTTTGTCACTGGTTATTCCGATTCCACCACTGTAGAACGGGTTTTGTTAACGGCTCCTTTTGGCTATCTGCTGAAGCCGATCCGGGAACGAGAGCTCTACGTCGCCATCGAATCAGCTTTACAACGCAGTGCTCGGGAACAATGGTTGGGGCGGATCCTCTCCAGTGCTGGGGATGGGGTGGTGGTGGCGGATTGGCAGGGACAGATTCAATATCTCAATCCCGTCGCTGAGGCGTTATCAGGTTGGTCCTTACCCGAGGCCCTCAACCAGCAGGTGACCGAAGTGATCCCATTGGTGGATGAGGTGACGGGTTTACCGATCGATCATCCCCTGATCATGGCGCTCCAACAGGATCAGATCTTCTATCTGAGTCAGACGACGATGTTGATCACCCGCGATCGGACTGTGTTGCCCATAGGAGATAGTGCGGCCCCGATCCGAGATCCCGCTGGTGCCGTGGTTGGAGGTGTGCAGATCTTTCGGGATGAAACCCAACGTCGTCAGGCAGAGGAACGAGAACAAACCCTGGAACGAGCCAAGCGATTAGAACAACAGCTGTTTGAATTGGAGCAGATCCAACGGATCAAAGATGACTTTCTCTCCTTTGTCTCCCATGAACTGAGAACTCCGCTCACCAATATTAAGCTGGCCATTCGTATGGTAGAGATCTACCTCGGTCAGTTGAATCTATCTCTGGACTCTACACAACTTTCTACCTTGCAACCTCTAGATCAATATATCTCCATCCTTAAGACGGAATGTGAGAAAGAGCTCGATATTGTTAATGATTTTCTCGATCTGCAACGTCTGAGAGCCAACAGCTATGAACTCGAGATCTCTAGAATTGATCTGCAAAGTGTATTCCAAAGCCTATTGGATCGATTCCATCATAGAATTCAGGAACGTCAGCTTAACTTGACCATGGAGTTGCCGTTCAACCCTCTGATCATCGAATCGGATCTAAAGGGACTCAACCGCATTCTCTCGGAGCTGCTCACTAACGCCTGTAAATACACGCCCCCTACAGGAGAGATCCACATCGAGGTTAAGATTCAAGATGATCTCACAACAGATCAACAGGTCTTGATATCCGTCTGTAATTCCGGAGCCACGATCCCTGAGGCAGAGCTCACCCAGATCTTTGATCCATTTTACAGAGTCCCCCAGACGGATCGGTGGAGTCAGGGAGGCACAGGATTGGGATTAGCCCTAGTCAAGTGGTTGGTGAGAGAGCTGCAGGGAGCGATCCGGGTCCGCAGTGAATCAGAAGAGATCTGTTTCTATCTCCAGTTCCCCATCAACTTGGCCCCGTAACGTCTTGGGGATCCCAGCCCAGCTCTCTACCCTGGGACAATAGAAACAGCATAGCTTCGAGATTTGTAACGAGATCAAGGCGATCAGCAGTCTCAGGCAACCAAAACGGTATTCTGTGGAGACGTCAACCTGATCCCCGCAGCAAGCGATGGCTAAACCGAGATCCTCAGTCTCTTCTCAACCCCAGGTGGCTCTGATCGGATGCGGCGCGGTCTCTGAGCTCTATTACGGACCCGCCTTGACAGGACTTCAGCAAGCCGGAGAGCTGCGGGTGTGGGGCCTATTCGATCCCAGTCCAGAACGGATCCAGGTCTTAAAAGGACGGTTCCCCTCGGCTCGGGTGATCGCCGATCTGAGTGAGCTGGAGGGTCAAGTCCAGGTGGCGATCGTGGCCTCCCCCGTTCAGTTCCATAGCCAGCAAACCCAAGCCTTACTCCGATCGGGCATCGCGGTTCTCTGCGAGAAACCCATGGCGGCCACAGTTGCTGAGGCAGAGACCATGATCCAAACCGCTGCCGACACTGGATCTTTGCTGAGCATCGGTCTATTCCGCCGGTTCTTCCCCGCTGCCCAAACGATCCAAGCCCTGATCCGCCATCAAACCCTTGGCCCTGTGCGATCCTTTCATTTCACTGAAGGAGTACGCTTCAACTGGCCGGCCCGATCCGCCGCCTTCTTCCAGAAATCCACTGCCCCCGGTGGCGTGCTGTTCGATCTGGGGGTGCATCTGCTGGATCTAGTGGTGTGGTGGCTGGGCTGGCCGGATCAACTCAGCTATCAAGACGACGCCATGGGGGCCGTAGAGATCAACTGTCAGCTACAACTGGCTTACCACTCAGGGGTAACCGGATCGATTCAAATGAGTTGGGACTGGCAACTCCCCAATCGCTACGTGATCCAATTTGAAAACGGCTGGGTGAGATGGACCGTCGGTCAGGCCAATCAATTGGAGATCGGTCTTGATCAGATCCCGTACGTATTCAACAGCACCCTACATGAGCCCTATCCCGATCAGCCGCTCTCGCTCCCTCTACAACATCAGCCCCCCGGATCCACCGGTCGCACCTATCAGCAGAGCTTTATGGAACAGATCCGCAATCTGATCGCGGCCCAACAAGGACGGGAATCCTTGCAGGTGGACGGATCCCAGGGGATCTTGAGCCTGCAACTGACCGAGCGTTGTTATCAGGAGCGGCAACTGCTCACCCTGCCCTGGCTTAGCCAACAGGAGTATACTTGTGCAGAGAAAATGAGCGGATAGGAGTCAGCAACACAGTGGTCAAAGTGGCAGTCCTAGGGGCCAGTGGATTTGTCGGCAGTCGTCTGGTGGAGATGTTGCATCTGGGGGGAGCCCTGGAGGTCAGACCCGTAGTGCGATCCTTTCCCAGTCTGGCCCGTCTGGCCCGCTTCGATCTGGACAGTCGAGTAGCGGACGGTCTGGATCAAGAAGCCCTCACCCAAGCCCTACAAGGCTGTGAGATCGTCGTCCATACCATCGTCGGCGATCCCAACGTGATCACTGGCACGATCCAGCCCACCTATCAGGCCGCTCAAGCTGCAGGAGCCCGTCGCCTCATCTACCTCAGCAGCGCCGCCGTCCATGGCCAAGCCCCAGAAGCCGGTACCACTGAAGACAGCCCCCTCAACCCCCGTCAGCCTCTCCCCTACAATGCCGCCAAGATCCAGGCAGAGACCCTGTTACGAGCACAACGAGAGACCGGATCCGTAGAGATCGTGATCCTGCGCCCCGGCATCGTCTTCGGACCCCGTTCCCGTTGGGTGGCGGGCCTAGCCGATGATCTGATCCAGGGCAAGGCCTATCTACTCAATCAAGGCAAGGGCATTTGTAACACGATCTATATCGATAACCTGATCTACGCCATCCTGTTGGCCATCGAGTCTCCCAATGTTGACAACCAGGCGTTTTTATTGGGAGATCAAGAATCGGTCACCTGGCTGGACTACTACCGTCCCTTCGTTGAAGCCTTGGGATTGAACCTCGATCAGATCCCTCGCCTCAAGACCCCCAAATTTCGGGCTGGCCTCAAGCAAAGATTGAATCAGCTGCGTAGTTCAGATCCCGTTCAAACCGTACTACCCTATATTCCAGCGCCGCTAAAACGAGCTGTCAAGGGAGGTCTGGCCGCCTGGCAACAGGCTCCGGGGGCTGAGAAACTCTGGCAACTTCCCGCACCGTCGGGTCCTCAGATCACTCAGGAGATGGCCTTGCTCCATCAGTGTCGGGTCAAACTCCCCTATACCAAAGCGGAACAGCTGTTGGGCTATAAACCTCAGATCAGCTGCCATGAGGGCTTTCATCGCTCCATCGGCTGGTTGGCCTTCGCCGGATATCCCGTAGAGCGACAGCAGGCATCATGAGAAGAAAGCGTGAGTTGTCCCAATAAGTTGCCCTATGAGTGATGTCTGTTTGCAAGAGAGTGGTTCACACGGACTCGTAAAGCTCTATCCTCACATCGACTACCAGGTCCCGGATCCGGACACCAATCAACCTCTGCAGGCCGTTGACTGGACGATCACAGGACTCTGGACCCTAGCCCAGGTGACCTCTCCAGCAGGCAAGCTGTACTGGACCGATCTACCCTGCGGAACAACCCGGATCATCGCCCCCTGCTTTCTGGATCCGGAGACCGGAGTCGTCAGGCGACTAGGGGGTCCCCACTGGTATAGCGATCTCACCCGTTCCGCCTGGCAGCAGCGAGATCTCGATCCAGTCACCCTGGAAGTGGAGCGGCGCCATGAGGCTCGGCGGGTCTGTTTGGTCAACTGTCTGATGCCCTGGTGGGGCGATGCGGTGAGCCTGTTGCTGCGTATCAATCAGATCCCTCGTCATCTGGACCTGGATCTGGTGGTGCTGGTGCCCAAGGCTCTGGCCTGGTTGGTGCCAGACTATGTGGCGGAAGTCTGGATCGATACAGCGGGTTTGGCAGCCCTGAAACGGTGGCGAGCAGGTCTGGGCCAGGCCGTCAAAGATCAGATCAGCCGCTTTGAGATCGCCTACCTGCCTATCTCCCTACAACCCGCTCACCTCAGTCAACGGGAGCTACAGGAGTTCACCCGGATCCCTCCCTTTCCTCGCCAGGAGTGGCTCACCCGCCTGGAGCAGCAACCGACGGTGACCTTTATGTGGCGCACCGATCGCTGCTGGGCTGAAGAGCGCCCCCGCTCCCGCTGGTCCCTACCCACTCCTCTGGGCAGAGGGCTCCTACGGGGCTACCGCAAGTGGCGTCAACAACAGGCCCTCCAGGAACAGATCCGACGGGTGACACAGCTAGCTGCAGGATTAAAGCAACAACTGCCCAACCTCGATTTCGCCGTTTGTGGCCTCGGCCGCCAGGGATCCTTGCCAGAGTGGATCCAAGATCTGCGTACCGACACCATCGATCAACAGACCAACCTGGATTGGTGTCAACGAGCCAGCCAGAGCCATGTTCTGTTGGGGGTGTTAGGCTCCCATCTGGTGTTGCCCAGTGGTCATGCGGGGGCGATCGTCCAGTTCGTGCCCTGGAACTTCTATCGCAATGTGTTGACGGACATCCTGATCACCACCGAAGATCCCCGTGAGGCCCTCTATTGCTACCGGCTATTGTCCCTGGAGACAGATCCCCAAAGTGCCCGTGACACCGTGCTCAGCCTATTGGTCAACTACCCTTACATGTATTACGCTCTGCATGGAGAGTTCTATCGTCCGTTGCCCCATGCCACCCTGCAGACGATCACCCAACACCAACGTCTCCGAGCCCAGATCCTCAGTCAGATCGCCTCTGATGCTCTTGATCCTCTAATAGGTCCCTAGGTTCATGGGTGGAGTGAGGGAGACTTGGAGATGTCTATGGATCCCCGCAGAGTCCTAAAGATCCCTGCAGATCCCAAAAGAACTTATACGTCTACTCCCGCTCGGTAGAAAAACCTGACGACCATGACAGTTTTGGTCTCCGCCTACGTCCCTTACTACAACAACGCCTCTACCCTGGCTCGGGTGATCAAGTCAATTCAGGCCCAAACCCATCCCGTGGCGGAGATCCTGATCATTGACGATGGATCAGCTGAGCCGGATCCACTCCAACAGATCTTGATGTCGTTCCCGAAGGTTAAGCCGATCTGGCAAGGGCAGAATCGGGGGCGGGGGGCGGCTCGCGCAGTAGCGATGGAGGCCGTTCAGCATGAGTTCGTTCTCTGTTGTGATGCCACGAATCTGTTGGCGCCCCAGTTTGTTGAACAGGCTCTGTTCTGGGTAGCGGATCCCCAGGTGGCTGCTGTTTTCGGTCGGATCACCCAAGCCCCCAAAGGCTCCCTAGTCCATCGTTGGCGAGGCCGACATCTGTTCAAAGCCGAGATGCCGATGAGCACCCGACGAGGAGCCTTGTTATCCACCTATGGAGCCCTGGTGCGTCGATCCCTAGTCTTGGAAGTGGGCAATTACGATCCGCGACTGCGCCACAGCGAGGATGCCGATCTGGGGCAACGACTGCGCGATGCCGGCCATGATGTGGTCTTCGATCCCCAACTTCAGATCACCTCGATCGCAGACAACACCCTACCTCAGGTCTTAGAACGGTACTGGCGTTGGAACGCTGGCGTCAGAGAGACGATCTCCGCACTAGACTATCTGAAGCTGATCAGCTATTCCATCAAGGTGATGGCTCGTCAGGATTGGGTAGCCCATGACCCCAGTTGCATTCCCCTTTCACTGCTGGCTCCCCATTACCAATTTTGGCGATCCTGGTGGCGACGGCGACAGGGGATCAGCCAAGGTCAATGGGGGCAAGTTCCCTCAGAAGCTCAGATCTCATCCCTAGATCCCGATCCTTGAGGTAACCGATGATCTCCACAGCTTTGATCAGCATGGCCACCCCCCAGTTGGAACCGATGCAGCGTTTCTATCAGGCTCTGTTGAGGATCGATCCAGCTGTCGAGATGCCAGGTACCTACGTTGAATTTCGTCTCCCCGGTTTGCGGCTGGGCCTGTATCGCAGCCAAAACCCTGAGTTCACCCCCTGTCTAGGAGCTACCAGCCTCTGTCTACAAGTCCGATCCCTGGAGGATCTGTTGGCACTACCCATCCTGGGCACTGTCTCGATCTCCCCAGTGCGAGAAGCCTTTCATGGCCGCGAGGTAGATCTTTGTGATCCAGATGGCAACCGCATCGTGATCCACGAACCCTCCCCCTCCTTCTGGCAGCTGATGCAACTCAATCCCACTGCTGCACCGGAGCCGATCGAGTAAAGTCGAAAACGGTGGGATCCCATCAGCCCCAAGCTCACGGGTTAGGCTAGGGGGCGTCGCCAGATCCCTTGTTCCTCCATCCTGAGATCTTCATGCAACGGAGTCCCCAAGCCAGGTCCCTTTCCTCACCCTCCTCCGCATGTGACGATCTGTGGATCTGGCAAACTACCCAGAGCATCCCCTGGCTCTCCTGTCAATTGTTACAGGATTGGCCCCATGCCTTCCTGACCCGTCACACCCATCCCTACAGACCTGATCAATTAGCCCCACTCCTGAACCTGGGTGGAGACAAGGCAGCCTGGGCTCATCAAGTTCACGGACGAGCAGCCATCCGATCTGAGACCCTATTGTCTAACCCAACCTCCCGCCCCCAAGCAGATGCTGTGCTCACCCACCGATGCGGGGACTCCGTCTGGGTCTGTACAGCAGATTGTGTGCCGATCCTCATGGGCAGCACTCAGACAGGACAGGTGGCAGCGATCCATGCAGGGTGGCGGGGGACAGCCGCGTCGATCTGTACTGCAGTCATGGAGCAGTGGGCTCGTCAAGGGGTGGATCTGGGCTCGGTGCGGGTAGCGATTGGTCCAGCCATTTCAGGGGGAGCCTACCAAGTGTCTAAAACTGTGGCAGAACAGGTACTGAGCACACTCCCCCCCGAGGATCACGATCAGGTCTTGCAGGCTGATCCAGATCCTGAGCGAGTTCGGTTGGATCTCAAACACGTGAATCGGCTGCAATTGGCCCACAGTGGCGTGCCCAGTGCACAGATCAGCGTCAGCCCCCTCTGTACTCGCCAGCAGTCGGAACAGTTCTTCTCCTATCGGCGGGCCGGAGGATCCCTGCGAGATGATCAGGGACGTTCCCAGGTGCAATGGTCAGGAATCGGGATACAACCATGAGAGCTGTTCGGATCCATACCTACGGAGCCGCTGAGGTGCTGCAGATCGAGGAGGTGCCGATGCCCAGTATGGGTCCGGGGGAGGTTCTGGTCTGGGTCCATGGCGCTGGTGTCAACCCTGTGGATTGGAAGACTCGTCAGGGCAAGGGGGCAGCCCAATCTGCTGGATCCCAACCTTGACGAAACTTAACCAATCCTCTAATATCGTCTTACGAACGCTTTAATTCTCGGCGTTCATCCATTGAGTTTATATTCGGAGTAATCCACCCATGACTACTGTTGTTCAGCGTCGCGCTAACAGCAGCCTGTG
>CAYSEO010000089.1:0-13976 GCA_964429885.1 uncultured bacterium
CCCACAGGGGGATCAGGTTGCCCATCTGGTAAAGTTGCTGGATCAACAGGGGCACCACCGTTAGAAACAAACTGATGAACAGGAAGATCGTGACGCTGAGAACGATCCCAAGAGCCCAACTGCGCTTGACACCCCACCGTTGCAGGGCATTGAGAGGAAACTCCAGCAGAAAGGCCAGCAGAACCGCACTGACCAGGATCGAGAACAGCGGCTGGATATTATCAATCAGCTCCAACAGCAACAGGCCATTGAAATAGAGCAAAGGGAAGGCTAACCCCCAGCGCAGGGTCGGAGCCAGACGATTCACAGACTTAAGCATAAAGTCCGGAGTAATAGGGTGCTAAAGCAATCCTAAGAGATCTGAGAGCTCAGTCTCTACCCTGTGTCCCGATCCTCCGCCACACCGTAGGTAGCAGCAATGAGGTAAGCCCTGACTTGATCAGATCTCCAGGCAGAAACGGCAGCACCCCTGCCTGTAACACGGCCCAGCCCCCCTCAAACCGACCAGCATTCTGGAGCCACACCCCCAACCAGGTCGCGCCAGTCACAAAGACGATCAGACTACAGAGCAGCAGACTGCCCCACAGCTTCAGGATCTGTCGATCTACCCCAAACCGTTCCACCAAGCTCCCGATCATGGCCGCCGCCAACGGGAAGGCCAGTAGATATCCCCCCGTCGGACCCAGGATCTGATCTAGACCGGCCTCCCCAGCGGAGAACACCGGCATCCCTGTCGTACCCAGGATCAGATAACCGATCACGGTCAGAAACCCCAACCGCGCCCCCAACGTGGCTCCCACCCACATCACCCCTAGGGTCTGACCTGTGATCGGCACAGGCGTAAAGGGTAACGAGATCGTGATCTGAGCTGTCAGCCAGAGAAAAGCCATTCCCAAGACCCACAGGAGCAGATCTCGACGCCGGGGCCACCGGGGGAATAAGGTTTGCCAGAGGGTGGGATAGGAGGGAACCTGGGGCATAGTCTCTTGGGATGAGCGGAGGAGAAGCTCTATAGATCCAGACCCGAGCGGTGATCTAAGCCATCTCCTTGAGGGTCTCAGCGATCGTACCAAACAACTGATCCACCTGGGATGGGTTGATGATCAAGGGTGGGGAGAGGGCGATGATGTCTCCTGTTGTTCGGATCATGACCCCCTTCTCAAAGCAGCGCAGGAAGACCTCAAAGGCTCTGGTGGTGGGTTGATCAGGGATCGGCTCCAGCTCAATCCCTGCGATCAGGCCCAGGTTGCGGAGATCGATCACATGGGGCAGATCCTGGAGGGAGTGAACCGCCTCCTGCCAGTAGCTGGCCATCTGAGCCGCTTGACCAAACAGATCCTCCTGCTCATACACATCCAGAGTCGCCATGGCCGCCGCACAGGCCAACGGATGTCCGGAGTAGGTGTAGCCGTGAAATAACTCGATGGATTGGGGAGGACCGCTCATGAAGGCTTCATAGATCGGTTTACGGACGAACACCGCCCCCATGGGCACCGTGCCGTTGGTCAACCCCTTCGCCGTGGTGATGATATCGGGGATGATCCCAAAGTAATCGGTAGCAAAGGCCGAGCCCAGACGACCAAACCCCGTGATCACCTCATCAAAGATCAGTAGAATGCCATGACGATCACAGAGGGCCCGCAGTCGCTCCAGATAGCCCTGCGGGGGGATCAGTACCCCTGTGGATCCCGCCACTGGCTCCACGATCACCGCCGCGATGGTGGAGGCATCATGCAGTGCCACGATTCGTTCCAGCTCATCCGCCAGCTCCGCTCCCCAGGCCGGTTGTCCCTGGCTAAAAGCATTGTGCTCCAAATTATGGGTGTGGGGCAGATGATCCACCCCGGCTAATAAGCTGCCAAAGAACTTGCGGTTGCTACTGATGCCGCCCACCGAGATGCCGCCAAACCCCACCCCGTGATAGCCTCGCTCCCGCCCGATCAGGCGCTGCCGGGTGCCCTGTCCCGTGACCCGATGGTAGGCTAGGGCGATCTTAAGGGCCGTATCCACGGACTCGGAGCCCGAGTTGGTAAAGAACACATGATCCAGATCCGCAGGTAGCTGGTGCACCAATCGATCCGCTAGCTCAAAGGCAGCAGGATGCCCCATCTGGAAAGCAGGAGCGTAATCCAACTTCGCCACCTGAGCCTGGATCGCCTTGACGATCGGCTCACGGCAGTGTCCCGCGTTCACACACCACAGTCCCGCCGTGCCATCCAGGATCGAGCGGCCATCCTCGCTGGTGTAATACATATCCTTGGCCCCCACCAACAGGCGAGGGGTGGACTTAAACTGGCGATTGGCCGTAAACGGCATCCAGAACGGATCCAGATTGGGCCGCCGCATCTGAGGGGCTGGGGGCTGGGATCGGCTCAAAGCATCCACCATCTCAGGATCTCCTGACAGTTATACATGCGGGCTCAGAATCTAGCATGACCCAGCCTAAACAGATGTTGCCAATGAGCCTAGGACGCGATCTCTGCCCCTGCTGTTGCTCCCGTCAAGGTCGTCAAGAGCGAGCGGATCGACTCCAAACAAGATTGACTGGATTCTGAAGCTGTGGATCCCTCGCACAGGGTGGTGAGCTGATCCAGATGACCTCCCAAGCTCTCTAGGTAGGATTGTTCCTGAGTCAGCAGCTCCTGTCGGATGTCGAGAGCACGGGTCTGAGCCGCCAGATCCCGGATCCGAGCCCGCAGATCCTGCTCCTCCTGCTCCAACTGCTCCCACCGCTGATCGATGTCCTTTTGCTGTTGATTGAGGGTCTCCTGCTGAGGCCGCAGGGAATCCAACATCTGCTGCACCTGAGCTTCCAGACGCTGTTTCTCATCCTGTTGCAGCTGTTTCTGATCGTCCAACTGGGAGAGCAAGGGGCCAATATCCACGGTGGGTAACAGAGAGACCTCCTCCGTGTCGTCTCCTAGACGGGCTTTGAGGCGGGCCTCTTGGCGCACCAACTCTTCATATTCCCGTTGCAGGTTCTCCTGTTGAGGCAGGATCGTCTCCTCCAGAGCACTGCAGGCGGACTGGTAATAATCAATATCCATCTCGATATCGAACTGATCATCAGGGGAGGCAGAGGCCAGCTTCTCCTTCAGCTCGTCCAGAGTTTGGCGGTTTTGATCCAACTCAGCCAACTGCTGATTCACCTGACCCGAGCGTTGCTCGTATTCCCGTCGCAGATGGTTGACGCTCTCTTGGAGCTCCTCAATAGACATCTCGGGCTCATGGCTCTGGCCCTTACTCTCCATGCCCGTAGCAGTGATGAAGTCATACTCCCCCACCAAGCCAAATGCCTTTTGATGGATCTGATCCTGGAGCTGCAGCTGAGCACTGAGCCGTTGGAGCTGGTCCTGTCGGATCTGGCAGGAGATCTCCTGAGAGCGCACCTCCGCCCGCAGATTCTCCAGGGTCGAACGGGCCTGAAACCATTCTCCGCGCCGCCTTTGCCAAGCCTGCAGCGCCTGATCTAGCTCGGCCTGTTGCTGCTCCACCTGCTGACGATCCTGTCCTACGTGGGCCAAGGACTGTTCCAGAGCCTGCTGCCGCTGCTGCAGTTCCTCCTGAACAGGAGTGAGATAGGGCTGGGGATCGATACCGGACTGCAGATCCTGCTGCAGTTGTCCCAGAAGGGTGTGTAATTGTGCGGCCTCCACCTCCCCCAAGCGACTCCCCTGAGCCTCCTGCAGTCGTTGCTGCAACTCCTCCTGCTGATGGGCTAAGGCCTCCCGTTGCTCCCCCACCAGCCGCTGTTGTTCCGCGATATGCGACTCCAGAGAGGTGATCTCCTCCCGCTTGGCCTCCAGAGATCTCTTCTCCTCCTCGACCCCCTGATATTTCTCATAGAGCCGCTGTAGCTCCTCCTCCTGGGATTCGATCTCCATCTCCCGTCGGTTCAGTTCCTGGCTTTGGAAGGTGAGGGATTGCTTCCAGGTCTCGATCTCTTCTTCTTGGGAGCGGGCCTTGTCCTGGAGACGACTAAAGTTCTGCAGATAGGTAACCAGCTGTTTGGCCGCCTCATTGATCCGCTGTACCGAGCGATTGCCCCCGATCTCCGCCAGCACCAGGCAACCATCCCTTAATCGACTGACGTCCACACGGTTGTCCAGCTGGATCGGCTCCTCATTCACAGGCTGCCAGTTATCTTGAGGTTGTTGTTTGGCCAACAACACTAGAGACGGTCTGCCAAAGCCGATCGGTTTGTTGAATTCAGCTAGATACAGCACACTGGGACTCCCTCAATACAGCACAGGACCGTTGGCACCTACTCGCTCCCTTCGGAGATTATGGCCCATGAGGCGGAGAAGATCTCACATACCTGGCATGGTAATCGATTCTGTTGCCAGCCTCTACGCTGCTGCAGGGCGCTCCTGATCGAGGGTCGTCGTCATGGCACCTGATCCAGATCTTAAGGAACTTAGGCCATCAGATCCGCTCTGGGGACGGATTTGCCCACTTGGCGTGATCTCGATCACACACTTGGCGTGACCACGGTCACCTGCAGCAGGGGAGACTAGCGGCACACTATGAGCAGGGGTTGAATTTCGTTGTCAATTGGTAACGTTGTCAGCTCACTAACAGGGAACACTATAGGGTTGGCGGGAGACTGCCAACTCTTTTTTCGTCATCCCCCACCTTAACCCAGATGTCGGCGGGGGATCTCAAGGGGTGGGCCGCTAAACCCGCAGGGGCTGACAGATCGTCTCCTGCAGTTCCACCTCCTGGGCAGCTAGATCGGTGATCCCCTGTTGATAGGCCTGAGCGACGCTGGCTCCCTGCTGGATCTGACGCAGCCAACGCTGGGCCTCATTGCCCTCCCGTAGCACTTTCTGCAGCGGGGTGAGAAAACAGCTAAAGCCTCGGGGATAGGCGGTCACCCAGGCTTCCGTGAGCAGTTGCTCGATCCAAGCGGCGATGGGCAGGGTCTCACCGGTTTGCCAGTGGGTCACAGTGGCCTCTAGGGAATGGGCCGCGACGGCTCGCTCGTTGGCTGCCGTGATCTGGATCAGTTCCTCATCACTGTAGGGACCTCGTAGGGGATCCAAGACCTCAGGCTGAGCCAACATCTGATGCAGACGGGCCTCGATTAAAGCGGTGATGCCAAGGAGCACGAGGGGATTGGCGACGAGATCACAGATCCGCACCTCCACTCGGTTGATGTCGAAGGGGCGCTCGGGACCATTGGGACGCACGGAGGACCAGAGATGGCGGACGTTCTGCATGGTGCCCAGCTGCAGCTGCTCCTCGGTCCACTGGATGTAGTGTTGATGATCGGCAAAGAAGGGGACATGCTCTGGGGTGGCGGGGAACATCTGCCAGCGGGTGGAGTGGGATCCCGTTACTTGACCATCCAGGAAGGGGGAGGAGGCACTCAAGGCCAGATAGAGAGGAGCCTCGGCTCGCATCAGACGACAGGCCTGCATGATCTGATCAGGGGTATCGAGGCCGACGTTGATATGAATGCTGGCGGTGACGACGCGGGTGCCGTAGGTGCGTTCGATGTAGCCGTGATAGGGATGATCGGGATCGGAGCGCTCAAAGTGATCGCTGCCCCCTAAGGCCAGGGTGCTACCGGGCAGCAGGGTATAGTCACCGAACTGTTTGAGGAACTGGCGCAGCCGGAGACGGGGATGCACCAGCTCACACAACAGATCCTCGTAGCGACGCAGGGGAGCGGTGATGTACTCGACATTGCGACGATCGGGCTCCTTGGCGATATTGGGCAGGGCGACGGCGGCCCGGTCGGAGAACCCTACCACCTCACCGGCAGGGGTGCCCGTGTACATCTCTACCTCAAAGCCTTTCGTCAACAGCACATCGGCCTCCTTGATTTCGATCACAGTAGCAACATCGGGTCGCTCGCTTGCCATACCTTAACGTAGACCTCGATCCGGAGCTCTGCTCCTAGGGACGGAGTTGAACCCCAGAATTGGAGCTCTTATTTAACAATAGAACACGGGCAGGATCCGATCCTGAGAATTAAGCGGAAATTGTGGGGAGATCGAATAAAACGGTGGTCATGTAGCGCTCGGCCCACTCCAGGCCAAAGGCTTTCTCCAGAACCCGTCGGGTGCGATCGTTCTGTTGTTGTTGAGAACAGTAGCGGTATTGCCCTCTAAACATCTGTTGGGGATCGGCGGTGGGTTGCTGTTGGGTGGCCTGTTGACAATGGATCTGCAGATAGCGGGTATTGATCTGTAGAAATACCTCCTCCTCCTGCAGATCAGCGGGTCGAATAAATAGACAATAGGGGGAGAAGATCGAGCCCCACTCCGGTAGATCCCGACGTTGGCTGAAGCTTTGAGTTTGCTTCTGCAGCGGATCGAGTTGGGTTTGATAAGCCTGCGGTAAGGTCTCCGTCCCGATGGGGGAGAGATCAACGATGGCGGCACTGATCTGGCCTCGCCCTGCCACGATGTCACAGCCAAACAGGGGCAGATCATAGGTGAGTCGGGGGAACATGACACAGTGGAGGATATCCAGGCCTTGCCCCGCCTGAGCCAGTTCTAGATGCAACTTGCGAAACTCGGGGGTCTGGAAGCAGCGGTTCTCGATCACCAGTCGCTCCCCCTCCAACCGTCCCTCCACATAGCCCAGATCCTCGGGCAGGGGATAGGCAGATAGGGTGAGATGCTGATCCCAGGTGGACAGGATCGCCTCCGCCAACCGTTGGATCAGGGGATGGAGCTGGGTACTGAGGGGGGAGTCTAGGGTCATGGTCATAGGGATGAGGGAGGTTAGGCCGGATCGATCTTTTGTAGATCAGGTCAATCAGGAGAGTCAGGTTCCAGTTCCGTCAGACCAGGCATGACCGGCTCCACCACAGCAGGGTAGCGAGCGATCACAATGATCCAGAAGGCATGGATCCCCAATGCCATCCCCCACCAACCCAGAAAGGGCACCAACCAGGGCCAAGCGGCCTGAAACAGCATATTGAAGAAGACCAATCCAGTGGAGGAGACCAGGTAGAGGGCGATGTGGGCGGCGAAGGTATAGCGATCGTCCAGCTTACGGAACTCAGGATCCTGGCGGGAGGGCTTGCGGGGCCAACGGGGAGGCATGGCGAACACTCAAGATCGGGACAGGATCTGGTCTAACACTTTCGGGATCCTTCCGTAAACTCAGCAGCCTCAGGACTGAACACGCCGATCAGGTTCTGCTAGGGATCTGCAGGCTCTCTCGGTAGAGGCTCACCAATTGCCGTCCTGCCCGATCCCAGGTGAATCGATCCTCGATCTGTTGACGAGCCTGCCGAGAGAGAGTGATCCCCAAAGTCGGATCCTGATGTAGCCTCAAGATCGCCTCCTGAAGGGCCGGTACGGATCCCGGTTTCGCCAGTAGAAAGTGCTGTTCATGGTGACCCAGATCTCGCACCACAGGCAGATCCGTACTGATCACAGGCACCCCCACCGCCATTCCCTCCAACACCTTAAGAGGACAACATCCCTGGACTAAATTCCGATCATTAATCGTCAAAGGGGCCAAGATCCCATCGGCTTGATGGAGCTGAGCCACCAGATCGAACTGAGAAAGTGGCCCCAACCATTTCACTCGATCACTCACCTGTAACTTACGCGCCAGTCGTTGTAACGATCGTTTCTGTCGCTGTTGACCAGGGCCGATCAACCTGAGCTCAACCGGCAGATCAGGGATCAGCCCAGCCACTGCCCGAATGGCCAACTCGATCCCTTGCCAACTGCTGAGGGTGCCAAAGTAGGCCAACCCCATGACTGAAGATCTCTCCCTCCGTGGCGGAGGATAGGTAAACCGATCCAGATCAACACCATTGGGAATCACCGTGATCCGATCTGGGGTGACGCCACGACTCTGCAGATACTGAGCGGTCACCGGACTGGGGGTAATGATCCGATCGGCTGCCTCCAAACACACTTGTTCCTGAGCGATCAATTTATGCATCAAGACGGGATCCTCAACCATACGAGGATAGCGATATTTCAGCTCGATCGAAGGCAGACCGTTCACCTCAAAGATCAGCGATCGGCAGTATTTCTCCTTTTCACAGGCGATCTTAAATCCCTCAAAGATCGAACGAAAATGAATCACCTCGAAGTATCGATCCTGTAGCCAAGCCTGTAATAGGGTACGGAAATGTAGGGCTCGATTGATTACAGTAGCTCCTAAGGCGGGCAGCTCCCAATGATCCACTCCCGGCCAACGATCTGGGGAGTGGATCTGCTCAGCGGTAGGAGAGACGGTGATCAGGTGTAGGGGAGCGAAGACTAAGGCCAGTGATTTAACGAAGGCTTCAATATGAATGGCGGATCCTTTCGGGGCGGGAACCGTATCGAAGGAGAGGTAAAGTAGCTGAGGAGATCGATTCGAGAGGATATCTTCGGCAGCATTCATAGTAATTCAGTCGATCTACTGACCTTAGTTTACAATTCCTTCAGCGATGGATATCTCCATGATACCTGTTGCATGTCTGCCACAGCCTGTTGACAACGGGAGACATGGCTTGGTTGATGCAGGTCCCCACGATCAAATTTATAATCGCCGGATCCCAGCCATCTCAATTAGCAATTCTTCTTCCTGTGATCAGTGACGATCTCGATAGGCCTCGTAGACCCCTTGGACATTGTACCAATTGAGAAAAAAAACTCGACAGAGTTCCAGAGCCAGATCTGATCGATCCCGATCGATCAACCATTGCAATAGAGGAGCTACCCGCCGCTCATTCAGCCAGCCCCATAGGGACAGAATCCCCCATAGGATCTGATGGAGAGGAGTCATCTGGATCATCAGTCGTACCTCCCAAGTGGGGTGCTTTTGATAAAACAACACCCCCATGCGCCCTCGTTGTCGCTCCCGCTCGATCAACTTGGGGATCTGCTCCAGCTGAAAAGGAGGATGCCAGTGATATCCGGCTGCCTCTGGACATTTCACCATCTGGAGTCCGATCTGCTTGAGCCGCACCCCGAGCTCTAGATCCTCCCAGCCATAGAGATGAAACCGGGTATCAAACGGTCCTTCCAGAGACTCCGAGGCCTGATCAAGCCAACAGCGAGCGATGGCCACATTACCGGTTGCAAAGAAGGCGGCTGAGAAATCGGTCGGTTTAAACGGTTCCGAGAAAGGATCATCAAAGTTATGGGTATTGATCACGCGACCATAGGTGAACACCTTGCCCTCTCCGGGTCGATCCGGATCTCCTGTCACTCCCTGTTGTCTCAACATCCGGGCATGGGCTGACAGGAAACCGTCCACCACCACCAGATCGCTATCGATAAAGATCACCACATCCCCACGGCTACGAATCACACCGAGATTACGAGCTGCCGCTGGACCCTGGTGATCCTGCAGCAACAACTGAAACTCTGAGATGCCCAGATCTGTGCTCTGGAGCCAGGGCACCGTCTCATCTGTGGAGCCATCATCCACCACCACCACCTCATAGCCCTGATACTCCCCCGGCCATTGTTGGGCCAAGGCCCTCAAACATTTCTCCAGGATCGCCCGGCGGTTGTAGGTAGGAATGATCACACTCAGAAACACAATGGCCTCTCGATCTGCAGGTGTCTAGGTTGGATTATCTCCGGTAAGCCCCTTAGAAATCTAAGGATCAATCATCCAGTAGGGTCTGTTTCGATCCTTCCAGAGAGGTCCACAGCTGCCGGATCCGCTCAAAGGTCTCCTGGGGACTCAGCTTACCATTGGATTCCAACGCACAGATCAACGATACCTTCTGAGAGAACTCCTGTAGATTGGCGCTGAACAGGATCTGGCCAGGGGAGAGATCGCTATGGGCACGGGAACGGTAGGGATAAAGGAAATGATCCTTCGTCCGCTCTGCATCAGAGTGATCCGGGTGATCGGAAGGCGGCTGGGATGAGACCATAGATCCCCACAGG
Organism: uncultured bacterium; assembly: GCA_964429885.1. Taxonomy (GTDB): domain Bacteria; phylum Cyanobacteriota; class Cyanobacteriia; order Thermostichales; family Thermostichaceae; genus CAYSEO01. Next base: position 9,870 of record CAYSEO010000089.1, read on the forward strand.
GCAAATTAGGTCGAGTCCAGTCTATCAACTCGGATCCGTGATCTCGATTCCACCATCGGCCAGATCTCCTGACAGTGGAGGATCTGACTGGGATTAGAAAGCTCTTGTCCTCAACAGCGACTCAAGCAGCGATCGTGGGCCAGGTCCAGGGCGATCATAACCAAGGACAACAGGGTCCTGAGAGTGCCCAAGACCTACAGGGCGGGTGAGAACAGAAAGACCTCTAGGGGTTCTTGGAAGGACTGAGGGAGAGCAAAGCCAAAGCATCGGTGAGCAACCCCTCATCCCAGCAATAGGCTCCAGGAGAGCGTGGAATGATCTATTCAGGTTTTGTCTCAGGAGGTATCATTCTAGATAATGATCCATGGATTTGATTGATGAGCTTCGATAAAGATCCTAAGGACGACGAGGGTTTCTTTTCCATCAGAAACTACCTCTCCAACCTATTCGTCTTCCTCACCACTCCTGAATCCTATCTACTGAGTGCCGGGCTCTTGAGTAGCCTACCGGCTCTGCTGTTTGTCTCCCTCAATATTCTGGCTCTCAACTGTGTTCTAACCCAATGCCCAGCCCTGGAGGATGGGAGCAATACACTCTCCTCCTGGCTGATCTTTGAGGGCATCACCACCTTCTTTGTAGCCACCAGTAGTCTATCCTTTGTAGCTTACTTCCGGATCCGGCGGCGTCAGAAAGGACTTGACAAGGGGAAATGAGGATCTATAGGGATAGATAGGATTGCACCTGAGTCTCATCCATCCCTGTCGTCGGTCCCTCCATCACTAGGCTACCGTTCTCCATCAGATAGAAGTAATCCGCCAAGCTCTGAGCAAACTGGAAGTATTGTTCCACCAATAGAACCGAGATCCCTCGCTCCTGTTTGATCTTGGTGATCGCCTCCTCGATCTCAATGATGATGGACGGCTGGATCCCTTCCGTCGGCTCATCCAAAACCAGGATCTTGGGATTGGCCACTAGAGCCCTGGCAATGGCGAGCTGTTGTTGTTGACCTCCACTCAGATCTCCTCCAAATCGATTGAGGAAATCCTTGAGGATGGGGAACAGATCATAGACAAATTCCGGGATCATTCGGACATTCCCGGCAGTTGCCTCCAATCCTACCAACAGATTCTCCTCTACGGTCAGTCGTGGAAAGATCTCCCGTCCTTGGGGCACATAGCCAATGCCTGCGCTAGCTCTGACATGAGTTGGTGCTGTGGTGATCGGATCCCCATCTAAGGTAATGCTGCCCTGCCGAGGGCTTAACAAACCCATGATCGTCTTCAGCACAGTCGTCTTACCCATGCCATTACGACCCAATAAACAGACAGCTTGGCCTGGCATGATCTTGAAGGAGAGATCCCAGATGATATGACTCTCCCCGTAGTAAACGTTGAGATGATCGATATCCAAAAGCGGTCGTGTCTCTGTAGCAACTGCGGTCATGATTTCATCCAGTAATGTCTAGCTGATCGATCCAAAAACTCCTGATCTCGAGATCAAACCTTGGGGTCAACCCATGATCACCTTCGGGTTTAGAAGCCCACTAAGCTGCGATCTTACTCTTGTGAGATCCGAGATAGACCTCGATCACCTGACTGTCGTTCTGCACCTCCTCAAAGTTGCCCTCACACAAGGTCATACCCCGATGCATCACCGTTACCTTGCGAGCGATCTGGCGCACAAAGACCATGTCATGCTCGATCACTAAGATGGCGTGGTTTTTGGCCAATACCTCGATCAGCTCCCCCGTCGCCTCGGTTTCCTTATCCGTCATGCCCGCCACACACTCATCCAGCAACAACAGATCCGGATCCTGGGCCACCATCATACCGATCTCCAGCCATTGCTTCTGACCATGGGAGAGGATGCCCGCTGGGGCGTCAGCCACCTCCTTCAAGCCACAGATCTCCAGCACCGAGTCGATCTTGTCCTGTTCCTCCGGGGAGCGGCGGCCAAATAGGGTCTTGAGGACATCCTTGTCTGGATTGTAAGACAGCTCAACATTCTCAAATACCGTCAGGTTTAGGAACACGCGGGGGGTCTGAAACTTACGACCGATCCCCAGTCGAGCGATCTTGTACTCCGGTAGCTTGGTGATGTCTTGATCCTTGAAGATCACCGTTCCCTGAGTAGGTTTGACCTTGCCTGTAATCAGATCGCAAAGGGTGGTTTTACCGGCACCGTTGGGACCGATCACGACCCTGAGCTCGTCATTGGCCATGGAAAAGCTGAAATCGTTGATGGCCTTGAACCCATCGAAGCTGACTGTCGCATTGTGGATCCGGATGATCTCGTCGCTCATGATGGCCCCCTAAACCTGTTGTGACGTTAACCGATGGTAGGAGTCACGAATGAATCCCACGATACCATTGGGCAGATACATCACCACACCCACCAAAGCCAGACCTTGGAATAACAGCCAATACTCTGGGATATTCTCACTCAGGGTTGTCCGAAGACCATTGATCACCAACGCCCCACTGATCGCACCCAGGAGTGTAGCTCGACCGCCCACCGTAACCCAGACCACGAAATCAATGGATTGGACAATACCTGCCTGATTGGGATTGATGATCAGCACCTGAGGCACAAACAAGGCCCCACCAATGGCCGCGATCACTGCCGAGATCACATAGATCGCCAGCTTGTAAAACTCGACGTGGTAACCCGCATAGCGAGCCCGAAACTCATCATCACGAATGGCGATCAGTAAGCGTCCGAATTTCCCAGAGGTCAGCCAGCGGGAGAAAAGATAGATGCCCAACAGAAAGAAGAAGGTAGCGATATACAGAATCCGTCTGGTCTCAGGGGTATTGATATCAACCCCAAAGAAGGTATTAAAGTCCGTCAGTCCGTTGGTACCCGCCGTATATTCCAAATAGCCCACTAACAACACGCTAAACACCAGCGAGGTAGCCTGGGTGATGATCGCGAAGTAAACCCCCTTGATCCGGTTTCGAAAGATCAGATAGCCCAACATGAATGCGACTAAAGCAGGCACGACCACCACCGCCGCCATCGCAAACCAGGGATTATAAAAAGGCTCCCACCAGGCGGGCAAACTCTCCAAACCTCCATAGGCCATGAAATCCGGAATCACCTCCCCGGAAGGATTACTTCCCCCCGTCAAACTAGGGGCCATCAATTTTAGATGCATCCCCAAACAATAACCCCCTAGAGCAAAGAAAACCGCATGCCCCAGGCTCAACATGCCCGTATAGCCCCAGATCAGATCGATGGAAACCGCCACGATCGCAAAACACAACCACCGCCCCAATAGATTCAAGCGAAAGTCCGTCAGCACATTGGGCAGGATAAACACAGCAATGATCGTGATCACCGCGATGACGATCCCTTCGATCAACATCCGTCTGGATGGAGAATGAGTGGAGACTTGTGGGGTCGTTTCAGCCATAGTACACACCTGACAACGCTACTGTGCTTGAGAGAATGAATCAGCTAAGGGATCACTCGACATCTCGACCTTTCTGGGGAAATAACCCCGCTGGCTTGAACTGGAGCAGCAGGATCACCAACGCAAAGGTAAAGGCTTTACCCAAACTGCCATTGAGGAGTGACTCATTGAAGGTATTCAGGAAGCCCAAGATCGTCGCCCCCGCCAGAGTGCCGATCAGTTTACCCACACCGCCGATCACCACCACCATGAAGGAGTCTACGATCAGATTCTGGCCAGTGGAAGGTCCGACCGATCCGATCAAGGTCAACAAGGCTCCACATACCCCAGCCAATCCCGTACCCAAACCAAACGTCAGCGCATCCACACGGGAGGTGGGGATCCCCATACAGGCTGCCATCGATCGATTCTGAGTCACGGCCCGGATCTGTAAGCCAAACCTGGAGCGACTCAGAAAGAGAAATAGACCCAACAGCACCAGGATCGCTACGATCAAGATAAAGACTCGTGTAAAGGGAAGCACGACAAACGTGCCAGGGATCCGGAACTGAGATCCAAGGAAGGCAGGCTTATTGACATCCACATTCTGAGCCCCAAACAGGATCCGCACCGCCTGCTGCAGGATCAAGCTGACACCCCAGGTGGCCATCAACGTATCCAGGGCTCGGCGATATAACTTGCCCACTACCACC
>CAYSEO010000090.1:0-13954 GCA_964429885.1 uncultured bacterium
TTGAGATTTCACGACAGATTGCGCGACACCTCACCGGATTTGAAACCTCTTTGACATTCAGCGACTCATATCTTGGAGCTTACAGCTCGGTAAACGACCAGCGCGTTGGTTGGTGTACTCTCGATTGGCTCACCTCCGTAACCAGTGGATCCGAGATTTCCACGGTGGAAGCGGATCGGCTTATTACGTCAATCCCAGATGACGTTTCGGACTTTATCCTTGAGCCTGGCAGCTCATCCGGCTACGTTCGGTTTCCTCCTCAAGCCTTAGTCAAACGCATCGTTGACACGGTTCGGGCTCATGGCGGGAAGATAATAGCGAACGAGGTGACGACAGGCATCGGAAGGACTGGCCGGTGGTTCGGTTACCAGCACTACGGAATACAACCTGACTTAATCGCTGTTGGGAAAGGCATCGGGAACGGATATCCAGTCAGCGTCGCCGTTATTAGTCCACACATGGTAGACGAACTGTGCGGCACGGCGTTTCACTATTCGCAGTCTCATCAAAACGATCCGCTGGGCGCTTCAATTGCTCAGGAAGTGATCAATGTCATTGAGAAAGGGCAGTTGGTTGCCGAATCGGCCCGAAAAGGATCCGCGTTGCTCCGTGAACTTCGCAAGTTGGTGGGCACTTCGACAGTACTCGACGTTCGAGGGCGGGGATTGATGCTCGCTGTCGACCTTCAAGATTCTGAAACTGCAAATCGCATCTACTTGGAGCTGCTGAACCGGGGATTCATCGTCGGGAATCGCGGGTCTTTTCTCCGCATTGATCCACCATTGACGGTTACTGATGATGAGTTGGAAAGTTTTGTTGCTGTGTTCTCTGAGATCGTCTTGGAAAACTCACTCGCCACATAACAATTGCTTGGAGCGGACTGGCGTAAGCTCCCGGTTGGTGTTCGAGGTTGTTGACAGCCTCAAGCGAACCGTTAGGCTTCGCCTCACACAATCCCGCAAAATCAGTGAATAAGTAGATCAGCAAAAACGTTTATACAGTCTATATAGTGCGTGCCAAAGTAATTTTGCCGATCTACTTAAGTCTGAATTCAGAGAAAACAAGGTGGGATCATCAGCCCCTGTTAACATATTTGTAGAGTTGGTTCTAGACATTTTCTCCCAACTGTGAAGATAGTCCTCTAAGAACTCCATATTTATTTTGTCAGCTTTACCTAACACATCACTGCACCGGATCAGCAGGCCAATGTGCTATGCTTTTTCACAGATTCATCATGCAGACAGGTGAGTGCAAGCGTTAGGTTGACAGGGGATAGAGCGTGAGCGGCGTTCCAGATAGTGTGAGGCGAGAGCTCCAAACGGGCATGCGCCTGGCCCGTCAGGGCAGCTATCTTCGGAGGCTTCCGGACAAGGAGGCGGTGCCAGTTCTTATGAGGGCAAGAAGTAAGCTTCGAGCCTTCACCTCCTCACATCCGGACGAAGCCGATGGCTTCCGCCTGTTGAGTCTTGCCGATGAGGCTTTCCTGAACTATGAGTTGGCGATTGCGAATCTCGAGAAGGCATGTGCTATCGAGGGAAAGCGTTCGAAGAAGGATCTGAAGCGGCTGGCTGCCTTGAGGGAAGCGAAGCAAGAATGGCTTCAACTACCGATGTCGCCTTTGCAACTCTCTCGCTTGAAGCAGTTTCTTGAGGAGAGCCTGGGGAAGAGTCGATGTGATCATTCCCTCAGGTTCACCGAGAGGTGGGTCTCGGAGGAGGGGCTACCGGTACAGGATACGCTGTTGGCGCTACAGCAACGCGGGGGATACTGCGATTGTGAGGTGTTGTTCAATGCTACTTGAATCAGGACAGCAGCCCAACAATTTGCTGCACCTGACGGAACGGCCTACCCAGGTGCGGATCGACATGTTAGGCCTCATTGATCTGCCCGAGTCTTTTGTGTCTGGAGTGCATGTCAAAGCAATTTTGCCGATCTACTTATTCTGAGACAAGCAGGGCTGAAGTGAGGACAAAACCATGAGGTATGTAGCTGTGGTAGAACAGGGTTCAGAGAGTTGGGGCGCCTATGTCCCAGACCTGCCAGGATGTGTAGCTGTTGGTGAATCCAGGGACGAGGTTGTCCAGCTCATAAAGGAGGCTGTTGCATTACATCTAGAAGGACTAAAAGCTGAAGGAGAACCTATCCCTACTCCTAGTTCACAGATTGAATATGTTGATGTTTCTGCCGCCTAACCCAGCACTGCACCGGATCGCCAAGCTAACATGCTAGACTTATCTTCGAATTGGTCTAGCAACCGGTGAGCTAAAACGTTACTCTCTGCCAAACTCAACCCTCGCGAACTTCTCCTTGTCCAGCTCCTCCCACGTACCCTACAAACTCTCCAGCAGGTTCGTCTGGAGCAACTCGCTCAGCACCTTCCTTTACCTATCTTGGTCGACAGTCGGCGACGCAAACTGCAACGTTTCTTCTCTCTTCCCCATTGGACTGTCCAAAATATCTGGCGGCCTCTTCTTCTCCAGCGGCTACACCAGCAGTTTCAGCCTAACTCCTTGCTCTACTTAGTCTTGCCCAACAGGTAATCCCTAATATCAACCGCATTATCTAAGGACTTACTAGGTAAGTTATTGACATGATTGGTAAAGGTTTTACAGTTCACCTGTCGAGTGGACTCACTCCATTGGGGCATCTTGCACTGGACATACCTCTCCCATAAGGTAGCGAGGTCATATTCAGGAGTAGGGTGGTGTCCATCTGAGACGATACTTGTCACGGAATACCTCAATGTGGACCCTTCCCACCCTATTCTCTTGCTGATTAGCCTTAGCCCCTGTCATGTCGCTACCTCCCATTCACCACCCTCTAAATAATGGCATCAGGTGCTGTGTCTTATGCATAGTCCTCTCCAACCCTGATTCCACCGTGCCTCGATCGCTGTAACCCACCTGCTCTCGTTGGTAATTGCACTTTATGTGTAAAAATCCAGCCTCAACAGCTGGATCCCTTGCTCTATAAGGCTTTCAGGAACGGAGAGGGTGGGATTCGAACCCACGGTGAGTTGCCCCACACAGCATTTCCAGTGCTGCGCCTTCGACCACTCGGCCACCTCTCCACCTTTTGTTGATCCTAAGAACCCCAACGGATCCTCGACTGCTGGAGCCCCAAGGAACTCAAGGGTTCACGATCGCAGCTTTGCTATCCTAGCAGAGATCGGGAACCTGTAAAGCAAGATTATTGGACAAGGGTGCCGATCGGTTCCCCCTTGACAGCCCGGTAGATGTTGCCTGGGGTGGTGAGGTCGAAGACGATGATCGGGATCTTGTTCTCCTTGCAGAGGGCGATGGCAGTGGTGTCCATCACCTGCAGATTCTTCGTCAACACATCCTGGTAGCTGAGGGTCTCGTAGCGATGGGCTTGGGGGTTGAGCTTCGGATCGGAGTCGTAGATGCCATCCACCTTGGTGGCCTTAAAGATTACCTCCGCATCGATCTCCGCTGCCCGCAGCGCCGCCGTCGTGTCCGTGGTGAAGAACGGATTGCCTGATCCCGCCCCAAAGATCACCACCCGATCCTTTTCTAGATGGCGCATGGCTCGCCGCCGGATATAGGGCTCTGCCACCTCCTGCATCGCGATCGCCGTCTGTACCCGTGTCGGCACCTCGTTTCGCTCCAGAGCATCCTGTAGAGTCAGAGCGTTGATCACCGTCGCCAACATACCCACATAATCCGCCGAGGCCCGATCCATGCCCCGCGAGGCCGCCTCCTTCAAACCACGAAAGATATTGCCTCCCCCCACCACCACAGCCACCTGAATACCATCTCGTACCACCGAGGCCACCTCCTCAGCGATGGATTGGAGTACCTCCGGATCGATGCCGTAGCTCTTGCCCCCCATCAGAGCCTCGCCACTCAGCTTGAGCAGGATCCGTTGGTACTTCATGCGCCTATCCCCTCTAAGTGGATCAGCAAAAACGTCCATACAGACTATATATCGGGTGTCAAAGCCATTTTGCCGATGGACTTACCCGCCATAGCCGGGATGAAACCCTGAAATACCATAGCAGGTCCGAGGCCTCTAGAACTTCTCGCCAATACCGAAATGCAGCTGACTCTGGCCGCTGTCCCCCTGACCTAAACCGTAATCCACCCGCAAGGGGCCAAGCGGGGACTGAATCCGTACCCCAGCCCCCAAGCCCAGAGCTGATCCTGGTTTATCCCGTACCCCTGCCGGGTTCCCGACCACCGCCGCCGCACTACCCAGATCGGTCCCATAGTCCGCAAACAATACCCCAGAGACCGGGTTGAACACGGGAAATCGTAGCTCTGTGGTGGCTTGAGCAAAGCTACGACCTGATCCCACATCCCCTTCAAAGAAGCCCCGCACACTGTTGCCCCCGCCGATCGTAAAGGCATCATAGGGCGCCAGATCCCCCAGCACCGATCCAGTTCGCACATCGAAGGCGAAAACACTGGGGGTATCCTGGGACTGCAACAGAGCCACTGGGATGTACTGACTGTAGCTGGCCTGCAGACGGTTGGAGTTGAGACCACTCTCCAGCAGGCCCACTGATTGAGTAGAGGAGAACCGGGTGAGGTTGCCCTGAGTGGGACTGAGGGCGTTGTTGCGGGTGTCCTGCACTAATCCCAAACGCATACTGGTGTAACTATCCTGACCACTCTCGTCGAACACGATCGGATTCCCGGCCCGATCAAAGGGCTGCTGGGTGCCATCGCTATCCCGAGAATCCACAAACTCGATCTCGGGCCCCAAACTAGCTCGCCAGCCATTGCCGATGGGTCGTGAGAAGGTCACCCCCCCGCCGAGCCGATTGATCCGCACCGCATCCCCATTGGGTAGACCGATGCCGTTGTCGAAGACAAAGCTGGAGGATTGTCGATTCGCCAGATCCACCGTGTAGGCCGTGGGGGGATCCATGCCTGCGATCTGAGGATCCGTAAAGCTTAGATCAAACAGGGTCTCCTCTGTGCCCACCTGCACATTCAAGCTCAGCTGTTGATTATTACCCCCCAGGTTCTGCTCACCGACGCTGACGCCCCCGAATACTCCTGTGGCTGAGCTCACCCCTGCTGTCGCCCCCAAAGATCCAGTCCGCTTCTCCTCCACATTGATCACCACCACCACCGCTTCTGGGGTCTGAGCGGGCTCCAGGGAGACATTGACATCCTGAAACAGGTTCAACTCAAACACCTTCTGCAGATCCTGCTGCACCTGATCCCGGTTGAACACATCTCCAGGCTGAGCAGAGAGCTCTCGGGTGACGATGAAATCTCGCGTGGTGGTATTGCCTGCCACCTGGAGATCTTCGATCTGACCCTCCGCCACCTCCAGAGTGACCGTGCCATCCTCCGAGGAGCGCACATCCACGACCTTGGCCAGGACATAACCGTTCTCCTCATACCAGGTCTCCACCGCCTGTACGCCAAACTGCAGATCCCCGAAGTTGAGCACCTGCCCCTGCTGATCGCCAAAGGCTTCATCGACCACCTCCTGGGGCAGCACCTGGGCGCCCTCTGTGGTCACCGCCTGTAGCACAGGGTTGGGCATCACCTCAAAAGTCACCCGCACCCCCAGCGAGGTATCGGAGGGCACCGCCTTGACATCGGAGAACAGTCCCGTGGCGAACACCGCCCCAATGTCCTCCTGCAGCTGCGATCGGGTCGTCACATCCCCCGCCTGGGTGGCGATCGCCCCATAGACCTGCGACACCAGATCCGGATCCTCCGTACCCGTCACCACCACCTCAGCCACCAATACCTCAGCCTCACCAGGGGGTTGAGCGCCTTCCGTGCCCTCCCCTGGAGTTTCCCCACCCGTTCTTAGATCCAGGGTGCCTGGGGCCACATCCGGAGAGGGGGCTGCCTCCGCTCCTGCCCCATCAGGACTCGATTCCGGCTGGGAGAGATCCTGTAGCAACTGATCCATAGGACCCGACTGAGCCCAAGCACCACCCGTTAAGGTCGTCGCCACCACCCCGATCACCAGGAGAGAGCTGATCCTCAATACCCGCGGAGAGTGTCGTCCCGTTCCCTGCGTCATAAGCTCCCCCATCATCACAGTTGCTCAACTTACCCTAACCTGCCCCACGCCGATCCCAAGCGAGATTGAGATACCGCCGAGAATTATATCAATCTCTTCTGGGGGTCAAACCAGAGATCCACTGCCATGTCCGGTAGATCTGGTGAGGTCTATGGGTAGGTCTGGGATAATCCAGTCCTCAGTCCAACAACGGCACCACCTGGTCGTACCCTAAGCCAGGCCGGATCACTGTGGGGGGAGTAGTGGTCATGTCCAACACCGTCGAGACCTGGGCCACCAAGGGGGAGTCATTGATCACGACCAGATCCACCTGTTTCTCCAGATGCTCGAACTCCTGAGGGGAGAGGGAATAGGAGCTCAACACCTCTCCCTCGATCTTGGCGGAGGTGGAGATCAGGGGATGATCCAGCTGTTGGAGTAGGGCTTGACAAAGGGGGTGATCTGGGATGCGAATGCCCGCGATCTTGCGCTTGGGATCCCGTACCAGCTTGGGCACCAGTTTGGTGGCGGGCAGTAAAAAAGTGTAGGGACCGGGGCTGAGGTGGCGCATCAACCGAAAGGCCGGATCGGAGATCTGGGCATAGTGGGCCACTTGAGATAGGGAGGCACAGAGGAAGGTGAGGGGTTTGTCGTTGGAGAGTCGTTTGAGGGATCGGACCCGTTCCACAGCAGATTTCTGCGTTACCTCACAGCCGATGGCATAGACCGTATCGGTGGGGTAGAGCATCACCGCCCCCTGGTGCAACTGCTCGACGATCTGAGCCACCTGATAAGGCTGAGGGTGGTTAGAGCTCAGTTCGTAAAGACGGGCCATGCCAAGTCAGGGATGGATGGGGAGCCGATCACTCCCGCAGGGCATTGAATAACATCTGGATCTGGATGCGGGGCAGATGGGGCCAACTGCCTTTCTCCTCAATATCTTGCAGCAGGGCATACAGGGAGCGGCGGGTCGTGGGTAGGGCGGCCTGAAATTCCTCGTCTTGAACCTGACGATGCATCTCCTCCAACAGACGTAACAGCTCCAACAGGGCCAGACAGTCCCCGGCTCTGGCTTCTGCTGCCTGCTTGATCTCCACCCTCAACTGTTGCAGATCGGATGACAGGCTATTCCCTGGGGTTCCCACAGATCGCTCCAACATTTCCGCTCGGGTTACGTTCCCATTGTGGGTCATTCTTGGCTCATTCCGGATCAAGGACAAGAGGACGAGCTATGGGTGGCAGCAGCTATTTGCGTTTGCGTTTGTCCGCTGCACGGTTAGGTTGGGAGGCCTTCTGCTCCCGCGCCCGACGTCGCCGATCTCGCCAGTCAGAGATCGTTAGATAGCCGATGCCGACAGTAACGCCCACCAGCAACAGGAAGACGAGACCATAGCCGAGCTGGAAGACAATGGACGGAATCTCAGTCTCTGACACACCCTTGCCCCGCTTACATGCCGTTGCGACCCCACACCACCATGGAGAGGGAGAGGATGAAGGAGACCATGAGAGCGATCCAACCGATGGTGACAATATCCATGAGTGATCCCTGCAAGCTGTAACGTTTCGTAGCTTATTCTAGAGGCGGTGTGGATCTATCTGGGGTAGTGTTAACGGTCCTTAACGAAATGGAGCACGAGGCTGAGGGAGATTGACCTATGGATAGGGAAGCGTTGGCTCCACAGGATCCCCAGGAAAAACAGGGACCACAGGACCATCCAGAGGATCAGAATCCACCTGCCCCTGTGGATCTTCAGGATCCCCAGGAGAAACTGAGGCAACTGCGACAGCAGCTACGGCACTGTTTTCTGGAACGGGAGATGATCATCGATGGGCTGTTGGCCTGTCTGCTCTCAGGTCACCATGCCCTGTTGTTGGGTCCACCGGGGACAGCCAAGTCAGCTCTGATCCTAGAACTCTGTCGATCGTTGCAAGGGGCGGCGTTCTTCAACCGTCTGCTCCAGAAGGCCATGCCCCCTGAGGAGATCCTGGGTCAGGTATCCCTCAAGGCGCTACAACAGGAGGATATCCTCAAGCGCAATACTCAGAGTCGTCTGCCCCAGGCCACGATCGGCTTTTTGGATGAGATCTTCAAATGTAATCCCACAGTGTTGAATGCTCTGCTGCGGCTGATCCAGGAGCGGATCTTTGAGAACCCGGAGCCCCAGCCGGTGCCCTTGCGCTTTCTAGTGGGGGCTTCCAATGAATATCCCAGTGATGGGGAGTTGTTGGCTTTTGCCGATCGATTTACCTACAAGCCCTGGGTGAGCTACCTACGGGCTCGTCAGTCCCGCAAGATCCTGTTGGAACGGGCGCGGGCCGGGATCCGACCCCAGGTGAGTGTGCGGATCTCCCTGGCGGAATTGGATCAGCTCCAGGAACAAGCCCAGGGGGTGATGGTGACCGATGCTCTGTTGGATGCGGTGGTGGACGGGGTCGAGAAGTTGAGCCGCAGTGCCGTTGTGGTCTCCGATCGGAAACTGCAACAGTTGCTGATCTTGTCTCAAGCCTATGCCTTTGTACAGGGAGAGTCGGAGGTGATGCTGGATCATATCCATGAGCTGTGGCCAGAGTGCATCTGGAGCAAACCCCAGGAGCGAGACGAGATCCGGTCAATTTTACAAACCGCCTGTCCGACTGCCAGTACCCTCTGTCAGCAGCTATATGATGCCGCCCGTCAGGAGATGAGTGCCCTGATGGCCAATGCGGATGTCATGCGTAATAGTCGTCGGAACACCAGTCTCTCCTCCCGAGACTCCCAGGCCCTAGAGAAGATGTTTCAGGGCAAAACCGATCGGATCAGTAAGTTACTGGAAACCACCCGTTCCAAGATGCAGATCGCCATAGAGACCTATGCGGGGCGGAGGTCTGATAAGACCACCAAACTGCTGAAGGCCATCGATGATCTGATCGCCGAAGTCACGCATCTACAAGGAGGATCTCGTGTCTGATGTGTTGGGAGATCCGGAGGGATCTGTTGCCGATCAACTACTACGACTCCGACAACCCGATCGACCGGAACCTTTGGTGTATTCCATCTCCCGTCTCTCCCATTGGTTCTGGCAGGATTATGTGGCTCAGGATCTGAGGGCTCAACGGTTGATTGCACAGGGGCAACAAGTCACATCAGGCTTTCCGATATTCTTAGGTGAGATCTTTCATCGTCTGTTTACAGAGCCTTATCCTCGTTGGGTCCGATCTTCCTTAGGAGATCAGCAGTGGGCTATCACTCTCCAGGATCAACTCACCCATCTCAACCACTCCCTCACCTTCGAGAATCTGATCGCCCAGACCCAGGCGGATCCAATCAGTGCTGGTTTAGCTACGGTGGAGTTGGGGGAAGAGTGTTTATCCCTATTGCCTCAACTACTCAAGTCCTCTCGATCTCAGATCAATCCCATGGGATCCCGATCTGGCCCAGCAGGCTCCAGTTCAGGATCTCAACCCTCGCCCCTCCAAAAGTCCCTGCGATCAGCCTGCGAGCAGACCCAACGGAAGGTACAACAGAATCGCTCGTTGATGCGATCGTTCCAGGCGGGATGGGATGCTTCCCAAGGGATGGAAAGGCAGGGATCGTTTCAAGCCAAGTTAGCCCTCGCTCAGTCCCTGCAAAATAATGCCTACCTGCGTCGGATCGCGGAATTAGCTGGACGAATGCAAAGGACCATGCGTATTCAACAGCGAGCTAAAGTGCAGCAGGGGTATAGTCAGATCACGGGGCTGGAGACGGGCAACGATCTGGATCGGTTGCTGCCCTCAGAGCTCCTCAAACTGGCAGATCCCGATCAGTTCCCCCTGTTTGCCCAAGGATATCTGGAACGAACTTTATTACAGTACCAGAAGGAAGATCGTGAGTCTCTAGAACGGGGACCGATGGTGATCTGTGTGGATGTCTCGGGATCGATGCAGGGAGATCCTGACCTATGGGCCAAAGCCGTAGCTCTCACCTTGATCCAATTGGCGGCACAACAACATCGCTATTGTCGCCTGATCCAATTCAGTGAGACTGTCAAACGAGTGGATGATCTAGCCCCTGATGAATCCATGATCCAGACCATGCTACAGGCCCTAGGACAGTTTTTCTCGGGAGGAGGTACCAATTTTACGGATCCGTTGGAGATGGCACTACAGGCGATCGAGGAACACCCCCAATTGCAACAGGCCGATCTGATCTTGATCACCGATGGCATTGGGCATCTTCAGACGGAATTTCTCCAGCGATTTAATCAGAGCCGTGCCCAACACGGGTTCTCTGCCTATGGTGTCCTGATCAGCTCTCAACCCAGCCCTGAGGGAATAGCCGCCTTGCAACGCTTCTGCGATCGGACCTGGCAGGTCAGTCATCTGGATGGAGAGGGATCGGAGATCAAAGAACTCTTCGCCCTGTAGAAGAATGCTGATTGCTGATGATCTGATGGAATCGCTAAGTCAAAAAGCCTTGTGTAGGAAAAAAGCTTCCGGGAGTCTTGCCGTGTTTCGACCCCAGAAGCTTTCTCTCTTCACTCCTCACCACTAGTGAATGTATCTTCTTCCTCTGCTCCTGTCAATACCTCTGCCCCAGATCCCCAGATCGTCTCGATCTCCGGAAAGCGCGATCCGGTGGTGATCTGCCTGTGGTTAACTGAGGCTGTCCCTATCTAGATCTGCTGATTCCTGACCTATGACCGATCCCCGTCCCCTGATGTCGATCGAGCCTCTCCTAGACCAGATGAGTTGGCCGGAGAAGGTGGGGCAGCTGTTCATGATGACCTGTGAGGGAGCTGAGATCTCTGAGTCAGTGCGGGGGCTGATCCAGGACTGTCATGTGGGGGGAATCATTCTCTACAGCATCACGGGTAACCTGCAGACCCCTGAGCAGATCCGGTTGTTGACCCAGGGGATCCAGTCTCTCGCTCGGATCCCGGTGTTGATCGGGATCGATGAGGAAGGAGGGGCCGTGAGACGCTTACCTCCGCCAGCGACGGCCTTTCCCAGTGCCATGACCCTAGGAGCTACCGGATCCCCTGAGTTGGCCCGACGGATGGGCCGAGGCATGGCTACGGAGCTACGGGCTTTGGGGATCACTGTCAACTTCGCGCCGGTAGTGGATGTCAACAGTAACCCCCGTAACCCGATCATCGGCACCCGTGCCTTCGGTTCAGATCCAGAGTTAGTGATCCGCCTGGGTCAGAGCCTGCTGGAGGGCCATCGAGAGGTTGGCGTGATCCCGACCCTGAAGCATTTTCCGGGCCATGGGGATACGGAGATCGATTCTCACCTGGGCTTACCTCGGGTTGATCGTGACTTGGCACAGTTGCAGGGGATCGAGCTGAGACCCTTTCAGCAGTTGATCCAACAGGGAGCGGAGCTGGTGATGACGGCTCATGTGGTGGTGCCTGCTTTGGGATCAGGGGATCGACCCGCAACCTTAGCCCCGCAGGTGTTGGAGGGTTGGCTGCGGCAGCGTTTGGGGTTTGAGGGAGTGATCATCACGGATTCGCTGACCATGGGAGCGCTGGATCGAATCTGGGGGGGACCGGAGGCGGCGGAGTTGGCTCTGCAGGCTGGGGCGGATCTGTTATTGTTTGGGGCGGATCAGGGACATGATGTGGCGGAGGGGCGGATCGCTTACGAACAGGTGCTGGCTCGGGTGCAGGCTGGGGCGATCTCGGAGGAACGTATCCATGCTTCGGTGCGGCGGATCCTGCAGTTGAAAGCGCAGTATGGACTTCTGGAGGAGCACCAGCAAGAGAGGGATCAGACGGTGATCGGATGCCTCTCTCACCATCACCTCGCGGCACAGATCACAGCCGCTGGGATCACGATCGTGAGACAGGACAAGGATCGAATTCCCCTAGCTCGGGAGCAACCTGTCCTGGTGATCTGGCCGCAGTCACGGGGAGATCTGGCAGCTCAGTTAAGCCACTATCATCCGCAGGTTCACTCCCATGGGATTCCGTTGGATCCCCAAGCTGAGGCCATCCATCAGGCTCAGATCCGGGCCGCTGAGTTCCATCAGATCGTGATCGCGTCCTATAACGCCTGGGCTTATCCGGGTCAGGTGCAACTCATTCGAGCGTTGCCTCCTGATCAGGTGATCGTGGTTGCCATTGGCTCCCCCTATGATCTGATGGCATTTCCGGAGATCTCAAATTACGGGGTGAGTTATGGGGATTTACCCGTATCTCTGTCAGCCTTGGCTCAGGTGTTGATAGGTGTGATCCCGGCTCAGGGGAAGCTGCCGATCGAGTTGGAGATCATAACCTAGGATGATTGGACCTGCCCTGACCATGACCGATCCTTCTGGCTTTCTCAATCTGGATAAACCCGCTGGCCTGACTTCCCACGATTGTGTGGCCGCGGTGCGCCGGATCCTCAATACCCGTAAGGTGGGCCATGGGGGAACCCTGGATCCAGATGCCACAGGCGTGTTGCCGATCGCCGTGGGTAAGGCTACCCGATTCCTCTCGTTTCTGCCGGGGGGCAAAGGCTATCGGTCCACCTTTCGTCTGGGCCAGAGCAGTACCACCGATGATGCCAGTGGTGAGCGGATCGAAGATCATCCCCATCCTCAGATCTCCCTGGAGCAAGTGCGGTCCAGTCTGCAGAACTTTGAGGGACAGATCCAACAGGTGCCGCCCATCTACAGTGCCGTGCGGCGTGAGGGGAAACGCTTGTATGAGCTAGCCCGAGCCGGAGTCACCCCTGAGCAGATCCATATCCCCCCTCGAACTGTGGAGATCCATCAGTTACAGATCCTGGACTGGCGCCCTGGTCCCTATCCGGAGCTGGATCTAGACATCCAGTGTGGTCCTGGCACCTACATTCGGGCTCTGGCCAGAGATCTAGGGCATCAACTGGGATGTGGTGGCCTCATGAGTCAGCTGATCCGGTGGCGCAGTGGGGCGTTCAACTTGGAGACTAGCGTTGCCTGGGAGACCTTGAAGACCCATCCCGATCCGAGCACTCTATTACAGCCGATCGAGGCCGGCTTCAGTCATCTCTCCCTGTGTGAGTTGGATGCGGATCAGACCTGGCGCTGGCAGTGTGGTCAGGTATTGCCCTGGAGTGAGGGGGATCAGGAACTGATCCAGGTGCGTGAGGCGGAGTTGGGCCGGTTTTTGGGGTTGGGTCAGATCCAGCAAGGGGAGCTGAGGACAGTACGGGTGTTGGCCACCGGGGATCTCTAGAGAGACGTTTCCGATCCGCGATAAAGTAACGATAGATTAACCGCTGTCTGCTGTCTGATCCGATCGGGACAACGGGGCAGGGCCGGGTTGCATCGTACCGATTCCACGAGGTGAGAAGCTATGGTCACTACCGCCACAGGCCGAGTACCGGATGTTGTGTTCAAGACCCGTGTCCGGGATGAGTCCGTAGGGGGGCCGAACCCCTTCCGCTGGCAAGATCGCACCACCCAGGAGATCTTTGGGGGGCGTCGGGTCGTCTTATTCGCGCTACCGGGCGCCTTCACCCCCACCTGTTCCTCCACCCACCTGCCCCGCTATGAGGAACTCTACGATGAGATCAAAGCCCAGGGGATCCATGAGGTGATCTGTTTGTCGGTGAACGACGCCTTTGTCATGTTCCAATGGGGCAAGCAACAAGGGCTGCAAAAGATCTTCCTGTTGCCCGATGGCTCTGGGGAGTTCACCCGCAAGATGGGCATGTTGGTCCAAAAGGATAACCTGGGGTTTGGTCAGAGATCCTGGCGCTACTCCATGGTGGTCAATGATGGGGTGATCGAGAAGATGTTTGTGGAGCCCGATTTCTCCGACAACTGTCCCACAGATCCCTTTGAGGTTTCCGATGCCGACACCATGCTCAACTACCTGAAGACCGCCAAAGCAGCAGCCTAAACTGAGATCTGAGGAGGGAAACCTCTAGCAAAGTAGATCGGCAAAATTGCTTTGACACACACTATATAGAAGACTGTATAAACGTTTTTGCTGATCTACTTATTGCAGTCGCCCCATTCCCTAGG
>CAYSEO010000091.1:0-13843 GCA_964429885.1 uncultured bacterium
TTGCTTTGACACGCACTATATAGACTGTATAAACGTTTTTGCTGATCTACTTAGCTGGAGTTCTCAGGATCTATAGGATCCATCCGTTAACCTCGGATCGGGGACTGAGGTCCTGCCGTTATGGAGTGACTCTATGTCTACTGAAACCGATCGTCTGCCTCTGGCGGGGGCGGTCGACCGTTTCCTGCGCTGGGTGGTCTATCCCAATCTGTGGGTGGCCTCTGGCATCACTTCCCTAATGTGGTTTGTCCAGCAGTGCTTGGGCCTCCCCTTGGACTGGCGACCCTTGGTCTTGATCTTCTCCATCGCTTTGATCCCATACATCCTGGATCGGGTGGTGGATACGGTGGTCCAACCCATGCCTGATCGTCGCCGGCAACTGTTTCGCGGAACTCGGATCTTGCTGTTGTTGGGGATGGCGGTGACCGTAACGGGGATCTTGATCGGGACGGCCCCGATGGCAGTACGGTGGGTCTGTTGCGGCGTGATCGTGCCTGTGATTTACGGATTACCGATCTTTCCCAAACCTGAGGCGGAGCAGATCCAATGGTATCGACTCAAGGATGTTCCGGGGCTCAAGGCTTGGATCGTCTGTCTCACAATCACCTATGGGGTTTTGGCCGTGCCTGTGGCCTATGGAGGTCGTGGGATCGATGCTCAGGTGCTGTTGACAGGACTGTTTCTCTTGATGTTTGTCGGTACCAACTCCCATGTCTTCGATGTTAGGGATCTGGAATCGGATCGGGAGACCGGCGTACAGACGATGCCCGTGCTGGTGGGAGTAGGCGGCACTCGGGTGATCCTGACCTGTCTGAATGGGGTGATGGTCTCGATCCTAGCCAGTGCTTGGCTCCAGGGGATAGCAGCTCCGGATCCGCGTATTGTGATCTCGGCTACAGCAATCTCCCTGGGTTACCTTTGGGTGCTGACTCCAGAGACCCCCCGCAATGCTTATGACTTTTGGATCGATGGCTGTCTGTTTCTGCCCGCACTCCTGCAAGGGATCCTCTAGGCCCCACTGAGTTTCCGGGTACTGAGAACTGCACAGGATGTGCTACTGGCTGATGGAGAATCGCGTTAGACTAGCAAGGCATAACCCCTAGACTCTAGAGCTGCTGGACTATGATTCTTCTCGACGCGATCGCACAGTTCCTCAACATCTACTTGATCCTGCTGTTGATCCGGATCCTGCTCAGCTGGTTCCCCAACGTCAACTGGTCCAACCCAGTCTTCTCTACCCTGAGCCAGCTCACCGATCCTTATCTCAACCTGTTCCGTTCCATCATCCCCCCCTTGGGTGGTCTGGACTTCTCCCCCATCCTGGCCTTCCTGCTGCTACGGTTTCTGGCCGCCTCTCTGGCCAGCATCTAAGGGGATCCCACGGGTAAAGCCGGTCAGGAGTGGCGTTGTCAAGACTCAGCGAGATCTGTGAGCGCCTAGGTCAAGCTCCAGCATGAGATCTGGAGTTCAACCTAGGTGTTTCGATCAGTGGTTATGCTCTGTGGAGATCCTCAGATCGCTTGACTTGATCTCAGTCAACTCAGCCTAGCGACGCACCCGTCCTCTAAACCCGGAGGCCTTGAACTGTTCCAAGGCAAGGGGTAAAGGATTAGTGGTGGGCACAGAGATCCGGATCGAGAAAGGACTCTCCCCTGTCGGCACCTCCTCGATCGCCCCCAGGCGGGTCCGCTCCGGTAGAACATCATTGCCATTGGCGTCATAGACCCGACCAAAGACATCGGCGTTGTAGAGTTCGGATTGGGTGGGGTTGCTCACCGTTCCCTCAATGAAGAAACACCGAGCTGACATGGAGGATCCACTGGTGAACAGATTGGCGTACTCCGGCTCATCCGGACAGGGGGTGGTGTGAACATCCGTCAGATCCAGCTGTACCTTGCCCCCAAACCCCATCAACAACAGGGCGGCGAGGAGACACACTAAAGCGACCCACCAGCGGCGTCTCGTCTGAGTCGGTCTTATGGCAGTTGTCATGATCTAGATCCAGGCAAACGAAAGATATTATCCTTCCTAGTCTATCCAGCTTTGGGATCGGTCTGAGCAGGAAATAGCCCTCGATCCGTCACCACCCCTCGCATCAGCACATCCCAAGGATCACAGGGCAATGGTGTGGAGAGAAAACAGTCATGGGCACAGATCCCTACTGTATGAGCCTGAGGATATCGGCAGAGAAATCGATCATAATACCCCTTGCCGTACCCTAATCTTCCCCCCCAAACATCAAAGGCCAAACCAGGCACCAAGATCAGATCCACCGCTTCAGGATCCAACCTTGGTGCATCCGCCGTCGGTTCACTCAGGCCAAACCCTCCCCGGCAGAGAGTGTTGGGATCCCCAGGAGACCATCGATGCCAGGCCAGCTGTACCCCAGGTAGACAGCGAGGGATCCCCCAGATCTTGTCCGGGTATTGAGCCCCTAGGGACCGCAGATCGATCTCAGACCGTAACGGCATGTACAGGAAGATCTGGCGAGCCCCCCGAAAGAGCGGAGCCCTTGAGATCTGGTGGCAGATCCGAGCACTGAGACTGGGCAGATCCAGGCACCCTCTCCGATCCTTAGCCCACCGTCGCCAATCTGACTTGCTGCGAGGTTGACTGGGGATCTCAACGGACATCCAACAGTTCCACATCAAACTCCAAAGTGGCGTTTGGAGGGATCACACCGCCCGCACCTCTCGATCCATAGGCCAGCTCCGGGGGGATCACCAGACGCCGCTTGCCGCCCACCTGCATGGAGGACACGCCTTCATCCCAGCCCTGGATCACCTGACCCACTCCCAGGGTGAAGCTAAAAGGCTGACTGCGCTGATAGGAGCTATCGAAAACGGTGCCGTCCTCCAATCGTCCGGTGTACTGCACAACCACCGTATCTCCCTTCTCAGGGCTTGCTCCTTCCCCCACCTGCAGATCGGCATATTTCAAGCCCGATTCTGTGGTCTTTAAGTTCGAGGCGTCCACTTCCTCAGTCTCCAGATCCTCTGGGTCCGATGCCTCCTGAGCCTGCACCTCAATCCTGGGGTTATCCTCCACCAAAGAGCGAGCCCAGATCGGTGAGACGATCACGGATCCGGCCCAGAAGAAAGCCACTGCCAGAAGCAAAGTGATGATGATACCCATGGTGACTTACCGTCCCTATCTAAATTCTGCAGATCCTAGGGGGCTTGAGACTGAATCACTCAGATCCCGATAGATCCTCCTGATGGATCATTGTTATCGATCCTCTCGTACCCAAGAGGGGGAGATCAAGCCTTGACTTCAGCGATCTCGATGATCTGTCCGGCGGCGTCTCGGATCCAGAAGATCAACGGGTTTTCGGAGCGGACACTGTTGGAGATCTTTTGCTTAGTAACGTATTTGAGCAGGGCCTTAACCGCCTCCTTCTCAAAGCTAGTGTGTCGCAGCCGCACCGCCGTCGCCGTCGCCCCACGTCCACCCCGCTGAGCCGCCTGAGACCCATATCCCCCATAAACCCCAGCCCCATGCTGACTGGAGGAGTCCGCCACATCCGTATTGCCAGGAACGATATGTAGCTGAATGTTGTCCGAGATCTGATACCACAACCCTGGGTTGTCATGGGTCGGGGGAGCCGTCCGGGGGTAATCGAAGCGGCGAGGATTGATGTCCCCTGGGTAATAGGCCGCATCGAAGGTGGATCCCATCAGCCCCTGCTCATAACCGTAGTAATACTGCAAAGGCAGCTCCGCCTCCGGCAACTTGAGATGCTCCTCATAGAACCGCCGCGCATGCTCCAGATCCGGCGCGATCAGCGTATAGACCCGAGGGGCACCGCTCAGAAACGTCCACATCGCCCCCCCATAGGCTGACAACAACAGAAACATCAGCCCCTTGGTGGATAACAAGATCTCGATTGGAATCAGAGGAAGCAATATCCCGATGTGGCTCACCATCGTCGTCCAAACCCCGCTGCAGCAACGTCCTGTGATCAGTATAGGCTCCCACCCTAGCAGCCCCCTAGCTCCCATGTAAGCCTCTCCCGTCCCAGACTCGGAATTTTGGACCCCATCCCCAAGCCCTGGGATCCGGCCCACCTGCCATACCCGCTCGTTAAGTAATGTTGCGAGCCCTTAAGGGATTCCGGCTCTACGGTTGACACTGTAACGAAACATCACAATAATTGAGACAAAAGAACACACTTTATCAGGATCGTTTCACATGGAACTGTTTCAGTTTGGACCAATGGTCTGGGTCTACACGGCCATCTTCGGAGCCCTGATCTGGAGTATCTGGGGCCAGTCCGAGGATGACATCATGTTCTGAGGGCTGATCTATAACTAGGCTGGAGAGCAGCACTAGGGAGATCGCCGTATGGATACCGCTCAGCTCTGGCAACGCTATCAGGAGTGGCTTTACCACCACGAGGGACTGGACCTGTACCTGGACATCAGTCGGGTGCGCTTTGACTCGGAGCTGGTGGAATCCCTCCGGCCTCGTTTTGCCACCGCCTTCGCAGATATGCAGGCCTTGGAGGATGGGGCGATCGCCAACCCCGATGAACACCGACAGGTGGGTCACTACTGGCTACGGGCTCCCCAACGGGCACCACGACCTGATCTCAGCCAGTCGATCCAGACGGCCATCGATCAGATCAAGCAATTTGCCGCTCAGGTTCATACCGGCCAGATCCTGGCTCCCAATAGACAATCCTTCACCCACCTGCTGTGGATCGGCATCGGGGGATCTGCACTGGGGCCGCAGTTTGTCGCTCAAGCCCTCTCCCCAGATCGCCCGCCGCTCCAGATCCAGTTCATTGACAATACGGATCCGGACGGCATCGATCGGGTCCTCTCTCAACTGCAAGGACACTTGGATCGCACCCTGGTGGCAGTGGTCTCTAAGTCTGGTGGGACGCCAGAGCCCAACAATGGCATGGCGGAGGTCAAGGCTGTCTTCGCAGCTGAGGGCCTAAATTTCCCTCCTCAGGCGGTGGCGGTCACCAGTCCGGGCAGCAAGCTGGAGCAGGTCGTACAACAACAGGGCTGGTTGGCCCATTTCCCCATCTTTGAGTGGGTGGGGGGGCGCACCTCGGAGCTCTCCGCTGTGGGGTTACTACCGGCAGCCCTACAGGGGATCGACATCGATGGCCTCCTGGCAGGAGCGGCAGAGATGGATGAGGCCACTCGGGTCACGGATCTGAAAACCAATCCAGCGGCACTCCTGGCCCTGGCCTGGTATGCCGCCGGGGACGGTCAGGGACGCAAGGATATGGTGATCCTGCCCTATAAGGATCGGCTGATGCTGTTCAGTCGCTACCTGCAGCAGCTGGTGATGGAGTCTCTGGGTAAAGCTCTCGATCTGGAGGGGCGTCTGGTGGAACAGGGGATCGCCGTCTATGGCAACAAAGGATCCACCGATCAACATGCCTATGTCCAGCAGCTGCGGGATGGCATCAACAACTTCTTCGCCACCTTCATCGAGGTCCTCGAGGATCGACAGGGGAACTCCCCAGAATTGGAGCCGAACGTCACCACAGGGGATTATCTGAGTGGTTTCTTCCAGGGCACCCGCCAGGCTCTGTCTGAGAATCACCGGGACTCCATCACCGTCACCATCCCCAGAGTCGATGTGCGCCAGGTGGGGGCCTTGATCGCCCTGTATGAGCGGGCGGTGGGTCTCTATGCCTCCTTGATCCGGGTCAACGCCTATCACCAACCCGGGGTAGAGGCAGGCAAGAAGGCCGCCGCTCAGATCCTGGATCTACAGAAGCAGATGTTGCAGGTGTTGCAGGGCGCTTCCCATCCCCTGTCTCTAGAGGAGCTCGCCCAGCAGGTGGGAGGCATAGAACAGATCGAGACCCTTTATCTGATCCTGCGCCATCTCCAGGCCAACCAGCGGCAGGTCACCCTCCAAGGGGATCTGGGCCAGCCTCAGAGTCTCAAGATCTCGGCTCGCTCCTAGCTGGCTAGGCCAGTTGCTGCTTCCGTCTCCCCTGACGTCGTCTGGGGGCTAGCCTCAGCTTCGGTAGCTGCGGGGATCGGAGGGTCTGAGACGGGGGGAGAGGCCGGTTCAGGGGTGGAGGATCCTGGAGTGGGGTCGGCGGAGTGACGCAGGTCCTGAACTTTGGCCATCACGGCGGGATGATCCCAACGTCCCCCCTGGCGGTTGATCACCCCCATCACTTCCTCTAGCTGCTTGTGGGTGAGAGTCATCTCCTCCCCCAGAAGATGGTATTGGCCATCCAGGGAGATATGGATCAACTGTCCATGGGAGTTGACAAAGGTCTTCGCGCCTGAGCCGTGGGTGAGCTCCAGTCTCATAGGTCTCTCTCCTGATCAACTCGGGTGTACTGAGGCAGAATCTCCTCTATGATCGATCAGAGTCAACTCAGGCTCAACCCTTGGACCGCAATGGATCAAGTCGATCTCCCCAACGAGGGTGATCAAGATCACGGACTGGATCAGAATTTTGACTGAGCATAGGACCATGACGTGAGGAAGTCAGTGTCCCAGAGGTTGCTATCACTCATGAGTCGCCTGTTGGGAACTTTACAGGGATAGGGTCATCGGGATCTCTCAGGTTTTATGGAGAGGACCGCAATGAACTCAGGACTGTCCCAATTGCAGAATCTGAAATTCATCTGTCGATTTTAGGTTGGGCTATGGTTGCTAACTATTGTATGGGACAGGGTATGCCAGAGGACTCGGAAGGTGCACAGCCTACTGATCCCAATCTCTGGCGATCGGTACTGCTCCACTTCACCGGGGAGAGGGAGTTTCGGGGCGAGCTACCTGCCAACGTCGTGGGTCAGCTGGAACAACAGCGGTTCCTCGAGAATGGTCGGTTGACTCCCAAGGGTCGTGAGGTGGCCCGTCTGATCCAAGATGAGCAACGGTGGTCCGAGAGCCATCACCTGGCAGAGGCTCAAGATTGTTACTCCTTTGATATGATGCTGCTGCTGATGCAGGATCCGTTTTGGTGCTGGATGTAGTCATGCCTCTATCGGGATTGCTAGGGGGGTCAGTATGGATTTCTCAAAGGTAAAGGCTATCGCCCAACAGGCCTTGGCGGATGGTCAGTTGACCTCAGAGGAGAATGATCAGATCGAGGCGGCGATCCTGGCGGATGGCGTGATCTCGGATCAGGAGCTGCAGCTGTTGGACATGATCGGTCGCAAGGTCAAATCAGGAGAGATCAAGCTGGTGGACGCCCAGGGTCGTTCGATCGATATCCCCTAGGGATCCCTTGGGTTCTGTTGCCTCTGTACTGCTCCCTGAACCTGGTTGCCCTAGAAAGCTTCTGCTATCCTGTCTCTATCCGTCAGTCCAGTTGGCGGGAGATCCCCTGATCTACCCCAGCTGAGGTGAGGGTAAGCTGGTAAACAACAGGTTGGGCATGAGAGCTGGATCGAGGGTTCCATTCGCTGAGGGACTCGATCAGCTTCCCCAGGGTCAGTCTATTCAGGGCTAGGAGGGCGTAATGTTTACATGGATGTGGACCCGCAAATTTACCCGGATGGCCAATCGGGTCCAGGAGCTGGAGGTGACCCGTGAGGAGAATCTGTTCTCCAGTAATCTCAGCGTCAGAACTCTGGAGACTGCCCCTGACTTTTGGCAGCGTCAACATCAGGCCTTCTCCTACCTCGATCGGCAACTGAACCGCATGAACCGCCGCACCCGCACCTGGGGAGCCATGGCCCTGCTGGCGATCCTGGCGGATGCGGCCATCGTAGTCGGGGCCTTAACAGCCTTCTCCTCCTTCCAACAACATCAGGCGGTCAATCAGGTGCAACAGATCGCCCAAGCTCCCTCCCCCATGGATGACCTGGTCACCCGCCTGGGCACCATCGCCGCCGATCCCAACCAGCCTCTATCCGATCGCGTGCAGGCCTCCCGGATCCTGAACTATCAGTTGGAGCAGCAGGGCTTCGCCAGCCAACGTCTGCCCCAATCGGGGCTCTCCCGCTCCTTAGCGACCACGCCTCTTCAAAGCCAACTGCAGGCGATCCAACAGTTGGGGCTCCAGGGCAATCTCCAGGCTGTCCAGCCCCTGACGACCCTACTCAACCACGATGAGCCCCTGATCCGGGCGGCGGCAGCTCAAGCTCTGGGTCAACTCCCCTCACCCCGTTCCATGGAGGCCATGCACCAGCGTCTACCCCTGGAGGAGAGTGATACGGTACGTCAGGCCTTGATCGGCTCCTTGGCGAACTTGGCCCGACGGGGCTAGGTGGTTTCGCCTCTTGATCCCAGTAGAGAGAATTGCTTTGTTGAAAAAGGGTGTGGGTTTCCAGATCTGAACGGAGGATCTTGAGTTCCCTATAGGTGTGTTGCTTACAGCTTTTCTGTGGAGATTAGTGATGAATCGGACAGGTTTTGCTCTGGTTGGCAGAGCTCTATTGGGTTGCGGGATCTCTCTGGGGCTGACCCTGGGTCACTCGATGGTGAGCCCAGCTTGGTCTGCTGATCCGTTTCGGTCGGGAGAGACAGCTCGTGACCTCGGTCCTGAGGTGGAGGTGGCCTTTGAGGCGTTCTTCTGTTCCGGTGAGTATCAGAACAGTCGCGAGAAGCTGGAGGCGGCTCAACAAGCCTCCCCAGAGGAGCCCATGGTCTATGCTCTGCTAGCGGCCTTAGCTTACCAATCCCAGGATCAGGAGGCTTTCGCCCAACTGGCCACTCGCACTCGGGAGGTGGCAACGGAACTGGAGGCGACGGATCCCCTGCGAGGCAACTTGTATGAGGGGGTTGGCTATGGGTTAGAGGCAGCCAACATTGTGCTTGAGAATGGGGTGGTTCTGGGGCTCCCTAAGGCGGTGCCCACCCTGAATAATCTGTTCGCCTCCATCCGTGAGGCCCGCCAGATCGATCCCGATGATCCGGAGCTCAATCTGCTCAACGGCTACATGGATCTGTTGCTGACCTATCGAGATCGGTCCCTAGAGCAGTTTCAGAAAGCTGGTCCTGACTACCTAGCCTATCGAGGACAAGCCCTGGCCTATCGAGACCTGAAGCAATATCCCGAGGCCTTGGAAGCTGTGGATGAGGCGATCGCAGTTTCCTGTGACAACCCTGAGCTCTACTACCTCAAAGCCCAGTTGTTGGCTGCACAGGAGCAATACGCCGCAGCGGTGCCCTTATTTGATCAAGCTTTAGCAGCCGCTGATCAACTGCCAGAAGGCTTGGTGGCAGACATTCAAGTGGAGCGAGATCGGGCTGCGGAGCGCAGCTTAACCTCCTCCAACGGATCAGTCTCCCCCTAAACCTTGTTGGGTGAGCCGTCTTTGCTGAGGCAACTGGTACCAGGGCACCTGGGGGTAACGATGGTGCTCCCAGTGATAACCAAAGTGATAGCAGGACAGGAAGGACCAGAAGGGAGGCAGGGTACAGCTGCGAGCCCGATGATGATCTGGATAGTCTTTTTCAGAGATCCGATGGGGTAAAAAAGTCCCGAAGAAAAAGAGTTGAAAGGAGCTGAGCACCATGGGCAAAGCCCAGAACAGGAACAGGTTAGGGTAAGGGACCTGCAGGATCCAGTGCAAGCTGTGCAAGATCACCCCGATCCCGGCTAGGGTGAGAAACCCCTGATCCCGGCTCAGATAGCTACACATAAACTGAAAATACCAGACCAGAAAATGGTGCTGTCCCTCTCGGCAGAAGTCAGGATCTTCAGAACTGGCCGGAGACTTATGATGGGTCTGATGGCACTTCTGTAACTTCTGATAGGAGAACAAACCATAGAGTGCTGCTGTGGTCATCCCGATCCGATCGTTAAGGCGGCGGTGTTTCGGGGCGACAGTAACATGCATAGCATCGTGAGCGATGATAAACAGCCCAGTATGCAAAAAGGTTTGGATCAGAATCAGAGCCGGGTTCCAATAGGAAGGCGAGGTGCCCAGATCCAGCTGAAAGCAGATCCCCAGGTGTCCAAACCAGAGACTCACAATCAAGAGGGCAAGCCCCACACCCACATGATTTTGCAATCGTTCCCCTGCCTGCTTGCTCATAAAACGACCTCACCCACTGACTCTTGACAAACAGACCTGTCCGCTTACCTTCTGGTTCCCTCCGATGCGCCCCAGAATGTCGCCTAGACAGCTACTCCCCCCAGGGCTGGATCGCCCTGCTCAGCCATAGGATGCAGCACTCCCACATTAGCTACATTGTAACGTTTTGTAAAGAGCAGTCTCCTGAGGCGATGGCAAGGATCCAGATAAACGGGGACCAGATGGGCGTTATACTGGTGCGAGCAGAGTATCCAGAACACGGATCCTGATTAGCCTCAACCCTCAGAACCCATAGCATAAGGATCTTCTGCTTGTGCTGCTCAGGGCGTGGCCTGTATAGCGTATCTGTGCCGAGTGACCCAGCATGAGCTTTTGGAAAGGCTTGTTTAATCCATCACCTACAGCGAGTTCGGTCCAAAGCCCGAGCCGTAAGGAGGAAGTCCTTGAGTTGGAATCGGAGCGTGTCCTGTTCACCACGGATGGAGACATCGATCTGTACGAGCTGGAGGAGCTTTGTGATGCGGTGGGGTGGTCCCGACGACCCATCCATAAGGTGAAGAAGGCACTGCAACATAGCTTTCTGGTGATGGCCATGTGGCGTCAGCAGGGCAGCTACCGACGTCTGATTGGATTTGCCAGAGCCACCTCAGATCATGCTTTCAATGCCACGGTATGGGATGTGGTGGTGCATCCGGATTATCAGGGCAAAGGGCTGGGGCGAGCTTTGATGGATCGGGTGATCCGAGAGCTACGCCAGCAGGACATCAGCAACATCACCCTGTTCGCCGATCGGGGGGTGGTGGAGTTCTATGAGAGATTGGGGTTCACTCCGGATCCAGAGGGGATCAAGGGGATGTTCTGGTACCCCAGCCGCTAGGGGATGGGATGGAGATGAGTTCGTTACCGACCGTGATCCTACCGGGGTATTTAGCCGGAGCTCAAGAGTATGAGCCGCTGCGGCAGGAGTTGATCCAGCGGGGGATCCCGACCCGCATCGTGCCCTTGGCGGTGAGTAGCTGGTTTCCGACCCTGGGGGGACGTCCCGTAACCCCGATCCTGCAGGCATTGGAGACGACCCTACAAGGGACTTTGCAGGAGTTTGAGGGCTCTGCGGTGAATCTGATCGGTCACTCCGCCGGGGGCTGGATCGCTCGTATCTATCTGGGGAAGCAGCCCTATCACGGGCGGATCTGGGGGGGGCAAGATCAGGTCTCGACGCTGGTGACCCTGGGCACCCCCCATCTCAGTCAGGAGCGCTGGACCCGTGCCAACCTCGATTTCGTCAATCAGACCTATCCAGGCGCTTACTGGCCCCAGATCAAGATGGTCTGTGTGGCGGGACGAGCAGTGCAGGGGCGACCTCTCAGCTGGGGATCCCTTTCCTTCTTCGACTGGATCACCTTCAATAGCTACCAGATGACGGCGGGACAGGGGGATGCTTGGGGAGATGGCATTACACCGGTCCAGGCAGCCCACCTGGAAGGGGCCATCAACCTGACCTTAGAGGGGGTGTATCATGCACCCAAGGATACCCGACCCTGGTATGGGTCCCCGCAGGTGATTCCGGAGTGGATCGAGTATCTGGGTTGAGTCAGATCCGATATTGAGATCTTCAGGTACCCGGTTGCCACAACGCCAGGCCCGAGATCACGGCGGCGATCAGGCTCAGACCACAGAGCAAGCCCGCAGGCATGAACTGACCCGTCTTCCGGAACCGGATCAGAAACACCACCGTCAGACTCAAACCAACCCCGATGCCGATCCCCAAGCCGAGAGGAGGATTACGGGTGGAGAGCCAGTAGCCGATGAAGGCCAGAATGCCGCTGCTGATCCCTGAGATCAGGGAGACCTTACTTTTACCTTTGAGGAAACCGGCCACACCTCCCACTAACAACAACACGCTATAGATGAGAAGGCAGATCTGTCCAACTTGAAGCATCACTCAGGGCATCCCTATCGACATCAAGACCATCAAGACATAGAAATTGCAACTCTATCCATTATCCTTAAGGATTCGTTTCGTAGTGGGCTAACCCTTAGATCCCATCGTGAGATATAGTTACAGTTCTTCATGTTTAGGATCTAGATCTCAGTTAGCCTAGAACCAGATCTCGGATCAGGGGCAGACGGGTGCTGATGTAGCGATTCAGATCGCGACTGTCCACACAATTGAGCGGATGTCGTTGTTGGCAGGCCTGGAGCAGGATCGGGATCAGATCATCGTCCCGTTGCGCGATCAGCTCGGGACGTCCGATCTCACTCATCAATGACCAAAAGCGGTGAACCATTTCTGGAGTCATGGTACTCATCGTGATCTTAAGCATTTCTTAAGTCCCATCCTAAGCGATGGGGGTGGACGCGTTACAAGGCCCATCTTAGGCAGTTTGCCCCTGTGGGGACGATTCTATGTCTACTCCGTCACAACATGGGACATGCTGTTATGCATTGACTGAGAAATGTAGATCCCTGCAAAGATGCTGACATCCGCTCCCTGACAGCTTTAGACATTCTTAAGATCTGAGCCTGTTAAGTGAGCTGGCAGCCAATGTTAAGCAATTTGAACTGTTCTTACATGATCCATGGGAGGATTAAGTTCCATGCTCAACCGTGCTTTGTGGGGGGATTAGGCCAGTTGATGACCCCAAGCTCACTCCAGGGTATAGCGCATCACGTAGTCCCCCTCCCCCTCCGGATCATAGGTATTGACGCGGATCTGATAGGGACCGGAATGCTCCAGGTACACGGCCAGCAACGCATCGGAGCGACGCCCCTGGTCGTCATCGAAGGCGATCACTTGCCCCTGAGGATCCACCAGCTGTAGGAAGGCATCGAACTCGTAGCTACTGAGGGAGATCAGTAGGGAGCGTCGGGCCTGACCCTGGATCGTGTAGACATCCATCCAGCTGTTGTCCTCGGGATGCTGGGAGTCGCCGGGACCCAGCTCGTCGATCTCATTATGTCTCCAGGTGATGGGCTCCAGACTGTAGCTGAGGCCGTAGTCCCCGGCAGCTTGGCTTTCGAAGGTGGTGGCGCGGATCCGGTAGGTGCCCGATTGGGGCAGAGCAACCAAGAGATAGGCATTGACATCGGGACCAGAGTCATCATCAAAGGCGATCACCTGGTCGAAGGCATCCACCACCTCCAGATAGGGATCGAAGTCCTCGCTCTCCAACCCCACCCGCAGTAGCTGATCGGCGGAGCCCGTCATGGGATAGACCTCCACAAAGGTTTGATCCCGCAGATCTAGCTGATCCCCTGGCTCCAGGGAGCCGGTATGGGTCTCGCTGCCCCGAAAGAAGATCCGAGGGGCTTCGGGGTGATCGGCAGAGGTTTGGATCAGGCCACAGCTACTGATCCAAAACAGACAGAGTAGGGCGATAGCCAGAGCGCGCTGGGGTGTCAACCGGATCATCTCATCCTCACAGTGACCAAGTTCCTATGTTTTGCCATTGCCATGGTAGGCGGGGGATAGGGATCCTGGGATACGGTAGCGAGCAGCGGACAGGGTGAAATCAAGTTATGGGTAAGGAGACAGACATTTTGGTGCCTTGCCCTATCTCACTCTCAGCCCAAATCCGGCCCCGATGTTGATCGATGATGGCTTTGGCGATCGACAACCCGAGACCTGTGCCCTGGATCTCCAGATGGGTCTCATCCTCCACCCGATGGAACCGCTCGAAGATCCGGGGCAAGTCAGCAGCGGGGATACCGATGCCGGAGTCCTGGACGCTCAAGATCACCTGGCCCTTCTCCTGGCAAGCACTGACGGTGATGATGCCGCCGCTGGGGGTGTACTTGATGGCATTGGAGAGCAGATTGTTCAAGACCTGAATGAGGCGCTCCGGATCCACCGTGACGGAGACAGGG
>CAYSEO010000092.1:0-13792 GCA_964429885.1 uncultured bacterium
GACAACCCATCACCCTGATCCAGGCGTCATAGGATCTGGAAGGCAAGGTGTCTTAACTTTAAGATGGGCTCGAATCCCCTAACCTCAGAAGAATCCCTGATCTCTGAGGGGCTTGATTGCCATCAGCGAAGTCGCCCCACAAAAGTACCTGTGATCAGCAAGACATCCGATTCCTCCGTCACAGGAAAAGGCTGATTCAACTGGAAGCGACCACAGACCACGTCTAGATCGGGTAGGCATTCTTGACCATCTCTCTGCACTGATCCCGTCACAAAAGGCGGACTGCCTGAGGCAGGGTTGCCCGCACCGGGTCCAATGGGCAGCTGTCGGATCGCCCCTTGGGTCGGTTGTCCAGCGATCTGATCAAACACGAGAGTGGCATCGGTGCGGATCGGATTCCCCGACACATCTCTCAGATTCAAGACCCCAGCAAACCGGGGATCGGCAGTCGCCACCAACCCCTGGGCCAAAGGAGCATCCGAGGTCAACTGAGCTCCCTGCAGAATCCCCTGATCAGGCTCCTCAGGTCCACCCGTCGTCCCTCTTAAGGTGAACAGAGTGATGACAGAGTCCAGCACCTCCTCGATCACAACGGTCGTCTCCGAGAAAGAGAGAGTTGCCTCCGGATCGCTGCGATCACAGATTGCTGAGACAAAGGTGATCTCGCGGCTGTCGAAGAAGTTAAGCCGATAGATCTCGTCGAAATTGGCGGGGCTAATCTGTAAAGTTACCCGTCGGTTGGCATCCTGGATCAGATCCAACCGTTGATTGCTGAGGGTGATCGAGTTCGGTTGCTCCACCCCTAGGGTGGTACTGGGAGCTAGCACCCCATCCTGGATCGAGACGAACCGACCCAACTCCTGATCGAATAGCAACACAGGAGCAAAGCCCCCCTCAAAGAAAACTTGATCG
This sequence comes from uncultured bacterium, assembly GCA_964429885.1. Taxonomy (GTDB): domain Bacteria; phylum Cyanobacteriota; class Cyanobacteriia; order Thermostichales; family Thermostichaceae; genus CAYSEO01. The sequence goes on from CAYSEO010000092.1 coordinate 913, forward strand.
CCGCAGACCACCGGGCGAACACCATTATCCGGGAAAGCCGAAGATCCTGGCCCCGAGAAGTTATCCCCTAGGGCTCTAGGTCCACTCACTGGGCCAAACCCCACTATTCCCGTATCGGAGGTTTGAGCTAGGAAAAAGGAATCCGCAGTCAATGAGATCTGATCTAAAATCAGCACCTCTCCCCCCGGTGGAGGCGTTGGAGTGGGAAACGGGGTGGGGGGAGGAGTGGGAATGGGAGTGGGAACTGGGGTAGGAGTCGGGGTAGGAATGGGTGAGGGTGGAGGGGATCCCTGACATCCGAAGGAACGGGTAATCTCCTGTCCTCCCAACCGACGGGGAGACCTCAAGATCACACACTCGCCCTGGATCCCTGGTATGGCGAACTGAGTAACTCCCCCCAGATCTGCTTGCGAGGAACTCCGATCCCATAATCGCGCCCGATAGTGGGTCAGTCCCGCTGGAGAGAAGCGCTGCCGGTGAAACTGGGCAGTCCCGGCCTGACCCATGATCTCGATCGTCGGTAAGGGGTAACTGGGTTGCAACACCTCGATGATCACCTGACTGCCCTGGAGCCCAGAAGGCAATGGTGAGACCAAGACCACCTGATCGGTCGGTGTCACCATGGAGATCCCAGGTGGTTCTCCCTCGGTGATGAAAGAGAGGGAAGTGGGAGAAGATCCACAGCTGGCTAACAGCATCCCCAAGGGGATCCAGTAGTTAAGAGAACACCTGAAATCCATGATCAGCCCTATAGGAGTCGCTCATCCCAACCATAGAAGACACCTGATCCGGTGTCCAGATCAGGTGCCTATGATTGTGAGGTGTTATCCTTACCGACTACTCTCCCAGAGCACCCGATCAAAAATCATCCAAATTCCCTGTAAAGGTGCCGGAGAAGACTAGGACATCTTGGAGCGGGGCCTCCTCATCAAAAGTAGTGGACGGGAAAGGCTGGTTGAACTGGAAACGGCCACACACGATCCCCTGATCGGGCGGACACACCTGACCATCCCGTTGCACACTGCCTGTAACGAAAGGCACATTGCCTGAGACCGGGTTATCAAAGCCAGTTCCCAGGGGCAGATCCCGGATCGCGGCCTGCGTCGGCACCCCTGACACTTGATCGACAACTAGGGTAATGTCTGTCCGGATCTGATTGCTAGACACATCCAACAGATTGAATACCCCCGAGAACCGAGGATCCTGCATGGTGATCAACTGATCCTCAATGGGTCCGTCACCCACAACCTGAGCCCCGATCAGTTCGCCCTCGTTAGGCTCCTCTGTACCCCCGGTGGTGCCGCGTAGGGTGAATAGGACCTCGACGGAGTCTAGAACATCCTCGATCAACAAGGTCTCACCAAAGGAAACCGCAACCGCGTCATCCTCAGGATCATCTGGATCTCCTCGATCGCAGAACACCAGGTTGAAATCAAGGCTTTCTGGCTCAAAGAAGTTGATCTTGACGATCTCATCAAAGTTGGCTGGGGAGAACTGTCCCCTCAAAACCCCATTGGGTCCTGGGAAAAGCAGCAATCTCTGATTGGCGAGCACAACCGAATTCGGCTCATCAACACCCAGGGTTGTACTAGGAGCCAATGCTGCTAGTCCTACCTCATCAAATAAGGGAAGCGTTCCGTCCAACAGCACCCGAGGAGCATTGGCAGGGCCAATAAAGATCACCTGATCTCCACAGGCCTCACTCCGGACGCCATCATCGGGGAAGGCCCCTGATCCAGGACCTGAGAAGTTGTCATCTATAGCCCGAGGTCCAATGATAGGACCAAAGCCCACGATCCCAGTGAGCTGAGTCTGCGCTAGGAAGAAGGAATCCGCCTGCAGGGACAGCTGATCGAAGGCCAAGATCTCTCCAGGCTGTGGTGGTGGGGCCTGGGAGTCATCGATAATGGCATCGCAGGGAGGGGCCTCGATCGCCACAACGTTCCCTAGTCCATCGGTGATCGAGAGGGAGAAAACCAACGTATCTCCATCTTCAAAGTTTATCAATCCCTCCGTGCCAGGGAATTCGGTCAGCAAGCTCTCGATCAACGGCACCGTAAAGCTCAAGCCCAGAGCCGTCTGCCCCAGCACATTGATCGTACCCGCATCCAGAGTCGGAATGACAACGTTGCCGCCCTCGTCGATGAATGGGACCGTTGAGGTTGTCCCATTGTTAAGATTAGTAATGGTGATCACGGAGAGGTCGGCAACCCCCGCAGGAACGGACGCGGTCAAGGTAAGAACGGCACCATTGGTCACTGGTGTACAGGCCAAGGAGCCAGAGGGTAACCCTGGGCCTGGAGGAGGCACACTCACTGGATCATCTGCCGTCAACGGGGGAGCTGCAGGATCGGGATTATCGGGGATGGTAGGAGCAGGGACGGGTGTCGGGATCCCTTTGTCCGGCTGACCGGTATTGGCCGGATCTGGCACCACGCTATCCCCAGAGATCGGGCTACCCGGATCAACTGTGACCGCGGGTCCAGGCACAAAGGCTGAGATCTGATCGGAGGCATCGTCATCACAGCTGGCCACTAGTCCCAAGACTAGAGACAAAGCCAACCCAGCCATCAGCCCTGAATGTTTCTTTCTCATCACACTTCCTCACACAACACCTAGAGAGTAGAAAAACCGGCCCAAGCAACGGATCCAGAGGGCGGCTATAACGGAGCTCCAAACAGGAAGCCACAAGGGACGTCAAACCTTTCCTCGCCCTCGTCGAAGATGGAATCGACCAACAGCGTCACCTGGCCAAAAGAGTCTGTAATAGTGACGTAGAAGACAATGTTGTCTCCTGTCAGCGCATCCTCCTCAACCACAGGCTCACCCATCGCGTCCACCCCAAGTGGAATATCTCGAACTCCCTTGCTCAAGATGCGACCATCATTAAAGAAGGCCTGGTCGGTGGGAAAAACATAGAAGAAGTCAAAGCCAACGCCGTCGTCATCTCCAGGAGCATTAACATCCGCCCCCTGGCTCTCCTCGATCGCATTGCCACGCCCGATCAAGAAGGACTCGAACTGCGTTACTGCAGTTGGATTCAGAACCCCAGTTACGTCGGTCCCACAGGTAATGTTGATCAGTTGGACGTCAATATCCGCGATCTCACCCCTGACCAGAATATCCGTGAGGGTAACCTCATATTGTTCGGAGGCAAAGCTTTGCGTCGCATCCAGCTCCGCCGTTGGCTGGTCTGGCAGATCGACCTCGATCGGGGGAGGTGTAACGGGAGCAAAGTCCGGCTCCTCCCGAGGACTGATCGTGGGCGGAGACTGAGGCGCCAGGGTGGGCCCCACCTGAACGGGCTCTGGGGTAGGTCCAGAGCTGATATCTGAACTGATCAGTGTGCCGACGCTACTGACCTCATCATCGTTACAACCGGCGGCTGCTACAGCTAAACCGCCCAGAATCATCGCTGTGATGATCCCACGACCAAGCGTCCATCTCGACTGCCTTTTCATCAACCTCACTCCTCACCACGCGTTGAAGCCAAATCTCCACTGAACCCTTACCAGGCCAGATCCAGACACAGATGGGGCCTTTCACTCTGCAGATCGCCTGACCCTAGTTCTACTTCATCCTCAAGCTTTGTCAAGCCTGTTCCTTAGGGGTTCTTGACGGGATGCTCAACAACGAGCCCAATCCCCACATCTAGTGTATTATGACAGCGAGCAGGGGTGGGAAGCTCACCTGTAGCGCCTATGTGACTTGGATGCGTCGAGACATGTGTGTGAGGAAAGGGTATGAGATTCAAATGGTACTCAATTGGTCTCTTGTGCGGGGCATTGCTGCTGACCAGCTGTGGTGACGATCCACAAAGTCCAGCTTTGCCCGGTCCGGTGCAGGTGAGTGGTGAGGATTTTGTGCAGGCCCAGGAGTTTATCTATACACCCGGTTCGGTGTTGGAGACCTTGAGCTTGCGGCTAGACTTCATCAATCCTACCTTCACAGAGGATATTCCTGTACGGGATACCCCTCAGGGCAGTGGTGAGGCTAGACAGGAAGGGATCGAGGCTAGCCTCTCTTCTCTGGGGGATGCCACATTGGTGGGAGAGGGGGATCCGGCCTCTGTAGAGGGTAATGTGCTGGCTATTCAGTTCTCTCGGACGCTCCCGCCTCTCTCGGTAACAGCGTTCGCCCCTGATGATGCCCGTTTGACCGCTGAGGTGGAGCTAGATGGTTTGGTGTTGTCGGCGAACAATTCCGCTGATAACCGGCTGCGAGCAGGGAGTTCATTTCGAACCATCGGGGCCTTAGCAACAACCAGCGTCGTTGATCCCCTCGATCCTGATGTGGCTCCGGCTATTGGCACAGCTGGCAGCGATCTGACCTTGACGGTGGAGAATATCTTTGTCAGCCAGGATGGCACCAACGTGGTTCTGGAGGGACCAGCTCGTCTCCGTGGGACTGCTGATCCGGTGGTGAACACCGCAACTGGTGAGGTGACCGCTGCTGAACCGGCGACTCAGGAGACAGTCACTGACGAAAACGGTAACACGGTGGTGGTGGATGTCCCAGCAGAGGATGCCCCTGAGGTGTTCTTTGAGGCGGGTCGGTTCTCTGCGAACTTCGTGGTGCGTCAGCAAGGGATCGCTGGACCTGGGGATGACGAGGATCCGCTCACGGTGCTGGCCCGTCTACACTTTGAGCCCAATCAGGCAGAGCTGGTCTACACCCCGACGCAGGAAGGCACCACCTCCATCCTGTATGCCCCGTCTCCCGATCGTCCTAACATTCTGCCCAATCAGTTGGTGCGGATCGAGCGACTGTTGAATGGTCAGATACAAGCGGCCTTTGATCCGGCCAATGTGAGCACAGTCCTCAACTTTGTTCAGGTGAGTCCACCACCGGGAGCGTTCCCCACCCCGATCCCCCAGTTGCCCACAGGAGAGGAAGGGGAGGGAAGTAACCCGAACTTTGTCAACCCTCCGGGGGCGTTCGACTACTTCTTCTCCCTCCGAACCGAGCGGGACGATGAGCTGGAGGAGCCGCTCCTCTTGCAGGGCTTTGTGTCCACCACAGGACCGTTCATCTTCCGCAGCTTGGCAGGAGCCCAATTACTCGGTCCCTTCAACCGAGCCGATCTGGCAGCAGGTCTCCAGACAGGGAATTTTAACCTAGTCTTCGATCAAGACTTCGATCAAGACGGGATCACAGGTACGGACGATGATCTTTCGGGGCAGTTCTTCCTGGAGCAGGAGTTCCCCACCAATGACGCGGACAATACCTCAGGCCGGATCGTGATCATTCGAGGCTTCTTCGAGGGCCCCGTGGTCAATCTCTGATCCCTGAGTCGCAGCGCTCCTGGATTGTCGATCTGCTTGATCCCTACCTCGCACTCATACCTGAGGCGTTCCTAGTGAGCGTCTCAGTTTTCTGCTTCTTTGTTTTTCATAAAGATCTGAGGTGGGGATCTGTGCTCTTGAACTAAGCTCTAGGGGTATCTCCGCCTAGAGGTAATGTCATGGGTTCTTCGCTGATGCTGACATGGGGCCGTCTCTCACTGCTATCGGTCGTGATGATCTGTGGAGGGGGTGTCCTGTCGGCCTGTCAACGGTTATCTCAAGAGTCACCTCAAGGGACTCCCCCCGATCAGCCTTTGCCTGAGACGGTGCTGATCCCAGATCGTAGTGTCATGAGTCTGTCGATGGCCACGGATCCTCAGGACTTCACTGCCGGGGCACCTCTGCAGATCGAGGACTGGCAGGCGGACATCGAGTCAGAGACTGGGATCGACTGGACAGAGGATGTCCAACCTTGGATTGGTGAGACGGTCACGGTGGCGGTGGTGGATCCGGATCTGGTCCCTCAGACCGAGGAACCGGTGGCAGGTGTGCTGTTTGCTGCCCAGACTCAGGATACCCAGGCCTCGACGGCCACTCTGGAGGAGATGCGAGATCTCTACATCGAGGAGACTGGATCTGACTTCGAGGAACGTCAACAAGGAGAGGTCCGGTTATGGATCGAGTCCGACGCCGAGCTCGGGGAGCAGATGGTGCTGGCCGCTTTTGGGGATCGCTATGTGGCCTTGGCCAATGATCTGACTGTGATGGAGGAGGCGATCGCGACGTTTGCTCAAGAGGAGACCCAAGCCCTGCACCAGGTTCCTGCCTTCACCTCAGCGTTAGAGGATCTGTGGCAACCGGAGGCCCTAGTGTTTGCCTATCTGAATCCGGGGTTGTCCTGGGCCGATCCGGAACTGGCTGCGGAGTATGACCTGGATCTGACGGCTGAGGATCTGGCCATGCTGCAGGGTTTGAGAAGCGTGTCGATGGTCAGTCAGTGGCAGCCGGAGGGTTTGCTGGTGCGTGCCCAAGCCGATGTGGATCCTGAGAGCCTCTGGGGATCCGTGGCGGATGGTACGGTTCCGGGCGAGGTGGTGCAGCGGTTACCGGGGGATGCTCTGGTGGTGATGACGGGTCATGCGATTGCTCAAAGCTGGCAACGGAATGTTGATCAGATCGCCTCAGAGCCAGATGCGGCCCAGGGATTGCAGATGATGCGCCAGATGTTTACGGCAGCGACCCAGCTGGATCTGGATCAGGATCTGATCGGTTGGATGGAGGGTGAGTTTGCTGCTGTTGTGCTGCCCGACTCCACCCACTGTCAACAATGTCCCGTGGGGGGCATGCTGGTGTTACAGACCAGCCAACAGGAGCAGGCTCAGACCAGTCTGGAGCAGATCGATCAGCTGGCCCAGGCATATGGTGTCCGGGTTGAGCAGGAGGAGGACCAGGTGGTCTGGAGTGATCCTTTCCTCGGTCAACCTCTGATTCATCGCAACTGGCTAGAGGATTTCCTGGTGATCAGTAGCAATGATGAGGCGCGGGCCACGTTTGCTGGGGAGGGAGGAGCTCGTTTACCTGAGGTGGAGCCCTTCAAGAGCTTATATGAGACTCTGCCTCAGCCGAACTATGGTTATGTCATGGTGAACTGGCGAGGATTGCTGGATTTGGTGGAGAGGACACAGCCGGATGCCTTCGCCACTACCGATCCGGAGGCTCGGGAGGCCCTGGAGCTCTTTACCGGTCTAGGGATCACCGGTTACCCCTGGGATGAGGACAGCTATCGCATGGATCTGTTGCTGACGGTTCAGTCTAAGGAGTCTGAGGCCCAGAACTGAATTCAGATCTAGACGGGTCAATCTATTAAATAGGGAGGATCTGTCGATCCTCCTATTTTGGATCAGTTTGCTTTCTACAGATGGAGACCCATCATCTGATCTTCAGGAATAGAGCCAGATCGAAACCGATCAGATCCTATCCCAAGGCTGCCCCATTCATGGCGAACTCCTGGAAGGAAACGCCTCGGAATGTAGCCGTGACTCGGGAAGGATCCACGCCATATTGACCTAGCCCCCCACAGACTTGTTGGATAAAGGCGTTCAGATCTCCGCCGATGGATTCGAGCAAGATCGCGACCCCCTCCGGTTGGCCCCCCACGGTGACACACTCCGATCGACAGACCATCACCGTGATGTACTGATCCGGCTTACCCAGAGCTTGCTTGACGGCCCCATGCACGATCTCAGCCACTTTCGTCTTGTCTGTGATCAGGGACTCGATATCCGTATAGACCTGCACCAATGGCATGATCGATCTCCTGCTGGCTATGCCTCGCTAAGCTACCACCCCAGTTGGTTAGGGTCAAGATCAGCTAGGAGTTGCTGGGTTGCTCTCCTCCACCAAACCGTCGAGAGCGGGTTTGATAGATCTGTAGGGCTTGGAGCAGATCTTGTTCGGTAAAATCCGGCCAGAGAACAGGAGTGAAATACATCTCCGTATAGGCCAGTTGCCAGAGGAGAAAGTTACTGAGCCGCATCTCACCACTGGTGCGAATCAATAGGTCGGGATCCGGATCTCCGGCAGTATCCAAGTAGTCTTGCAGATGCTCCTCGCTGATCTGGGTAGACTCTACAGATCCCTGGGCAATGGCCTGGGCTAATCTCTGGCAAGCTCTCAAGATCTCTTTCCGTCCCCCATAGTTGAGGGCGATCCGCAGCCGAATGTGGGGATCTGAACAGTGGGTAATCTGGGTTGCTTGTCGGATCAGCTTTTGTAAGGAGCGGGGCAGATCTTGATGCTCACCTAAGAACTGGATCTGGACCTGATTCTCTGTTAAGGATTGGATCTCCTCCTGGAGCACTTGCTCGAATAGAGACATGAGGAAATCCACCTCAACCGCCGGTCGTTGCCAGTTTTCTGTGGAGAATCCATAGGCTGTCAGCATGGGGATCCCTAGAGATCGGCAGGATTTGAGGATCTGTTTCAGGGTTTGAGCACCCTGTCGATGGCCTGCTAATCGCGGTAGTCCCCGCTGTGTAGCCCAGCGACCATTGCCATCCATGATGACGGCGATATGTTGGGGCAAACGGTGAGGATCTAAGGTTGGTTGATCGAGGATCGTTGGGGTGGTACAAACGGAATGACACCTACAGATCATGGTTATCTCCTTGGGGCGATGAGAGCTGATTAAGCGGATAGAATACAGGTCAAGGCAATTTGGTAGATCTCCTGACTTCGGCTCCAAATAACTGATCCAGATACTCCGGACTCAGATCTCGGCTCCAACACATCATCCGTTGTAAGACCAGAGTTAAAGCCAGCAAGAACTCCAATCGATGATCCCAAGACCATGTCTGCCAGGCCAAAACTCCTGTCATCCGCAGATAGGTATTCCAAAGATTGGACCGACCTTCCGATCGATCCTGACTCCTTAAGCCGATCTCTTGGATCAGGATCCTCGTCTGCTGCAACCAGGAACCGGGATATAACCAGATCCCCGATCCCCAGAACTTACAGAGGTGGTTGATCTCATCCCGCAGCAACTCTCCTAGGACTTGTTGCAGATCACCAGTGGTATGGGCCATCAACCAGAGATAGAGACAAACCGCTCCATATTCCGTCGCGATCCGATGGAGACCATGGCGATAGAGAGCTCGATAGGGATCTGGAGGCTCCTGAAAGGGACGGGGATGATGGGGATGGATCTGAGGTTTCTGTCCCTTGAGGCGAGTATAGATCTGGGTGAGAGCGGGTCCGTGTTGACGTTCCTCCCGTTCCCAGAGACCCAATGCCAAGATCTGTCCCTCAGCAGAGATCTGACCACCCACATAATGAGCTAAGCGAGGGTGGATCGGTTCCAGATAGCGACGACTGGCCTGGGTATAGCCATGGATCGGCAGCTCGGTATCGATCGCCCCCAGGATGATCTTCAGGAACACCTCAGGATCTAATCCCAGGATTTGATCTGTGGAAAGATTGGACCAACAGATGGGATGCCAGGGTCGCGTTTGTGGTGCAAGGAACTGTTGAGGCAGATCTCGTAAATGGTCATGGAGGATCTCTAGGGAGAGATAGCGATGAATTAACTGCCGAACCCGGCGATTGACCTGTAATGGATTCGGATTGGGATCAGCATGGCCTGCTAGATCAAGATAGTGAGGAGAGATCAACATGGGAATCAGTGAAAGATCGAGGTGTGGTCTCCTTCACTCTAGAAACCCCAGAGTGAGATCGTCAGTCGGAATCCGTCGGATTTTAGGTCGGCTGAAGTCGGATCTTGAGCACCGCGCTGATGCACAGGATCATCTATGCGAAACTTTCTAACTCTTGAGTTCATTTTGGATAGAAGCAGGGGATGTTCTGTTCCAGGCCACCACCCCGCTCTGGGGATCCAGCTACGCACCTACTTCGGCCCCTCGAGAGAACACTACCGGGAAGCAATCCGAAAGGAGCTCCAATAGGTTCGGCCCCTGGCTTAGGGACACGAGGGGTGGGGCGCCGACCGGCTTAACCTTTTCTTATGATCCATTGACTTTGGTCTGCCCCCTTGTTAAGGATCCACTCCACTGTCTAAACTCCTAATGACCTGGAGGGGTGGACAAACTGTGTACACTGAACCTTCCACGGTGTTGATCGGTGTTGATCCTGTCTGGAGCTCATCCGACGATCACCCCTCAACTGCACTCGGAAAGGAGACCGCTTCGCTATGCCCAAAGTCATCGTCACCGATCGCGTCGATCAATCTGGGATCGATATCCTGTCCCAGGTGGCTCAGGTGGATGTCCAAACCCAGCTCTCCCCAGAGGAACTGCTACAGGCTATCCCCGATTACGAGGCCATCATGATCCGATCGGGTACCAAGGTCACCCAGGCGGTGATCGAAGCCGGTAGCAAGCTCAAGATCATCGGTCGCGCTGGTGTGGGTGTGGATAACGTCGATGTCATGGCCGCCACTCGGGCCGGGATCCTGGTGGTCAACTCCCCGGAAGGCAATACCATCGCTGCCGCAGAACATGCCATCGCCCTGATGATGAGCCTGTCTCGTCATGTACCCTCCGCCAATGCCTCTCTCAAATCGGGGGAGTGGAAGCGACAACAGTTCGTGGGGGTCGAGGTCTATAAGAAGACCCTGGGAGTCGTGGGCCTAGGCCGGATCGGCTCCCATGTGGCCCGGATCGCCGCCTCCATGGGCATGAAGCTGTTGGCCTACGATCCTTACCTCTCCCTGGAGCGGGCTCAGCAGCTGGGGGTGCAATTGGTGGACTTTAAAACCCTGGCCCGGGAGGCAGACTACATCACCCTGCACATTCCCAAAACCCCCGAGACCACCAACTTGTTCAATGGCGAGATCTTCTCGATCATGAAGCCCACCGCCCGCCTGATCAACTGTGCTCGGGGCGGCTTGATCGATGAGGTCGCTCTGGCGGAGGCCCTGACTGCGGGTCAGATCGCGGGGGCTGCGCTGGATGTGTTCGCTGAGGAGCCCCTCAAGGACTCCCCCCTGTTCCAGCTGGAGAAGGAAGTGTTACTCACCCCTCACCTGGGGGCCTCGACGGAGGAGGCTCAGGTCAATGTGGCCGTGGATGTGGCGGAACAGATCCGGGATGTGTTGCTGGGGCTGCCAGCCCGCTCAGCGGTGAATATCCCTGGCCTACAGCCCGAGATCCTGCAGAAGATGAAGCCCTATCTAGATCTGGGGGAGACCTTGGGCAATCTCGTCGGCCAGTTAGCGGGGGATCGGGTCAGTCAGCTGGAGATTCGTTTACAGGGGGATCTGGCGGAGCAGGACAGCCAGCCCATGATGATCGCGGTGCTGAAGGGGTTGCTGACCTTGGCGTTGCGGGAGCGGGTCAACTATGTCAATGCCTCTCTGGAGGCCAAGGAGCGGGGCATTCGAGTGGTGGAGACTCGGGATCCCTCCTTCAAGGACTACGCCGGATCCATGAAACTGACGGCCACAGGTCCTAATGGGGATCGGTCCGTGGCAGGGGCACTGATTGGGGAGACCGAGGTACGGGTGACGGAGATCGATGGCTTCCCCATCAACGTGCCACCGGCCTCTAATATGCTGATGACCCTGCACCGGGATATGCCTGGGATCATTGGCCACATTGGGACCCTGCTGGGGGCCTACAATGTCAATATCGCCAGCATGCAGGTGGGTCGTAAACTGATCCGAGGGGATGCGGTGATGGTGTTGAGCCTGGACGATCCGTTACCGGACGGCATCGTTGAGGAGGTGGGTAAGATCTCAGGGATCCGGGATGCCTTTGTGGTCAACCTCTAGGATTCTGACCCGGATCGAAGCGCCCAGCTCCAGTGCCCAGGGTGAGCTGCAGTTCCTATCAGGGGCCGTCAGATCGCTGACCCTGCGGTTGTCAAAGCTCAGCTGACATAGATACGATCGGAGTCTTAATTGGGCGGAGGGCACGCAATGATCGAGATGCACGTAGCTGGAATTGCGGTGGATGCTGCGAACCAGGCGCCTATCATCATTCTGCGGGATGGCAGTGAGCGTCGGGCTCTCCCCATCTGGGTGGGTAAGGCAGAGGCCAATGCAATTCTTCAGGCCCTCGAGGATGCCAAGCCCCCCCGTCCCATGACCCATGATCTGATGCTGAGCTCCTGGGAGACCTGGGGCATTCAGGTGGAACGGATCGTGATCCATGCCCTGATGGACAACACGTTCTATGCGGTGCTGACCACCATCAACGGTGAGAAGAAGCAAGAGATCGACTGTCGCCCCAGTGATGCCATCGCCATTGCCCTACGGGCTAAGGTGCCGATCTGGACCGTGGAGGAGGTGATCGCTGAGGCTTCTCTACCCATGAATCAGGATGCCGACGATGAGGAGCGGGAAGCCTTCCGTAAGTTTGTGGATGAGGTCAGCCCTAAGGACTTTGTCAAGCGTCATCTTTCCACTGATACCCCGGACTCTCAATCTTGATCCCGATGGAAACTTGGTGTGATGGAGTCGATTTCAGGATCTCTACCCCCCAAACTTAACTCGTAGATCCGCACGCTTGGTCTGGATCCACGTCATAAATTGTTGGATCTCGGGGTGTGCACTGAGCTGATCTAGCGTGTTGTAATGGCGAGCCAGTTCCTTCTCCGTAAACACCTGATGGATATGACGATGACAGGGAGAACAGAGGGGGACAGTTTGGTTGAGGATCTCGCGACTATACCCTTTCTTCTTACGAAAATCTCGATGGTAGGTGCGCGGGATCAGATGATGGCGAGTGATCTCCACCCCCTGACGCTGGCATAGGGCACAGATGTGGGAGGCAAGCTGAGGAGCTACGTCGTTCATAGCTTGGGACTGCAAGTTAAGGATCATATCAAGGGACTTGCTGCATTCTAACGTTGTAAGCGTTTCTGCTGATCTACCTATTATCGCCAGTGACGAGTCATCACCTGCCCCTCAGGGCTAGTGAACTCGACGCAAATAGCCTTCCGGTGCCACACTGATCTGGAGCTGATAGTTGATCTATCTATCTATCTCAAACTCAGGGTGCTGCTTGAGGTATTCCCACACTGCAGTCTTGGGATTGTTACCCCGACCCCAAGAACGATCTATGGAACAGATCTCTGCC
>CAYSEO010000093.1:0-13737 GCA_964429885.1 uncultured bacterium
AGATCATGCTCGACCCGGCTTTGCGCTCTATAGCAACCATGCGGGCCGGATCTGGGATGGGGGGACGGAGGCGTTTCAGCGACAGAGCGATCGGTTTTACTATCTGCCCAGTCAGTTGGAGGCAGCCTGTCACCAGATCCATCAGGATCGTTTACACATTCTGGTGTTTTTAGATATCGGTATGAACGCCCTCACTGGCATGATCGCGGCCCTCCGTTTGGCTCCGATTCAATGCACCACTTGGACCCATCCTGTCACCACGGGCATTCCCTCCGTGGACTATTTTCTCAGCAGCGATCTGATGGAGCCTGAGGATGGCGAGAGCCACTATAGCGAGACCCTGATCCGCTTGCCCAACCTCAGTATTACCTATCATCAGCCCACCTTACCCACCGGACACTGTTCCCGATCGGATCTAGGTCTGCCTGAGGATCGCATCCTCTATCTTTGTTGTCAGTCCTTATTCAAGTATCTGCCTCAACACGACTTCATCTTCGCTGAGATCGCTCGCCAGGTGCCCGAGGCTTTATTTGTGTTTTTATCCTATCGTGAGGATGGGGCTGAGCGGGTGGATCAACAGCTCCGATCTCGGTTCCAGAGGGCGTTTGAGTCAGTGGGTCTGGAAGGCCAAGCCTTTCTGCAGCAGCTACCTCGTCTCTCCTGGCATAACTATCTGCAGCTCAATCTATTGAGTGATATCTATCTGGATAGTTTCTTGTGGTCGGGGGGCAATACCACCTTGGAGGCCGTAGCTTGTGGTCTGCCCATCGTCACCTGTCCTGGTCCATTGATGCGGGGTCGCCATACCTATGCCATCTTGCAACAGCTCAGGATCCCAGAGACGATCGCCCAGGATGAAGGGTCCTACATTGAGATCGCCGTAACCTTAGGCCAGGATCCAGACTACCGGCAACAGATCCGGCAACGGGTGCTGGCGGCAAAACATCGCGTGTTTGAGGATGTCACCCCAGTCAGAGCCTTGGAGCAGTTTTACCGAGAGTCTGTTCGCGCCTTGGGCTCGTCAATTGAGGGAGCCGGGTGATATCGAACTAGATGCGGTCTATGGGCAAGGTCGGACTCGAACCGACATGACCGAAGCCGTCACATTTTGAGTGTGATGCGTCTACCAATTTCGCCACTCGCCCTTGAGTCACGCCCGCCAAGCATATCCGATCCTTCCCTTTCAGGTCAACCGGATCAGAGGATCAGAGCGACACAGCACCAGGGACAGAACTGGTTATCCTAGAGTCTTGATCCCTGTTCCCGGAGTTGTGCCGACGATGATGCATGGCTATATCCCGCCTCAACGCTTCTTACCCTACCTGACCTGGACCGAGATCGAGGCGATGCCCGATAAGGAGAATGTGGTGATCCTCCAGCCAGTGGGATCGATCGAACAGCATGGTCCCCATTTACCCATCGTGGTGGACTCTGCCATTGGAGCCGCAGTGGTGGGACGAGCCCTGGAGAAACTGCCCCCCGAGATCCCAGCCTACGCCATGCCCCCCGTCTGCTACGGCAAATCCAACGAGCATTGGCATTTCCCTGGCACCATCACCCTCAGCGCCCAGACCCTGATGGCGGTGCTGATGGAGACGGGTGAGAGTCTCTACCGATCCGGCTTTCGCAAGCTGGTGTTCGTCAACTCCCACGGCGGACAACCTCAGGTGATCGAGATGGTGGCTCGGGATCTACATCAAAAATATGCCGATCTGATGGTGTTTCCCCTGTTTACCTGGCGAGTGCCCAGCGTGGCTGCGGACCTGCTGAGCCCCAAGGAGCTGGAGTATGGCATCCATGCCGGCGATGGGGAGACCAGTCTGATGTTAGAGATCCTGCCTGATCAAGTGCGGATGGAGCAGGCCGTGTGTGAGTTCCCCCAGGAATTGCCAGAGGAGAGCCTGTTGAGCATGGAGGGCAACCTCCCCTTTGCCTGGGTGAGCCGCGATCTAACCCGCAGTGGGGTGTTGGGGGACGCAACCCAGGCCACCCGAGCGAAAGGACAGCACCTGTTGGAGTCCCTCACCGATAGCTGGGTACAGGTGATCCAGGACATCCGAGCCTTTCGTCAACCCCAGGCCTGGCGTCAGTCCGCCATCGCCCCCGCCATCGCCCCCTAGATAGCATTGTGGGAACAGTTCCACTGGGAGATCTAGCAGAGGAGCTTGCGTTTAAGCTTACACCCATCTAGGTGAGGCTGGGGAGAGGAGAGTCCGATATCATTCAAGGGTTGATCCTAATAAATCGGCTCAGGGGTTGGATTTACTTCGGCCTGCGGGTTCTCTCTTTAAGACCTTCACATCCCTGGGTTGAAGATGGATCATGTTGTGGCTGTTGAGGAAGGAAGAGAGTCAGTGGAACCTAGCATCCAACAGTTGGTCGCCAATCTGAGGCTAGAACCTCACCCCGAGGGGGGGTACTACCGTGAGACCTGGCGCTCCCCTCTGACCCTGCCCCAAGATGTGTTGCCCAATGGATATGGTGGGGATCGGGCGGCAGGGACGTTGATCCTCTATCTCCTGCCCACCGGATCGCAGTCCCGTCTGCATCGGGTGCGTTCCGATGAGCTGTGGCTATTCCACGGTGGGGATCCCTTGCAATTGACTGTGCGCTCCGATCGTCAGAAACCCATGACCCATATTCTGGGACCAGAGGATCGCTATCAGGTGTTGGTCCCTGCGGGGTATTGGCAGGAGGCGGAGCCCCTAGTGGGGGATTGGGGCTATTCTCTGGTGGGCTGTGTGGTGGTACCAGGATTTGAGTTCTCAGATTTTGAGCTGGCGGCTGGGGCTTAGGCCCAGATCCGGGTCCTCTCTGGATTTCAGGGATCTGGACACAGCGCCCCAGTCAATCAACACATCACGGGGCTAGGGGAGCTAACGGCTCCCGTTTATAGTGCAGAGCACGTCCTCGAACGGAGGGGATCACCTGTCCCTGGCGATAGGCGATCTGGCCCTGCACTAGGGTGAGGAGGGGCCAGCCGGTCAGCTCCCAGCCCTCAAAGGGACTCCAGCCACACTTGGTGAGGAGATCCGCTCGGCGCACCGGACGGGGAGTCTCCAGATCCACTAGCACCAGATCGGCGTCGTAGCCCACCTGGATCCGCCCCTTGTTCTGGATCTGGTAAGCCCAGGCAGGGGCCTCTGCCATCCAGCGCACCACCTGAGACAGACGGCAGCGACCTTGCTGCATGGCGGTCAAGATCATCGGCAATGCGGTCTCCACACCAGGCATCCCAGAGGGAGAGTCTGGGTAAGGGCGAGCCTTCTCCTCCAGGGTGTGGGGAGCATGATCGGTGGCGATCAGATCCAAGACCCCGTCCTGTAATCCCTGCCAGAGGATTTCTGATTCCCCAGGGGGACGCAGAGGGGGATTCATCTGAGCCAGGGATCCCAGCTGGGTGTAAGCATCGGTATTCAGCAGTAGATGCTGAGGGGTGACCTCGGCAGTGACCCAAGCGGGCTTATGTTTGCGCAACAGATCCACCTCCAGAGCCGTGGATAAGTGCAGGATATGGAGTCGATGGTGATACCGGGTAGCCAGATCAAGGGCCAGTTGGGTGGCGTTGAGGGCAGTCTGATCATCCTGGATCTGAGAGTGGATCGCCACATCCCGGTGATCAGCGAACTGCTGGCGGCGGGCCTGGATACGGGCCTGATCCTCGGCGTGAACCGCGATCAGCAAGTTGGGATCGGTGTGGGCGAAGATCCGCTCTAGGACTGGGGCCTGATCCACCAGGAGGGCACCTCCCATAGATCCCATAAAGATCTTGATGCCGCAGGCGGAATGGATCGTCTGCAAGACCTCCAGGTTATCCGCCGTGGCCCCAATAAAGAAACCATAGTTAACCAAGGACTTCGCAGCTGCCCGAGCCAACTTATCATCCAAGGTCTCCTGAGAGATCGTCAGCGGGATCGTGTTGGGCATCTCCAGGAAAGAAGTCACTCCCCCCTTAGCACAGGCTTGGGAGGCTGTATGCAGATCCTCCTTATGTTCCTTGCCGGGTTCCCGGAAATGCACCTGGGGATCGATCACCCCTGGCAATAGCACCTGGCCCTCTGCCTCGATCACCTCATCCAGATCGGGTCTGGGGATCCCTGGTGAGACCAGCGTCCGATCGATCTCTCGGATCAAACCCGCCTCGATCAATAGATCGCCAGCATAGGATTCTCCTCCTGGCAAGATCATATGGGCGTTGCGAATACAGAGTTTCATTGGAGTCTCCCAGTTCGTTCCTAGTCATATTTTTGCTGAGTCCAGTCCTCCCAAGCATCATCGATAGTGTCTCTCAAGATCTCATTTGCGCTATTCCGTACGGAAAATTTTCAAGTGATTATCCCTCTTGGTCTACTAGACTCTATTTCTTCTTCGATAGATGGAAGGTTGGTTAGATCAGCTCTGTTAACTCCCACAGATCAGATCTCGACAGGAATCAAAGCCTTGGAGTTGGCATCTTCAAGCTTGCTCTGACTCATCGTTAATCGTACCGTACCTAGGAAAAGATCCCCCACCAAACAGCAGGGGATCCCATCTCAAGTTAAACCGTTAGCGAGATCGCTAGTAGGCAAACTGCGACGCTGTCGATGCGATCAAGAAGGCCGCATAGGTGAGGATGTAACCCACCGTAAAGTGAGCCAACCCGATCAGACGACCCTGCACGATGGACATGGCCACCGGCTTATCGCGCCAGCGCACCAGCTTCGCCAGAGGCGTCCGCTCGTGAGCCCACACCAGGGTCTCGATCAGCTCCTGCCAGTAGCCCCGCCAGGAGATCAGGAACATGAAGCCAGTGGCCCAGACCAGGTGTCCGAACAGGAACATCCAGGCCCACACCGACAGGCTGTTCATGCCGTAGGGGTTGTAGCCATTGATCAGCTGAGCGGAGTTGGTCCACAGGTAGTCCCGCAGCCAGCCCATCAGCGTCACCGAGGTCTCGTTGAACTGAGCCGTGTTGCCGGTCCACACCCCTAACTGCTTCCAGTGCCAGTAGAAGGTGACCCAGCCGATGGTGTTCAGCATCCAGAACATGGCCAGGTAGAAGGAATCCCAAGCGGAGATATCGCAGGTACCGCCCCGTCCAGGACCGTCGCAAGGGAAGCTAAAGCCGAAGTCCTTCTTGTCGGGCATCAGCTTCGATCCACGGGCATCCAGAGCACCCTTGACCAAGATCAAGGTGGTGGTGTGCAGACCCAGGGCGATGGCGTGGTGCACCAGGAAGTCCCCAGGACCGATGGGCAGGAACAGAGAACCGTTGGGATCGTTGATCGCATCCAACCAGCCCCCCAGCCAGATTCCATCTGCCGCCGCACTAGCAGCGCTATCTGCATTGGCCAGCAACACATCCATGCCATAGATCATCTTGCCGTGGGAGGCCTGGATGAACTGAGCAAAGACGGGCTCGATCAGGATCTGCTTCTCGGGGGTGCCGAAGGCCTGCATGACATCGTTATGCACATACAGACCCAGGGTGTGGAAGCCCAAGAACAGAGACACCCAGCTCAGGTGAGAGATGATCGCCTCTTTGTGCTCCAGCATCCGCGCCAGCACATTGCCCTTGTTAGCCTCCGGATCGTAATCCCGCACGAAGAAGATGGCCCCGTGGGCAAATGCCCCCACCAATAGGAAACCAGCGATGTACTGGTGGTGGGTGTAGAGAGCCGCCTCCGTCGTGTGATCCGCCGACATGAAGACGTACGGATTGAGGGAGTACATGTGCTGCGCCACCAGGGAGGTCACCGTCCCCAACGCCGCCAGAGCCAGACCCAGCTGGAAGTGGAGGGAGTTGTTGATGGTGTCATACAACCCTTGGTGAGGCAGGTTGAACTGACCCTTGGTCTCCTGGCCGAAGAACTGCTTCGCGTTCAGCATGTCCTTGATGTTGTGGCCAATGCCCCAGTTGGTGCGGTACATATGACCCGCCACGATGAAGATCACCGCGATCGCCAGGTGGTGGTGAGCCATGTCCGTCAGCCACAGGGACTCGGTCTGGGGATGGAAGCCCCCCAGGAAGGTCAGGATAGCGGTACCTGCTCCCTCGGCGGTGCCCCACACATGCTGGGCCGTATCCGGGTTCTCCGCGTAGACCCCCCAGTTGCCGGTGAAGAAGGGCATCAGACCGGCTGGGTGAGGCGCGGTGGTCAGGAAGTTATCCCAACCCACATGCTGTCCCCGCGATTCTGGGATGGCCACGTGCACCAAGTGTCCCGTCCAGGCCAGAGAGCTGACGCCAAACAAGCCAGCCAGGTGGTGGTTGAGGCGAGACTCAGCGTTCTTGAACCAGGAGAGGCTGGGCCGGAAGCGAGGCTGCAGGTGTAACCAGCCCGCGATCAGGAAGAAGGTGGCCAGCACCAGCAGACCGACCGCACCCGCGTACAGATCGGCATTGGTCCGTAGCCCAATGGTGTTGAACCAGTAGTACAGACCGGAGTAAGCGATGTTGACGGGACCAGCGGCACCCTCACGGGTAAACGCCTCCACCGCCGGTTGTCCGAAGTGAGGATCCCAGATGGCATGGGCGATGGGGTTCACCGCCATCGGATCTGCGATCCATTGCTCAAAGTTGCCTTGCCAAGCGATGTGGAAGACATTGCCCGAGGCCCAGAGGAAGATGACTGCCAGATGGCCGAAGTGAGTCGCGAAAAGCTTTTGGTAAAGCCGCTCCTCCGTCATGCCATCGTGGGTCTCAAAATCATGAGCCGTGGCAATCCCGTACCACAACCGACGCGTGGTCGGATCGTTCGCAAGGTCTTGACTAAATTGTGGAAACCGAGTAGCGGTTGCCATGAATCATCCTCCTTGCAATTAACCGAGGGCCGAGAATCGAGCCAGGAAGAACGCCCAGGTGGTGACGATGCCTCCCAACAGATAGTGAGCCACGCCAACCGCCCGACCCTGAATGATGCTCAGAGCCCGAGGCTGGATCGCAGGAGCCACTTTCAACTTGTTGTGAGCCCAGACGATGGACTCGATCAACTCCTGCCAGTAGCCGCGACCGCTGAACAGGAACATCAGGCTGAAGGCCCAGACGAAGTGAGCTCCCAGGAACAGAAGTCCATACGCAGACAGAGCGCTGCCGTAGGAATTGATCACCTGTACCGACTGCGCCCACAGGTAATCCCGCAGCCAGCCGTTGATGTTGATGGCACTGAGGGCAAAGTTGCCGCCGGTGATGTGATCGATGGTGCCATCGGCGTTGACCGTGCCCCAGATGTCGGACTGCATCTTCCAGGTGAAGTGGAAGATCACGATGGAGATACAGTTGTACATCCAGAACAGGCCCAGGAACACATGGTCCCAACCACTCACCTGACAGGTGCCGCCCCGTCCAGGACCGTCGCAGGGGAAGCCAAAGCCCAGCTTGCCCTTATCGGGGATCAGACGAGAGCTGCGGGCGAACAAGACGCCCTTCAGCAGGATCAAGATGGTGATGTGGATGGTCATGGCGTGGATGTGGTGCACCATGAAATCCGCTGTCCCCAGGGTCATGGGCATCATGGATACCTTGCCACCCACGGAGATCACGTCGCCGCCGAAGATGGGGCTGACACCTGCGTTCACCAGGGGAGCGGTGTTGGCGATGGCAGCAGAGTGCAGACCTTGGATCCACTGGGCAAAGATGGGCTGCAACTGGATGGCGCTGTCGGAGAACATGTCCTCAGGACGACCCAGGGCTTGCATGGTGTCGTTGTGCACGTAGAAGCCGAAGGCGTGGAAGCCCAAGAACAAGCACACCCAGTTGAGGTGGGAGATGATGGCATCCCGCACCCGCAGGGTCCGATCCAGAACATTGTTCTTATTGACCACGGGATCATAATCCCGCACCAGGAAGATGGCCCCGTGGGCGGCGCCGCCGACGATGAAGAAGCCCCCGATCCACATATGGTGAGTGAACAGGGACACCTGCGTGGCGTAGTCCACACCCATGTAGGGATAGGGGTTCATGGCATACATATGCTGGGCCACGATCACCGAGATGGATCCAACCATGGCCAGGTTGATGGCCAGCTGCGCATGCCAGGAGGTGGTCAGGGTCTCATACAGACCCTTGTGACCTTCGCCACCGATCACGATGGGATCCTTATGGGCCTCCAGGATCTCCTTGATGCTGTGACCGATACCCCAGTTGGTCCGGTACATGTGACCCGCCACGATGAACATCACCGCGATGGCCAGGTGGTGGTGGGCCTGATCCGTCAGCCACAGCGCCCCGGTCTGCGGGTTGAGTCCCCCATTAAAGGTGAGGAAGTCCGAGTACTCACCCCAGTTGAGGGTAAAGAACGGCACCAAACCTTTGGCAAAGCTGGGGAACTGTTCCGCCATCAGCGACCGGTTGAGGATGAACTCATGGGGCAGCGGGATCTGATCCGCAGGCACCCCGGCATCCAGCAGCTTGTTGATCGGCAGAGACACATGGATCTGGTGACCCGCCCAGGCTAGGGAGCCCAGACCGAACAGACCGGCCAAGTGGTGGTTCAGCATTGACTCCACATTCTGGAACCACTCCAGCTTGGGAGCCTTCTTGTGGTAGTGGAACCAACCGGCGAACAACATGAGGCCAGCCATCACCAGACCCCCGATCGCCGTGCACAGCAGCTGGAACTCGTTGGTGATCCCAGAGGCGCGCCACAGATGGAAAAGACCGGAGGTGATCTGAATGCCTTCGAAACCACCGCCCACATCAGCATTGAGGATCTCCTGTCCGAACACGGGCCAGACGACTTGAGCGCTGGGCTTGATGTTGACAGGATCCTGAAGCCAGGCGGTGTAGTTGGAGAACTGAGCTCCATGGAAATACATGCCGCTCAACCACACGAAGACCACGGCTAGGTGGCCGAAGTGAGCAGCAAAGATCTTACGGGAGACGTCTTCTAGGTCTCGGGTATGACTGTCGAAGTCATGAGCACGAATGTGAAGGTCCCAGATCCAAGTGGTGGACTTGGGTCCGCGGGAGAGGCTGCGGTCGAAATGTCCGGGTTTGGCCCATGGCTCGAATGAGGTGGGTACCGGATCGGTATCGACAGAGACCTTGACCTTCGGCTCTCGCTCCTTAGGCGTAGTCGTCATCAAGAACTCCTCTCTTGCGACAAGGAACGCGAATACGTCATTCGGTCCTTCTGTTGCAGGTTTACTAGGGAGATCTCCCACCCAAACAGTCTGGGGGGAGGACTTACACCGCATTATAGGGCAGGGTTTTGATCCCCTTGCCGGGTTCACAAAACTCAATCGCTTGATCCCACCCCCTGCAGACTCTGGGACCCCTGCCGCTTAACTTTTCGATCAATTTGTAAAGGGATGTAAAGAGACTCTCAGAGGCAGGACCGAAGGATTGGCAGCGGAGGGGCAGAGGGCTGAGAAGATAGTGTCCGATCTATGGAGGACTGTTGCGAAATTCTAGGATCTTGGGGATTTTTGCTTAGGTAGATCGGCTCGGGATCAGAGAATGTGGGCAGGGATCGGGTTCTGGGGTTCCAATTGAGCAGAATCTAGACCCAGGCGCAGAACGAGCCGAGCAGGAAAGGCAACAGGTACAGCAAGCCCAACGGGAAAACGAGCGACTTCGGCAACGCCTACGAGACCTGGGGGTTGATCCCTAGAGCCCCGATACAGACCGATACAGAGGGGTTGGGACAGGACTCTGGCTTCCAGGCCCCTCCATCGGCTCCTAACTAGCTGACCCCTACAGGCTCCTGAGCAGAGAGACGGGAGTTGAGCTCTGCCATCAACGGATCCTCGCCCCGATGTGCCTCCCACGCCCCCCGATATTTCTCCGATCGATCGGAAGGGATCGACCATTCTCCCTGCATGAAATTGCCATCCGAGGTGACGGTGCCGACGTAGAAGATAGGACCGGAGGGATAATCCAGGTAGCGTTTGGTGAACCGGATCGAGCGACCGATGGACTCCCCCTCCATCTGAGCCTCACCCAGATAGCTATCATCCTGGATCCGTCCTGATACATGGTTGCCGCTCTGAACCAGGCTCGCCTCGAACCGGGTTGGAGCCCCGTTCTGCCAGTAGGTCCCCAGCCAGCTGCCACTTAGATCACTCATCGGTCGATCCCTTGAGTCCTCCCCCTCTTCTAGTCTGATCTTCCCCCGGCTGTAAAGCCTGCTTCAGGTAACGCAAGATCGGTTCTGTTCTAGGCTCTCAAGACTGAGTCCCCCGCCCCATACGTTCCAGTAGCTGCCGGATCACGATGACATCGGAGGAGACCGGGGCATGGCTCGGAAGCTGATCCAGATATTGCTCCAGATCCTGCCGTGCCTCCAACCAACGCCCCACCTGATAGTAAAGAATGCCTCGATCTCGTAGTTCGGTCATGGCGGACGGGATCAGCAACACCATGCGTTCCACCACAGCCAGGCCCTGATGAATGTCCCCCCGGCTGAGATAGATCTGTTTGAGATTGGTCAGGATCCGCATAATCAGAGCGCGGTGGCTGATGGGTTGCAGAAACTCCGGTTGGAACTCTAAGGCAGGACCATAGAGCTGTTGCAATCGCTGCTGACAGTCCTCCAGAAACAAGATCTCCCCCTGATTGAACGCGTCCACAAAAATGCCCGAGTCCGGGAACTGGGGTTGTACCAGAAAGTGACCCGGCATACCGATCCCAGCCATAGGAAAGTCGATCCGAGCCGCCAACTCCAGATACATCAGCGACAGGGTGATGGGGATCCCTGTGCGTCGATCGATCACCTCGTTCAAAAAGCTATTACGCGGATCATAATAGTCCTCTGAATTGCCATGAAATCCCAGATCCTCATAGAGATACTGATTCAGGGTCTGGATCACTCGCATCGGATAAGGGGCCTCAGGTAGCCGCTCCCGCAGCTCACTGGCCATCAGATCCAGGGCAGCCAGATATTCCTCTGGATCCAGTTCGGGAGAATCCTCTTGGGCGATATAGAGAGCAGCCCTAGCCAGATTGATCTGATTATCAGGCTGACGAATCTCCTGCAGAAATCGTTGACGGGGGATCGGAAGGTCCATTTCTCCTCAACCTTGAGGCGGCACTGGGATCGCGATCTGCTGGGTGAGCTGCTGGGCCTGGTGGGAGCTGAGGGACTCTCGCCAAGCGGTGATCCCCCCCTGTAGACTTACCGTCTCGATCCCAACGGCGGCAAGCTGTTGCTGGGCCTGTGCTGAGCGTACCCCACGGGCACAGTAGAGCACCACCGTAGGATCCTGTGGCCCATAGGCGTTGATCAGAGAGCGGATCTGCTCAGTCGCCTCCCCAGATTCGATCTGAGGCAACGGGATCAAGATACTGGGCTCGATCCGATCCAGAGCTCTCTCCCATCCCTGGCGCACATCGATAAATAGGACCGGATCCCATTCCCCCTGCTGGAGATCAACCACCGTGATCTCAGGGATGCCTTGCTGACGGGCCTGTACGGGAGGTGCTGTGGTGGACTCCATGGCGATCCAGATCCCAGCCGTTAACCCTGAGAGGCCCAGCCCCAAGACCAGCAGGGGAATCAGTAGTCGGGTTCTCATCTGTGGGTCCGCTCCGAATCTTTATGATCTCTTAAGCCTCAGCCTAATCAGTAGTCAGGAGCAGATCAACCGTAATGATCTGAGAGTTTGCTAAGTCGGATCTCATTTCATCCCTGAGACTCTGGCTGGGTTGGTCCCTCTCGATAGGGTAGGAGCTTATCACTCAATCGGATCCAGGTGGCGAGATCTAATCCCTCTGCTCGGATCCGTTCATCCCAACCCATGTCCTGTAGGGTCTGAATCACGATCTCCTTACTGATCAAGCTTTGTAGAGTATTGGCTAAGGTCTTACGGCGGGTGGAGAACCCTTGCTGGAGCAGGATGTTGAACCAGCGGGGATCCTGAGGGGGTTCGGGCCAGGGCCGGGGGCACAGTCGGATCACGGCGGAGTCCACCTTGGGGGGAGGTTTGAAGGCTTTAGGGGGCACGATCTGCATGATCTCTGTCTCCGCCAGATATTGAATGCGGATGCTCATGGCCCCGTAGGCTTTATCTCCAGGTGAGGCGGTGATCCGTTCAGCGAGCTCCCGTTGCACCAGTAGGACGATCCGATCGAATTGACGGATGGGGTGCTCAGGGGATCCCAATAATTTCTCTAAGATTGGGCTGGTGATGTTGTAGGGGATATTGGCGACCACCCGTTGTGGATCCTCGGGGAGTGGAGCTCTTAGGAAATCTCCTTCAATCAACTCAAATTGGGGATAGTGACCAAAGGTACGCCGCAGGATCTGACAGAGATCTCGATCCAATTCCACCCCAATGACCTTAGCTCCGGTTTCTAATAGATGGTGGGTGAGAGCACCTGTGCCGGGACCGATCTCTAGGATCGTTGGTTGAGAGGGTATCTCTGGTTCCAATAGCCCTGATGCCGCCACGATGGTCTGATGGACCCTCTGATCCCTGAGCCAATGTTGAGCGAATCGTTTCCTGGTGACGGGCATAATGAGTGACCCCTACTTGATCAGGTGTCCCGGCTGGATGAACTGGATCCTATGATAGCGAATCGGTTCCATCCTCTGGGCTCAGAGTGTTTCTAGGATCTAGTTGTGATCGGTTTCCCTGAGCAGGTAAGCAGTGCTGCTTGTAAACGACCCATATCCTGGAAGCGTTCAGCTGGATCTCTCTTGAGTCCTCGTTGGATGATTGAGAGCAATCCTTTGTCTATTCCTTGTTCGAGCTCGACATTGTTCACATGATCCCCATCAGAATTTCTGGTCGGACGTTTTCCAGTCGATGCGTGGTATGCAAGGACCGCCAAGCTATAGATATCCGACAGCTCACTAAAATGATTTTCCATTAAGACCTCTGGAGCCATGTAGGATTGAGGTCCACTCTGCTCCAAATCGGGTTTAGGCCGGGAAGTGGTCTGCTGATTGTATGGAACCCCCACGTCGAGCAACACGGGTAGAGATCCAACCCGGTGGATGTTGACGGGGCGAATATCTCGGTGGATCACACCCTCACGGTGAAGAGCGAGAAGTCCGTGGGCCAGTTGCAGCACCAGGGAGATGACCGTTTGTTGTGGCAGCCGTTTCTCTCTCTTAAGCTGCCAACGCAGTGCCTCACCCCCCACCCATGCCAGGGTGACATATCTTGCTGCTTCATTCAGATCGAGATGTTGGACGACAGAAGGATGGTTAACCCGAGAACACCGATCGAAGTTCGCACGAACATCCAACATGGTTACCACGGCGGGGCGAAACCACTTCAGGGCACACCATCGATCAGATCGAACATGCTGGGCTTTATAGACCACACCCATACCACCTCGTCCCAGTTCTTGGACCAACCTATACTCACCCAAACGATCACCGATCTGAGGGTAGATCGGTATCATTCTAGCGACGCAGATAAGGCATGGGATTGACTGCTCTACCTCCACCAGGCCGGACTTCAAAATGAAGATGAGGTCCGGTGCTCCAGCCAGTGCTGCCTCGACTCATGATCGTCTGCCCCTGATGCACCGTCTCCCCGACTGAGACAAAGATCTGGCTGCCATGGGCATAGCGAGTCACCAGACCATTGGGGTGGCGTAGATCGACCCGATTGCCATAACCATCTCGACCATAGCCCGCGAAGATCACGGTGCCTTCCATCACTGCCACGATCGGGGATCCAACAGGTCCAGGAATATCCACACCGGCGTGGAGACGACCCCGCCGCCATCCGAAGCCTGAGGTTACCTGACCGGAGACAGGCCACATAAACCCTTGTTGTTGAGGAGCAGGGGGAGGGGTTTCC
>CAYSEO010000094.1:0-13729 GCA_964429885.1 uncultured bacterium
TCCATAAATACCTCCACCAATAGCACCCCCAAGCCAAATAGCAACACGGGGACAAACTGGGGATCCAAACTGCTCCCAATGATCAACTCATAGCCCTCCAGCCGGATCATGGGCTGTACCGTCACACCCTGGAAGTGTTGGACTCCCACTTTCTCTGAGACTGAGGTGTGGATCTGCTCGAAAGCCTCTTGGACAGCACTCTGATCCCGCAGATTGAGCTTCACCCCCCCCACATCGGTTTTATGGGTGATCGTGTTGGAGTGCAATTTCAAGACCACCGGAAATCCGATCGCCTCGGCTGCAGTCATCGCCTCATCAGGTGTTGTGGCGATCCGAGTATCGATCGTGGGAATGTCATAGATCTTGAGGATCTGTTTTGATTCCCATTCCGTCAGTAGGGTCCGATCTTCCTCCAGGGCTTTGCTTAACAGTTGAGCTGCCTGCTCCCGTCGAGCCACCACCTGATCGGATTCATCGGGCAGGGCCGGGGTTTCATAGATCCCCTGCAGGTTGTAGCTATACCGCCACATGTTGTTGAAGATATGAGCGGCGGTATCCGGATAGGGAAAGGTGAAGATATCAGCCTGGTTGAGGATCTCCGCCCCCTTACTGACACTCTCTCCCCCCATCCAACTGGCCAGGATCGGTTTGGGGGGTAAAGCCATTGCCGAAGGGGACTTGAGATAACTGGCGATACTGTTGGCGGTGCCCGTGGGATCGGACATGGCCTGGGGTGTCAGAACGATCAGTAAGCCATCACTGTTGGGCTCCTCGAGAGCGGTACAGAGGGATTGAGCATAGCGATTGGCATCCGCGTCTCCCAAGATATCGATCGGGTTACCATGGCTCCAATGCTGGGGCAGGACTTGATCTAAGGCTTGCACCGTTCCATCAGACAACGGGGCCAGCTCGCCGCCCTCCCCGATCAGGGCATCCGTGGTTAATACTCCAGGTCCCCCCGCGTTGGTCAAGATCGTCAGCCGCTTCCCCTTGGGTCGAGGTTGCTTGGCCAGCACCGCCGCCATGTTGAATAGATCATCGATGCTATCCACCCGCAACACACCGCATCGCCGGAAAGCCGCACTCAAGACCTGATCGCTACCCGCTAGAGATCCCGTATGGGACGCCGCCGCCTGAGCCGCTGCCTCTGTCCGACCTGCATTGATCACAATGATCGGTTTGTTGAGGGCCACCTCCCGCGCCGCCGAGAGAAATGAACGCGCGTTACCGATGGACTCCATATAGATCACGATGCTCTGGGTATGGGGATCATCCCCCAGGTAATCGATCAGATCCCCCCAGCTCACATCCAACATCGATCCGATGGAGATGAACGCACTGAAGCCCACATTCTCATGAAAGCTCCAGTCCAGGATCGAGGTACAGAGGGCACCACTTTGACTGATAAAGGCCACATTACCGGGATTGGCCATGGCACTGGCGAACGTTGCATTCAACCCCAGGTGAGGATTCATCACCCCCAGACAGTTGGGACCAATGATCCGCATCTGACCCCGATGAGCCTCCGACAGGATCTGTCGTTCCAGGGCAATGCCATGCTCCCCCGTTTCCTTAAACCCAGCGGAGATAATGATCGCCCCCTTTACCCCAGCCTCGACACACTCGGTCACCACAGCCGGAACTGCCTCAGCCGGAGTCGCGATCAGCGCCAGATCCACCTGCTCCGGTATAGCCGCGATGGAGGGATGAGCCTGGATCCCCAGCACACTATGGCGTTTGGGGTTGACGGGATAGACCGTGCCCCCGAAGGGATGACTGATCAGATTCCACAATAGAGTCCTGCCGACACTGCCGGCTCGCTCAGAAGCCCCCACCACCGCGACGGTACGAGGCCGAAAGATGGCATCTAAGGGTTGACGCTCGGTGCGTAGGATATCGTGGGCCGGATCGATGGGGGGGGTCAGCGTCTGCATAGAATAACTCCGTTCAATTCAGACAGATCGACAAGGGTCTCTAGACCTCAGCGGGGGCTTAGAGGTCAGGGTTTACACATGCAACAACTTCAGCCGTCAATCACTTCAATAGATCTGAAATAGATCCGAACTATCACCGGAGGGGGATCACCCAGAGGACCCGATCCTCCGGTAACGTTCCAGGATCAGCCGTTGGCCAAGGTCTCTTGGTGATAGACCATAGCGTTGTCATCCTGATGGTAGAGAGCAGCTTCCACCCGCATCCCTTGATAGGCCAGCACAAACAGCTCCTTCAGATCCTTGATTAGGGGATACCGAGGGTTAGCACCCGTGCACTGATCATCGAAGGCCTGGTTGGCCAGTTCCTCCACGCCCTCATCGAAATGCCCGGAATCCGCCTCCGAGAGCACCTCCTTGATGGTCAGAGGAATATCCAGCTGCCGCTTCAGATCCTCGACGGCATCCACCAGTCGCTCCACCTTCTCATCCAGAGTGTCACCGCCCAGATGCAGATAGTCCGCGATCTCGGCATACCGTTGCTTGGCCTGGGGATAGTGATACTGGGAGAAGATCGCCTGTTTGAAGGGGGCATCGGTGGCGTTGTAGCGGATCACATGGGAGATCATCAGGGCGTTGGCCAGACCATGGGGTACATGGAAGGTGGATCCCAGCTTATGGGCCATGGAGTGACATACCCCTAAGAAGGCGTTAGCGAAGGCCATGCCCGCGATCGTGGCTGCATAGTGCACCTTCTCCCGCGCCTCCGGATCCTGAGCCCCCTGTTGGTAGGAGCGAGGCAGATACTTCATCAGCAAGCCGATCGACTCCAGGGCCAGACCCTCGGTAAACTCCGTGGCCAACACCGACACATAGGCCTCTAGAGCATGGGTGAGGGCATCAATACCGCCGTAGGCCGTCAGCTTGCGGGGCATCCCCATGACCAGCTCCGGATCCACGATGGCCATATGGGGGGTCAGGGCATAGTCCGCCAAGGGATACTTGATCCCGACCCGATCATCCGTCACCACCGCAAAGGGCGTTACCTCCGATCCTGTGCCCGAAGTCGTAGGGACCGCCACCATCATGGCCTTCTCACCCAGGGTGGGCAGCTCATAGACCCGCTTGCGGATATCCATAAACCGCATGGCCAATCCCTCAAACTCCGTCTCCGGATGCTCATACATCAACCAGATCACCTTGGCCGCATCCATGGGGGATCCTCCCCCGAAGGCGATGATCACATCCGGTTGGAAGCTATTACACTGGGCTACCCCTTGGTTGACCGTGGTCAGATCTGGATCCGGCTTGACATCGTGGAAGATCTCATGCTCCACCCCGATCTCGTCCAGTACCTCGGTCACCTCCTTGAGCATGCCCATCTCAAACAGAGGCTTGTCGGTGATGATGAAGGCCCGCTTCTTGTCCTGTAGCTCCCGCAGAGCCACCGGCAGACAGCCGAACTTGAAGTAGATCTTGGGGGGCACCCGGAACCACAACATGTTCTCCCGCCGCTGGGTCACGGTCTTCAGGTTGAGCAGGTGATGGGGCTGCACGTTATCAGACACGGAGTTGCCTCCCCAGCTGCCGCAGCCGAGGGTCAGGGACGGATCCAGCTTGAAGTTGTACAGATCCCCGATGGCTCCTTGGGAGGAGGGGGTGTTGATCAGCACCCGTGAGGCTTCCACCTGGTTCTCGAAGTAGGCGATGTCATCGTGATGGTTGGGATCGGTGTAGAGCACAGCCGTATGCCCCCGTCCCCCGAAGGTGACCAGCTGGGAGGCTTTCTCCACACCCCCTTTGAAGTCTGGAGCCCGATATAGGGCCAGGATCGGCGATAGCTTTTCGTAGGATAGGGGCTCGTTGGCACCGATCTCCTCCACCTCTGCGATCAATACGCGGGTGCCCGCCGGGATCTCAATCCCCGCCAACTGGGCCAAGGTCTCCACCGATTGACCGACGATCTTGGGATTCAGTCGCCCTTCGTTGAGGATATGAGCCCGCAGTTTATCGTTTTCCTCCGGGGGCAAAATGTAGGCTCCCCGTGCTTGAAACTCCTGGCGCACCTGGGGATAAATCGCCTCATCCACGATCACCGATTGCTCCGAGGCGCAGATCATACCGTTGTCGAAGGTCTTGCTCACCAGGATCGAGCTAACCGCCATCATGATATCGGCGGAGCGATCGATCACCGCCGGGGTATTGCCCGCCCCCACACCCAAGGATGGGTGACCGGAGGAATAGGCCGCCTTGACCATGCCGGGACCGCCCGTGGCCAGGATCAGGTTGATATCGCGATGTTGCATCAGCGCCTGGGACAGCTCCAGGGTCGGCGCATCGATCCAGCCAATGATGTCCGGTGGGGCTCCCGCTGCCACTGCCGCATCCCGCACGATCCGAGCCGCCTCCACGGTGCACTGCTTGGCGCGGGGGTGAGGGGAGAAGATGATGCCATTGCGAGTCTTGAGGGCGATCAGGGCCTTGAAGATGGCCGTCGAGGTGGGGTTGGTGGTGGGCACGATCCCGGCCAATATACCCACAGGCTCCGCAAACTTCTGGATGCCGTAGTGCTTGTCCTCCTCGATCAGACCGCAGGTCTTCTCATGCTTGTAGCGGTTGTAGATGATCTCAGAGGCAAAGTGATTCTTGATCACCTTATCCTCCAACACCCCCATGCCGGTCTCCTCCACTGCCTGCTTGGCCAAAGGGATCCGCTGAGCATTGGCCGCCTGAGCCGCCTGCTTGAAGATGTGATCCACCTGAGCTTGGGTGAAGCGGGCGTACTGAATCTGGGCGAACTTGACCCGTCTGATCAGATCCTCCAGCTCCGCCAATGTGGTCACAGGGGCATTCGCTTGAGTCAGGGTTTCCATGAAGATCTCCTCTAAAAAAATGAATTCGACGCATTCCCAGCACAATCAGCACAATAGAGGGGAGCTAGGACATGGCGAACGCAGGCGTGCGCACTTGGGTGGTCAGACGTGGGGGGTGGGTGAGGGTGTTATGGATCAGACAGGCCTCTGCAGCCTTCTGCAGCCCCTTCAGGTGACGATCCGCCAAGGGATGAGGGTACTCGATGGCGACCGTGATGTCATCCAAACGAGCCGGGGCCTCCTCAGCTTTCTGGGCCGAGACCTGGATCTGTAGACCCGAGGGATCCAGGTGTCGAGCCTCCAGGTACTTGACCGCGTAGAAGCCGATACAGCTGCCCAGAGAGGCCAGAAACCACTCCGGCGGCGTCATGCCCTGATCCGCTCCGCCATTGTCCAGGGGCTGATCCCCCAGGAGACTATGGCCACGGGTGCGGGCTTGAAACTGAAGACCTTGCTGGAAAGCAACATTCACCTGCATAACGACCTCGCGAATCTATCTTGTCAAAGGATCGGGGTTTGGGATGTGAGAACGAATACGATCAGGGGTCTCGGTTGAGATCTTAATGAAGACTTAAGCCGATCCGGGTCAGGTCTCGAGGGCAGCACAGGTTACGGGGAGTCCCTGTTGCTCAAAGGTCTGCACAGTCTTACGGATCACCTCCGGGGAGGGAGGGGGAGTGTCCTTAAGCTGATAGTCCATGCCCAACTGCTCCCACTTGTACTCACCCATCTTGTGAAACGGCAGCACCTCGACGCGTTCAACATTGCTTAAGGTGGCCACGAACTGAGCCAACCCCTGGACGTTGTCGTCTGCATCGGAGAGCCCTGGCACCAAGACGAACCGGATCCAAGCGGGCTTGTGGATCTGATCCAGATAACGAGCTGTGGCCAGGGTGGGCTCCAGGGGCACATGGGTGATCTGGGAGTAGGCTTGGGGATCGTAGGACTTGATATCCAGGAGCACCAGATCTGTCAGATCCAGTACCGGACGACTGAGCTTAAGATCGATGTAACCGGAGGTATCCACTGCCGTGTGAATGCCCAGATCGTGACAGCGTTGACAGATCTCTTGGACAAACTCTGGTTGCATCAGGGGTTCACCGCCACTGATCGTCACCCCGCCCCGACGAAAGTAGGAGCGATACTTTTGGATCTCAACGATCAAGTCCTCCACCGTGACCTCATGCCCCCCCAAAACGCTGCGACAATCTGGGTTATGGCAATACAGACACCGTAGAGGACAGCCTTGGGTGAAGATCACAAACCGGATCCCCGGTCCATCTACTGTTCCACAGGTTTCTACCGAATGAATCCGTCCGCGCATCATCATCCTATGTCAACAAACTGGCCTGCGAATTGATCCCAGGTTAGAGGGACTGAGGGGGAGATCGGGCTAAACTTCAGATTCTCTTCCGATCCCCACCCGGTTCCCTCTCTGACCTAGACCCGCTCGTGGAAGGTGCGGTTGATCACATCCAGTTGTTGCTCACGGGTGAGCTTGATGAAGTTGACGGCATAGCCCGAGACCCGAATGGTGAGCTGTGGGTACTGCTCTGGATGATCCATGGCATCCAACAGGGTCTCCCGATTCAGCACGTTGATGTTGATGTGGTGACCCGCGTCATGGAAGTAGCCATCCAGCAGATTGGCCAGGTTATTGACCTGATCCGCTGCCGTCTTACCTAGGGCCGCCGGGATGATCGAGAAGGTGTAGGAGATGCCGTCCTGAGCGTGATCGTAGGGCAGCTTAGCCACCGACTCCAGAGCCGCCACCGCACCCTTGGTATCCCGCCCGTGCATGGGGTTGGCCCCTGGGGCAAAGGGTTGACCCGCCTTACGACCATCGGGGGTGTTGCCCGTCTTCTTGCCGTACACCACGTTGGAGGTGATGGTCAGGATCGATTGAGTGGGCTGAGCATTGCGATAGGTGGGGTGCTGCCGCAGCTTGTTCATAAACCGCTCCACCAGATCTGACGCGATCTGATCCACCCGATCGTCGTTGTTGCCGTAGGCTGGGAACTCACCCTCGATCTGGTAGTCCACCACCAGACCCCGCTCATCCCGGATCGGCTTGACCGTTGCGTACCGGATCGCCGCCAGGGCATCGGCAGCCACCGACAACCCGGCGATGCCACAGGCCATGGTGCGATAGACATCTCGATCATGCAGCGCCATCTGGATCCGCTCGTAGCAGTACTTGTCGTGCATGTAGTGGATGATGTTGAGGGCATTGACATAGGTGCGGGCCAGCCAATCCATCATCTGATCGAAGCGGACCATCACCTCGTCGTAGTCCAGAACATCCCCAGTGATCGGGGCAAACAGTGGGGCGATCTGTTCCCCGGACTTCTCATCCCTGCCGCCGTTGATGGCGTAGAGCAAAGTCTTAGCCAGGTTGGCCCGAGCCCCAAAGAACTGCATCTGTTTGCCGATCCGCATGGCCGAGACACAGCAGGCGATCCCATAGTCGTCACCGTAGTGAGCCCGCATCAGATCGTCGTTCTCGTACTGGATGGAGCTGGTGTCCTTGGAGACCTGAGCACAGAACCGCTTAAAGGACTCCGGCAGCCGCTCCGACCACAGCACCGTCAGGTTGGGCTCTGGAGCCGGTCCCAGGTTGTAGAGGGTCTGCAGCACCCGGAAGTTGGTGCGGGTCACCAGAGGACGACCATCAACACCCACGCCCCCTAGACACTCGGTCACCCAGGTGGGATCCCCAGAGAACAGCTCGTTATATTCCGGCGTCCGCAGGAACCGCACCATGCGCAGCTTCATGATGAAGTGATCGATCAGCTCCTGTAGCTGCTCCTCGGTGGCGATCCCGGCCTTGAGATCCCGCTCAAAGTAGATATCCAGGAAGGTGGAGACTCGACCCAGGGACATGGCCGCCCCATTCTGCTCCTTGACCGCCCCTAGATAACCAAAGTAGACCCACTGCACGGCCTCCTGAGCTGTAGCCGCTGGACGACCGATATCCAGGCCATAGCCTGCCGCCATCTCCTTCAGCTCAAACAGGGCACGGGTCTGCTCCGCCAGTTCCTCCCGCAGCCGGATCACCTCCTCGGTCATGGCGTCCACTTCCAGGGAGCGATGCTGGGCCTTCTTATCATCGATCAACTGATCGATCCCATATAGGGCCACCCGTCGGTAATCCCCAATGATCCGGCCCCGTCCATAGGCATCCGGCAGCCCGGTGATGATCCCGGAGTGACGAGCCAACCGCATCGGCCCCGTGTAGGCATCGAACACCCCATCGTTGTGGGTCTTGCGGTGCTTGGTAAAGATCCCTTGGGTGTCTGGATCCAGTTTGTAGCCGTAGGCTTCCAGGGACTTCTTGACGATCCGGATTCCCCCTAGGGGCATGATGGCCCGCTTCAGAGGCCGATCCGTCTGCAGCCCCACCACCTGTTCCAAGCTCTGATCGATATACCCCGGTCCATGGGCCGCGATCCCGGTGGGCACCTTTGTATCCACATCCAGGATCTCATGCTCCCGCTCCTGAGCCATCAGCTGGGTCACCTGATCCCAGAGCTGACGGGTCCGATCCGTCGGTCCCACCAGGAAAGACGCATCCTCGGTGTAAGGGGTGTAGTTGCGCTGAATAAAGTCCCGGACATCGATCTGATCTGTCCAGTTGCCCGCAACGAAGCCTTGCCATTGATCTGCTTGCATAATCCTCTCCTCTGCGCTCGTCGCGCCTGAGTATCCCAGCATCTCCATGACTGGGTGAGTCCAGGCTATAGGTTCTCTGCTTGACAGAACCTGACTAAGCCTTTTCTCTCATTTCCACGCTAGAAACTCCCCAAGGATCTGGAGCTCTATCTCAGCATTTGTTTACAACTATCAACGGTTCTCAAGCTCACTCTGAACCTTAGAGTTTAGCAACACTCTTGTTATTTATGTTTAGCAATAAACAACCTTGCTATTGCCAAAACGATTCTATAGAGTGGGTAGCTTACCACGATCGATCCCTGAAAGAAAAGAGTAGCTTGGAGATCTCCTCAGGTCGGCCCGTCAGCTTATACTTCAAGCCTTGATCAAACCTTAGATTAAGGTATTGAAACCCTCCATACAAAAAGGCTCCCTACGGGTTGAGGGAGCTTGATGGAGGATCGATCCAATCGATCAACAGGTCAGGAACTCAAATCGAATACGCTTGAACCTGAATTAGGAGACTGCTGCCGCCGCTGCCGATCGACGCTTACGGGTGCGGGGCTGGGACTTCTGAGGGGTCCGGGATCCGGAGGCTGAGCCGTTATCGGAGGATGAATCGGATCTCGTCGGTCGATCCGTTTCCGGATGTTGCATCAGCAGCACCACCGAGGGCTTACTCTGCAGTTGCTGCCGCACTACGCGCCGTGCCGATCGCTCCAGGGCATCCTTCAAGCCAGCCCAATCCACATCCACCGTACCCTTCTCCAGGGAGCGGGCAAACCGGGGCCAATCCTGCTCTAGAGTGCGCTCCAGGGCCTGACGCATACCGCCCTTCTGCAGCCGTTGCATATCACCCACCAGACCCGCCACATGGATCTGAGGATCAAACAACAGCTTGCCCTGACCATCCAGACTGATAGCCACAGTCACCATGCCATCCTTAGCCAACTGCTGCCGCTCCTGCAGGATCTTATCCAACACCACGCCGGAGCGAGACTCATCCATCAGCTGTAGACCCGACTTGACCCGATCCACCACCTGGATGCTGTTCTCGGTTACCTCCACCACATCACCGTTGTCGATGATCACGATGTTCTCGCGGGGCACCCCCAGGCTGACAGCAGTCTCCGCATGCTTGACCAACATCCGGTACTCCCCATGGGTGGGCACGAAGAACTTAGGCTGAGTCAGGGCCAACATCAACTTCTGATCTTCCTGACTGCCGTGGCCCGACACGTGGATCCCCTTATCCTTGCCATACACCACATGGGCACCCAAGCACATCAGCTTATCGATCACCCGCACCACTGGAATGGTATTACCAGGGATCGGGTTAGCGGAGAAGACCACCGTATCCCCCTTCTTGATCTGCACCTGGTTGTGTTCCCCATTGGCGATCCGGGTCATGGCCGAAGTGGGCTCCCCTTGGGATCCTGTGCAGAGAATGATCACCTGAGAATCATCCATCTGATTGATCACATGCATCGGCTGCAGGGTCTCATCCTTACATTTGATGTAGCCCAACCGGCGAGCATGGGCGACCACATTCAACATGGATCGTCCTAGCAAAGAGACCACCCGTCCCTGTCGCTCCGCCACCTGCAGGATGATATTGATCCGGTGCACCGAGGAGGCGAAGGTGGTGATCAGCACTCGTCCTTTGGCCTCAGCGATCGCCTTGGTCAACCCCGGTCTGACGGCAGCTTCTGAGGGAGTAAAGCCAGGGGCCTCCGCATTGGTGGAATCACTGATCAGACAGAGCACTCCCTTCTCCCCATGCTCCGCCAATCGCTGCAGATCGAACCGCTCCCCATCCACCGGGGTATGATCGACCTTGAAGTCGCCGGTCTGAATGATCACTCCCGCCGGGGTCATCAGGGCCACCGTAAAGCTGTCGGCGAAGGAGTGGGTATTGCGAATGAACTCGATCAGAAAGTTGGGACCCAACCGGACGATCTCTCGGGGCTCCACGGTTTTCAGCTGAGTGCGATTGAGCAAGCCCACATCCTTGAGCTTTTCCTCCAACAGAGCCAAAGCCAACTTGGGGCCATAGATCACCGGAATGTCAAATTCCCGCAGATGATAGGGGATACCACCGATATGATCCTCATGACCATGGGTTACCACCATCCCCCGGATCTTGTCCCGGTTTTCTTTCAGATAGGTCATGTCCGGTAGGACAATGTTGACCCCATGCATGCTGGCATCCGGAAACCCTAACCCTGCGTCCAAGAGGATGATGTCATCCCCGCAGCGGAAAGCCCAAGTATTCTTGCCGATCTCCTGCTCACCCCCTAAGGGGATCAGCTGCACGGCAGGGGTTTTGCTACGAGAGGATTGGGTCATCACAGGATCCTTTGGCATAAACTAACCTCGACACAAAATACAGAACAACTCTCAACACAACTGTCCCATCAGGACATGGACAGATCTTTTCCAGGCAACTGGTTCACAAGTGGGTGCTACGATGCACCTTGGCCATCAATTCCCCGATGGGGACTTCCCTTGGCTCACATACCGATGCCTCCTTCTAGAGCAATGGAACAGAAACCCATCAATAAATGGTCCGATAGGGCTGATGAGCAAAACTAGATATAGGCATAGAGATCAAGACCGTATAAAGCACATTAGGACTCAACTGGAGAGCGACAGAGGAGCAAATCCCAAACTAAACTGCGGAAGCTGAGACTAGGAGGATACAGCTAGAGAGGAGGGTTCTGAGACATCGCTCACTTTTTTCGCTGGGATCAGGTCAAAGGTCGTCAGGATCTCTCTCAATCTCTGCTGGCTGCTGTCCGATAAAGGCACCAGGGGCTCTCTCACTTCACCGACTTGCCAACCTTGCCAACGCAATGCCGTCTTCACAGGAACTGGATTCGTTTCCAAGAACAAACCTCTAAACAGGGGAAACAGAGATAGATGGGTTTTAAGTGCATCGCCTGTCTTTCCGCTTGTATATGAAGATATCATATTCTGGAGCTGAGTGCCCACTAAATGGCTGGCCACACTCACCACACCCGTACCACCCAACGCCAGGGTCGGTAGTGTCAGGGAATCGTCCCCTGCATAGATCCGAAACGCTTCTGGGGTAAGACGCCGGATCTGGCTGACCGCATCCATGTTTCCACTGGCTTCCTTGATGCCCAGTACGGAAGGGTGTTCCGCTAGACGAGCCACCGTCTCCGGATTCAAATGGGCGGAGGTTCGGCCCGGCACATTGTAGAGTAGGACGGGCAGATCCGAGCTATCGGCGATCTGCTTGAAATGCTGATAGAGACCTGCCTGGGAAGGCTTGTTGTAGTAGGGAACCACCTGCAGGGAGCCATCTAAGCCTAACTTAGCCGCCTTTCGGGTCGCCTCCACAGCCTCTCGGGTAGAGTTTGAACCTGTGCCTGCGATCACTTGAGTGGGTCGATCCGTCACTGCATCCCGCACCACCTGGAACAGGGTATACTCCTCATCCCAAGTCAGAGTGGGGGACTCACCCGTCGTGCCACAGACTACCAAGGTATCCGAGCCCTGCTCCGACAGATAGCGAGCCAAACGAGCAGCCTCATCATAATGGATCTCGCCTGTCTCGCGAAACGGAGTGATCATAGCAGTCAACACCCTGCCCCAGATCACAGCTTCCTGCTCCTCACTCGATTCATCACACACCTAACGTGACACCTTTGGGTTGATCGCTAATCGATCGGCTTAGCTGCGACTCGTTAACTTGGAAGATCAACATGCCTGTGCTCACAGGCTATCACAAACTCTCGCCACTCCCGAGGTAGAGATCTCCGCCTCAAATCCCAAGTCCAGATCAGGAATTTCTGATAGAGAACGGGCAATGCAGTCTACCCACATTACCCGATCAAATTATCAGGATCAGCTTTCTCGATGCAGCAAGGCTCGATCCAGGAGAGTGCTGCCACTCTAGAACAAGCCCAGCGTCACCCACTCATCCAGAGGTAGGGTGGCCCCGATCCCTAGGTAGAGAGTGACCAGCGTGCCAAACATGAACACTGTGGTGGCCACAGGCCGACGCAAGGGGTTCTGGAACTTGTTGACGTTCTCGATGAAGGGCACGAACATCTGTCCCAGGGGGATCGCGGTCATCAAAGCAATACCCAGCAACTTGTTGGGGGCGATCCGCAGGATATGGAAGGCCGGATACAGGTACCACTCCGGCAGGATCTCCAGGGGTGTGGCAAAAGGATCGGAGGGCTCACCCACACCAGCGGGATCCATCACTGCTAGAGCCACCACCATGGCGATGGTGCCCAGGATCACCACGGGGAACATAAACAACAGATCGTTGGGCCAAGCGGGCTCGCCGTAGGTCATGTGGCCCATGTTCTTCTTCAGCTTGGCCACCACCTTGGGATTGTCCAGATCCACCTTACGGGTGATCGCCTCCCGAGCGATGGCCTCTTTGGAGACAGTCATGAGATTACTCCCTTTCAAACAATGGATATTCGGGTTAGGGTCAGTCACCAGGCTGCCCGATGGAGTCAGAGATCCTATCCCTTATCCTCTCATCATGCCCGGTGATCAGTAGAGTAGAACAGATGCAACACAGGATTTACAAGGGACCGGAGATGCCCTGCCGCCGGATCATCAGGAAGTGCATGGTCATGAACACCGCGATCCACCAGGGAAGAACGAAGCTGCGCAGGCTGGAGAACCGCGTCAAGGTACCTTGTCCCACGGCCTCGCCGCCCCGGATCAGCTCCACCAGGGTGTCACCCACCACAGGAATAGCACTGGGCACACCGGAGACGATCTTAACCGCCCAGTATCCCACCTGATCCCAGGGCAGGGAGTACCCGGTGACCCCGAAGGAGACGGTCAGCACCGCCAGCACCACGCCAGTCACCCAAGTCAGCTCCCGAGGCTTCTTAAAGCCGCCGGTCAGGTAGACCCGGAACACGTGCAGGATCATCACCAGCACCATCATGGAGGCGCTCCAGCGGTGAATGGACCGGATCAACCAGCCGAAGTTGACATCGGACATGATGTAGCGCACCGACTCAAAGGCCTCCGTCACCGTAGGACGGTAGTAGAAGGTCATGGCGAAGCCAGTGGCGAACTGGATCAAGAAGCAAACCAGGGTGACTCCCCCGAGGCAATAGAAGATATTAACGTGGGGGGGGATGAACTTCCCTGTGGCATCATCGACGAAGGGCGTTACCTCTAGTCGCTCGTCGAGCCAATCGTAAACTTTGCTCATAAGGCCAGGATTCTAAAGATTGGTGATCACTTTCTCAAGCAATGTAGCATGAAAGT
>CAYSEO010000095.1:0-3689 GCA_964429885.1 uncultured bacterium
CGCCGCTCGAACTGTTCCGTCTGACGCTGTCCTCCCCCCACAGAACAGACGATCTGGACATTGAGCCGCAGATTAGAGCGCCGTGGATCCACCCGCACAATCTGGGGCTGATCCAGCTGCAACACCTGACGCAGGATAGTTTCGGTGTAGGGATCCGCTGTGGCTGTGAAGGCGGCCAGGGCAAAGGATTTGTGAAGCGCCGCTCGCACCGCCCCCAACCGCCGAAAATCCGGACGAAAGGAATCTCCCCAATGCACTAGGGTATGGGCCTCATCGATCATCAACCCCGTGATCTGCACCTGCGGCTGCCGCAGCCGTTCCCAAACGGTGGGCTTCAACAAAGTCTCCGGCGAGAGATATAACAGCCGTAGCCGATTCTGTTCCAGGGCCCGTAGGATCGCCTGTCGTTCCCCTGTAGCCACCTCCCCATGGAGAGCCGCTGCCGGTAGGCGTCGTTCCCGCAGCTCCCGCACCTGATCCTCCATCAAGGCCACCAGGGGGGAGATCACCAAAGTCACTCCGGTTTTGAGTAAAGCTGGGAGTTGAAAGCAGAGAGATTTGCCATAACCCGTAGGTAGGACGACCAGGATATCCTGGCCCGCCATCAGAGACCGCACGATCTGATCCTGAGGAGGACGGAACTGCGTGTAGCCCCAGTGCCGTTGTAGGGCCTGGAGAACCGACTCCCAAGTTTCCGTCATGATGGCCCCTCCTCCAGAGACCCACCGCCGGATCCTACCCCGACTCTTGTGAGAATGTTAACGATCTGGGCAATCTCCCACCGGAGACTGGATGATGTTGATATCCTAGGGCCAGATTAAGAGGCGATCGGGCTTCGTCCCCGAGATATGGCAAGGACTACAATCGACCACGATGCTTAGGAGCGGTAGCACCATGGAGTTAGAAGGGCAGAAAGAATACTACGGTGCCAGTGGTTTGGGAGGATTAGGTCTCAACATCAACATCATGCGAGCCCTGCGTAAGCGGTGGATCCATGTGCTGGCCACCGCCGCCGCTGTCTTCGCGGGAGCCACGTTTTATACCAACAGTCAGACCCCCCTCTACTCCTCCAGCACTCGTCTGCTTCTGGATAACGACGATTCCTTACCGGTCACCTCAGGAGGCGGGGATCCCTATCGGGGCTACGTCACCAAAAACCGGGGGACTGAGATCCAGATCCTACGCAGCACCAATCTGATCCAAGACGCCATCGAGAGGATGGAGCCCCCCTACAACGAGATGCGCATCGGTCAGGTGCTGGGGGGACTCTCCATCTCTCAGATGCAGGGAGCCGATATCCTGGTCGTGACCTATACCGGCACGGATCCAGACCAGATCGTGGCGGTGCTAGAGGCTTTGGGTGAGACCTACGTCGATTACAGTCTCAACAGTAAGAAGACCCAGGTGACCAATGCGATCCAGTTCATCCAGGACCAGTTGCCAGAAGCGCGACAGAACCTGAATGGGATTGATGAGGATATCCGGCGGTTTCGAGAGACTTACAAGATCGTCGATCCCGACAGCTATGCCAATAACGTCGCGGGGCTGCGTCAGGGCTTACAACAGGAGATCCGACAGTTGCAGATCTCCATCAATCAGATCCAAGCCAGCGAGCAGGAAACTCGCCAGAAGATGCTGGCCATCGGTCAAGATCCAGAGACGATCCTGCAGCAATCCGTTCTGGGTCAGGACGGGACCTACCAACAACTGGCAGGTCAGCTGCAGAGCCTTGAGGTGGAATCAGCCATGGAACAGCTGCGCTATCGCGATGACGCTCCCCAAATCGCCGAGATTGAGAGGAGAAAAGCCATCATCGCCCAGCAAGTGCGGCAGCGAGCCGAGCGGATCCTAGGGGAGACTGTCTCTGCTCTAGACGATCCTGGCGGTGTTGCCCTCAATGGTGTCGCCGCTGGTGGGAACACCTCCTCCGGCCAGGGAGGCACCACAGTCGCGCCTTTACTCAACGACTCCTTAATCTCGAATCTATCAGCCTCCGAGGGGACCCCTGCAGCCTCAGGGGCCCTACCCCAGCCAGCGGCCCCTGACATCGGCACCATTCCTCAGTCTCTGGCGACCAACATGTTGTCGATCCAGCTGGAATTGGCCACCCAACAGTCCCGCATGGCCGGGTTGCGACAAGCGGAACAGGAGGTCTCAGCCCTATTTCAACAGATCCCGCAACTGCAACAGACCTACGAGGAGATGAATCGTCAGAAGCAGCTCAGTAATCAGCGAGTCAACAGCTTCCTGTCTCGGCTCCAGGAATTAGATATTGCTGAGGCTCAAGAGACCTCCCCCTGGCTGGTGCTGGAACCCCCGCGTCGACCGGGTCACCCCTTTGCCCCCGACACCCGCCGCAACCAGACGATGGGAGCCATGGCTGGACTGATGTTGGGGTTGGGTCTGGCCCTATTGCTAGAGCAGCTCGATCAGCGGGTTAAAGGGATCGACGAGGCCAAGGAACTCACAGGTCTGCCCCTGTTGGGAGCCGTCCCGAAAGTGCCCCCAGATCTGCTCGGGGACAAGGAGGGTCGGCGAGGCAGTTCCAGTCGAGCCCACCTGACCGAAGCCTTTCGTTCCATCGCCCTCAACATGGGGTACCTGGGCACCATGGGCAAGATGAAGGTATTGGGGTTTTCCTCTGCGATCCCAGGAGAGGGCAAGACCACCGTTACCTATCAGCTGGGTTGGGCGCTGGCGGAGCTGGGCCGCAAGGTGCTGCTCGTGGATGGGGATATGCGACGTCCCTCTCTGCATGTGTTAATGCAGGAACCTAACGCCGCCGGTCTCAGTACTGCCATTGCGACAGAGCGCTCTTGGCAGGAGCTGCTTCATCCCGTCATTCCTGGCAAGCTAGATGTCATCACCTCAGGACCCATCCCCCCTAACCCTGTGGCCCTGCTGGGTTCTAGTCGCATGCATCAACTGATCGAGGAATGGCGTCAAGCCTATGACTATGTCCTGATCGACACTCCGCCTGTGGTCGGGATCACGGATGCCCAAAGTCTATCTGCCCAGGTGGACGGTATGATTCTTGTGGTGGGGATCGAGCGCTCCGAACGGTCCGGCATCAGTCGTGCCGTAGAGATCCTCAGGGGAGGCCAAAGTAATCTGGTGGGTATGGTGCTCAACTTCTTGAGCAGCACCCATGAGGGCTATTACTACCACTACTACTCCTCCTACTACACCGATGCCCCTCAGGTGTCTCAACCCATGACCCCTCCGACCCCGCGACAGGGGTTAGGTCGCCGGGGTGGCAGCGTGGCCCAGCGGGAGCAGCAGGAGTAGCCGCTGGTATCGACACTCACTCCCTGAGGGGGCCTGCTAACGGAGCGACTCGATCCCTCAGGGCAGGCCCTAAAGCTGTTCCTTCAGCTCTCGCTGAGCGTCCCGTTTCTGCTGTCTCTCTTTAATGGCCTCTCGTTTGTCGTAGAGCTTCTTACCCCGAGCCACAGCAACCTGTGCCTTAACCCAGCCCCGCCGCAAGACCAACTTGAGGGGCACGATCGTCAGTCCTTTCTGTTCCACCAAGCCTGACAGCCGGTTGAGCTCCTTGCGGTGTAGTAAGAGCTTGCGCCGTCGAGTGGGGTCATGGTTAAACGTGCGGCTGGCGGTCTCGTAAGGGGAGATGTGCATATTCATCAGCGAGGCGGCGGGCGGGGGGGGGGTGGGAGGGCGGGGCTGGAGGG
>CAYSEO010000095.1:3699-13715 GCA_964429885.1 uncultured bacterium
CCCCCCCCCCCGGATCAAGTCAAAGCTGTCCTGCAGGTTGGCTCGCCCCAAACGGATCGACTTGACCTCTGTGCCCTGGAGCTCGATGCCGGCCTCGAAAGTCTCCAAGATCTCGTACTGAAATCGGGCGCGGCGATTATCGGTGATCGTCTTACCCTCAAACGAGTCTGCCATCTCCATCTCCTCTAGATCCTGCGCTGAGGCCCCTCTGGGAAATTTCCACCAAAGTCTAATGGTCGTCCTCTCC
The DNA here is from genome assembly GCA_964429885.1 of uncultured bacterium. GTDB lineage: Bacteria > Cyanobacteriota > Cyanobacteriia > Thermostichales > Thermostichaceae > CAYSEO01. The sequence goes on from CAYSEO010000095.1 coordinate 3,947, forward strand.
TCCAACTTTTAGGCTAAAGCTGTGTCTTTGCCTGTGCTCGATGAGCGTAGCTCGGGGCTGGGCTGGGATGAGACGGAGGGATCCTCTGATCTCAATCATGGCTCAATAGACCCAGCAGCATCATCGAGTTCGCCAGACATCGCTCTACTCCATCCCCAGGAGTTTCCAGACATTAAGGTGTGCCCATACGCTGTTCCAGCTGCTCTCCAACCGTGGCAGGACTGAGGTCCAAGCGCACTTCATCCGGTCCGACAACGCTCTGAGGGGATGATCCCAGCCACCACTGACTCTGCGACAGGAAAACAGCTCATGGCTAGACTGGATTATTTTGCACCAGGTGTATACATCGAAGAGATCGACCGCGGCAGTCGTCCCATTGACGGGGTAGCGACCAATGTGGCCGGTTTTGTGGGTTTCACTGAGGATGTCCGCAACGGGGCCGAGATCGCTAAGCCGATGTTGGTCACCACCTGGAGCCAGTATCAGTACTACTTCGCCCGCCCCAACTCCGACGGCTTTACTGACTTCAATGCTTACCTACCCTACGCCGTCTATGGGTATTTCCTCAATGGCGGAGGACGCTGCTGGGTGACCAGCATTGGCACTCAGCTGCCTGGAAGCCCTTCTCCCACCCCGGTGCAGACGGGATTGCAGATCCAAAGCCGCACCAATCGTCCCTCCCTCAACTTCAACCTGCGCCCCGATCGGCAGCAGGACGGTCGGGTGACCATCTCCGTGGGAGACTCTGGTCCTCGGGCTCTGCCGGAGGGCAGTGAGGGAGAACAGCCCCGTAACACGGGTGAGTTCTTCAGCCTCACCATCCGTCGAGGGGAAGAGGTGCTGGAGCACCATGAGAACCTGACCATGGATCCGGAGTCCCAAGCCCAGGTCGCTACCTACGTGGTCACCGCCCTCAATACCTCCAACTATGTGCAGGTCACCGACACCTCCGTGGTGGGTCGTCCCCTGGCTCGGCGTCCGGTGAACGGCCAGTACGAGCTCAGCCCGCCCCCGGTGCCCTCCCGTCCCGATCACTTCTCCCGTGATCTGGAAGGGATCCAGGATGACCGCACCGGTATCCGAGGCATCTTCGAGATCGATGAGATCAACATTCTGGCTTGTCCGGACCTGATGCGGGCCTATGAGTCCGGTTTGATGGATCTGGATCAGGTGCACGGCATCATGGAGCTGATGATCAGCATGTGCGAGGGGGCTCTCAGCGGTGAGACGCCGAATCCCCCCAACCGCATGGTGGTGCTCGACACCCCACCTGATCGGCAGAAGCCTCAGGATGTGGTGCAGTGGCTGAACGCCTTCAACCGCCGCTCCATGTTCGCGGCCCTCTACTATCCCTGGATCAAGGTGGCCAATCCCCGCAACGGCGGTCGCCCCATCCTGGTTCCCCCCTGTGGTCATATCATGGGGGTTTGGTCCCGCACCGATGAGACTCGGGGTGTGTACAAGGCTCCCGCTAACGAGGTGCCTCGGGGTGTGACCGGTTTGGCCTATGAGACCAACTTCCGGGAGCAGGAGCTGCTCAACCCCCTGGGGATCAACTGCATCCGCACCTTCCCCAACCGGGGCATCCGCATCTGGGGTGCTCGCACCCTGGTGGAGCCGGAGAAGACGGAATGGCGCTACATCAGTGTCCGCCGCCTGATCAGCTACATCGAGAAGTCCATCGAGTTGGGCACCCAATGGGTGGTGTTTGAGCCCAACGATGAGGATCTGTGGATGCGGGTGAAGCGGACCGTCAGCAACTTCCTGGAGCGTCTGTGGCGCGAGGGAGCGCTGTTCGGCAGCACCCCTGAGCAAGCTTTCTACGTCAAGTGTGATGGCGAGCTCAACACCCCCGAGACCATGTTGCTGGGTCGGTTATATGTGGAAGTCGGCGTCTCTCCCGTCCGTCCGGCGGAATTCGTGATCTTCCGCATCTCCCAGTTCATGGGCAATGAGTCGGAGTAATCCGCAACACTCTGGAAACAGAGCCGTTTAGGCTAAAACACTAGGGGAGCGGATCTGGACCTTTCACTGGATCTCCCCACGGACAGAGGTCTCAGGGTAATCTGGTAGTGCGTGCGAGATCTGTCTCCCCTAATCCCCTTTGCAGTTGCAGATCTTTGTTTTTTCGTTTTCTGAATTTACCTTAGGAGTTGAGTCATGGCTGGACAAGAAGAACTGCTGGTTAACTGTCGCTTCTACTATGAGGCCGACGGGATCACCGACAAGATGGTGCTGGAACTGAGCGGACTGAGCAGTGAGAACCCTGCTGCTGGTGGCGACAAGGTGTTGGGATCCTCCAAGAACGCCATCAACCTGCGTCAGGCTGCTCCCACCCGCGTCAAGTTCGCCCCCGTGGTGGTCAAGGTTTGCGCCACCAACAACCGCGATCTGTACGAGTGGTACGCGGCTTGTAACAAGAACGAGGGGGGTGCTGCTCAGTGGCAGGGCAACCGGAAGGCTTCTTCCATCTCTGTCTACGATCAGGCTGGGACGATGCAGGCCCGTTGGGAGCTGCTGAACTCCTACCCCACCAAGTACGAAGGACCTAAGCTGGAAGCAGGATCCAACGACGTGGCCAACGAGACCATCACCCTGGTGCACGAGGGCATTAAGCGGGTCCTGTAGTCCGTTTTGTGTCGCCCTACAAGGAGTTAAGTCATGCCCCAGCAGCAAGAGATCCTCACCGCCTGTCGCTTCTACATCGAGCTCAGCCTGGATGGTAGCCCCGATCCGGTGGATGCTGTCTTTATGGAGTGCTCTGGTTTTAAGCGGACCCAAGAGGTGATCGAGGCTTGTGAGGTGACTCCCCAGCGCTGGGGCAGCGCCAATGCTTCGGCGGGCCTGGTGGTTCGTACCAAGATCCCAGGTAATGTCAAGAGCAATAACCTGGTGCTGAAGCGGGGCCTGACTTCCTCCACCTCCCTGTGGAAATGGTTTGATGAGGTCCAGGCGGGTAACTGGTCAGAACAGCGTCGGGATGGCTCGGTCACGATCTACGACCAGGCCTCCACGCCCCAGGCCCGCTTTCAGTTTGTCCGGGCTTGGCCTACCCGCTACACGATCTCCGACCTGAGTGCCTCCAGTAATGAGTACAACCTGGAGGAGATGGAGTTGGCCTGCGAGGAGTTCTTCCGAGATTAAGCAGTGGGAGTTTGGGTTGGGTCAAATGAATCTCGGTGCGGTCAAGGCTGATCTTGGATCACAGATTGGATAGACTAGGCTATGCCCCATTCATCCTGTGTCTGACTGCTAAAGGACTTGATGTTAAAAACCGAGTTTGAGTTTGCCTTACCCAAAGGTTACCTAGATCAAGAGGGTAATCTGCACCAGAAGGGGGTAATGCGGCTCTCCCGAGCTATCGATGAGATCGCTCCCCTCCGAGATCCCCGCGTCAAAGCCAATCCCGCCTACGCTACGGTGATCATCCTGTCACGAGTGATCACGAAATTGGGTGCCCTGGAGGCGATCACGCCTGCGGTGGTCGAGGATTTCTTTGCTGAGGATCTGAATTACCTGCAACAGTTCTATCGACAGATCAACGGTTTGGAGGAACGTCCTCCTGTAGAAGGCACAGAAGTTCCTCAGGATCTGTCCTCAGCCTCGCTGTAGTCAGGGTTGCCTGTGTTGATCCTGAAGTGTTCCCCAATGGCGAGCGACGGACTGGGGGAGCCACAGGAGCAAGAGATCGCTGTCACCATCCGGCAACTATGGCCAGTAAGAAGCAACCCAACCCCGCCGAATACTCCTTCCTCTTGCCCCGTGGGCTGATGGATGAGAAGGGACGTCTCCACCGCAAGGGCACCATGCGTCTGGCCACCGCCAGAGATGAGATCGACCTGCACCGCGACCGACGGGTCCATGAAAATGCCGCCTACGAGATCCTGGTGCGACTCTCCCAGGTGGTCACCCGGTTGGGCAGCCTGCCCTCGGTCTCTCCCCAACAACTGGAGGATCTGGTGGTGTTGGATCTGTCCTATCTGCGGGAGTTCTACCATCGCATCAACCAGGATCAGCAACTGTCTTTGCCCATCGAGTGCCCCCATTGTCAATCCCAGTTCGCCCTGGAGCTATCCCTGTTGGGGGAGTGCCTGGCTACCCCTTAGAGCGGCTCTATGAGGAGGTGGCCTACGTGGCGTTTCATTTTCATTGGCCGCATGGGGATATTCTGGGGTTAGATCACCTGGAACGACAACGGTGGGTGGCGGAGATCGATAAGATCAATCGTCGTATTCAGGGCCGTTGAGCAGGGGATCTGCAAACAGGTCAAGTAGACTTTTGGCTAAATTATCCAGGGCTGGGGGCAGTGCGGTGAGAGTATGCATTTTGGGACCCACCGGATCGGGCAAGGGCACGCAGGCAGGGTTGCTGTCCCAGCATCTGCATATCCCAACCATCTCCACCGGGGAGATCCTGCGGCAGGCCATTGAGTCGGGCAGTGATCTGGGTCAACAGGTGAAGACCTTTGTGGAACAGGGGGAACTGGTGCTGGATGAGACCATGATCACGTTAATCCGAGATCGGTTACTGCAGGCGGATACGGCCCAGGGCTGGGTGATGGATGGCTATCCGCGCACAGCCTTTCAGGCGGAGGAACTTGACTTTCTGCTGGAGGAGTTAGGCCAACGGCTGGACCGGGCCATTTGGTTAGAGGTCTCTGAGGGGCAGTTGGTGAATCGCTCCCTAGAACGATCTCGATCGGATGATCAGTTAGAGGTGGTACAGCGTCGCATCCAGGTGTTTCAGGAGCGCACTCAACCGATCCTGGAGTATTACGAGATGAAACAAAGGTTGCTGCGGATCAATGGGGAGCAGTCCCCAACTGGGGTCAGTCAAAGCATTTATCAGGGGTTAGGGGTGTGAAGATCTCGATTTCTTCCCAATGAGAGGATAGCCTAAGGTTGGCTGCTCGGTAGATCTAGGGAGGAGCGCTCTGGCTTAGATCATGGGGCCATGGGATAGAGTTCCGATCGATGTCGATCTGAGGTCTGATCCTGGTATTCACTGTCTCCGTCAGGGCTAAGTAGATCAGCAAAAACGTTTATACAGTCTATATAGTGCGTGTCAAAGCAATTTTGCCGATCTACTTATGACTGATTCTCTCGATCCTAGACTGGAACCCCACTACGCGACCCTAGGTCTTACGCCTCCTGCCTCCCCTGACCAGATCCGGGATGCCTACCGAGGATTGGTACAGCAATTACATCCCGATAAGCTGCCGGAAAACACACCGACCTATCTGCGCACCATGGCGGAGGAGGAGTTTCTCCGGGTACAAGAGGCTTATTATGCGCTGCGTTCCGTTCCTACCGCTCTGGTCCCGCCTGTCCCTAGATCTGGTGATCCGATCCAACCCCGTTGGCCAGGATTGATCGCTGCTGCCTTAGGGGGATCTGCTTTGACCTTTGGCCTCATGGCGGGGATCAACCTCGCTCGGGGACCGCAAGCATCTGTAGCGGAGATCGAGGAGACCCCTGCGCCAAACTCTCCGACGGGTTCTGAGGCTCAAGAGGAGTCGATAACCCAGATCTCTACGGCCCCAGATAGCGAATCCAGCTCAGATCCAACTCCAGCGGAGAACGTGAGTTCAACCTCGGTTGCATCGACCGAGCCCTTGGGTGACTCTGAGGTGACAGCCCTGACGATTGAGCAAGCTCTTCAGATCCAAACCACCTCTCAGCCTCAGGCACCGGAGGGATCCCCAGAGTTCGTACCTACCTCAGATCAGATCGAGCGATTTGTGATCACCCTGCGGGAGGTCCAGCCCATTCTCCAGGCCACTCACTCCCGCATGGATCAAGCCACCACCCCTGAGGAACGACAACAGATCGAGGAGAGCTTTGAGACTGCAGCTCGCAAGATGATCATCGCCAATGGCTTAACCCCCAGTGAATACCAACAGATCTCCTGGGCCGCTCGTCAGAATCCGGAGATCGCGGCGAGGATTCAACAGGTAGGCCAAGCCGACCAACCTGCGATCCCACCCTCACAACAGGGGGGATCTGCACCTACCTCCCCAGCCTCCAGTCAGTAAAATAGGTCTAATCTCAGCCGATCGCAGCCTTTCTGGCCCTCTCGTTGTGACCCAAACCAGCCCCAGCACAGGATCCTACACGGTGGTGCCCGATCTGGAGCGCCTCCATAAAGCGCTCTCCCTGGAGGCCGATCGCGGCTTTACCGATCTACAGGGGCGAGAGCAGCGGTTCTCTGAGTTTCTCTCTGGATCTCTGGCCACCTCTCCCCCCACGGAGTGGCAGCTGGATCATGATGATCAACGCAAGTGGCGAGAACTGGGTCAGAAATATCAGTGCTATCCTGAATTGCCCTTACCGGAACGTCAACATCTGGTGGCGGAAACCCGCCGTTGGCTTTATCAGGTGCGTAAGTTCTTGGAACCGCCGCCGCCCCCCAAACCGGCCTATCTGCCCAAAAGCGATCTGCGTCTCGATCAACCCCTGCAATATCTGAAAGGGATCGGTCCTAAGGCAGCCACGAAGCTAGCTCAGTTAGGGTTGGTGACGGTCCATGATGCTCTCACCTATTTCCCTCGGGATCATGTCAACTATGCTCAACAGATCACTATCCAGGAGGCCAATCCTGGGGATACGGTGACGATTCTGGGCAAGATCCGTAGCTGTTCCTGTTTCTCCAGTCCCAATAATAAGAGCTTGACAATCTTTTCATTGAAGATCGCTGATCATACAGGGATCATGAAATTGAGTCGATTCTATGCGGGTCGGCAGTACACAGGACGGGGTTGGCAGGAGACGATGCAACGGCAGTTTCCCCGAGGTGCTTGGGTCGCAGCCAGTGGTTTAGTCAAGCGAGATCGGATGGGGTTTCCGACTTTGGATAATCCCCAATTGGAGGTGTTGGCGGATGAATCAGCGGATATTCAATCCTTGAAGGTGGGTAGGATCCTGCCCATTTACGCCCTGACGGAAGGGGTCACTGCGGATCTGGTGCGTAAGGCCATTCAATTAGCTTTGCCCGCTATCTCTCAGATCGGCGATCCGGTACCAGAGAAACTATTAAAGGCACTCGATCTGCCGGATCTGCCCCATGCGATCCAGGATATTCATTTCCCTGAAACAGATGATCATTTAACCCGAGCTCGGCGTCGATTAGTGTTTGATGAGTTTTTCTATCTGCAATTGGGCCTCCTACTCCGGCGTCACAATTATCGAGAACAGGCTAGAACGGTGCCCCGGTATCAACCGCTAGAGGGGGAACTGGTCGATCGATTCTATCAGATCCTCCCGTTTCAACTGACTGGGGCACAGCAACGGGTGGTGAATGAGATCCTCGTGGATCTACAGGATCCGATGCCGATGAATCGTCTGGTGCAAGGGGATGTGGGCGCAGGTAAAACGATCGTAGCGGTGGTCGCCTTATTGGGCGCGATCCAGTCAGGTTGGCAGACGGCTTTGATGGCCCCGACGGAGGTCTTGGCGGAACAACATTATCGCAAGCTCGCGGATTGGTTAGCTCAGTTGCAGTTGCCTGTAGAGTTATTAACTGGATCCACACCTGCTGCCAAACGACGAGAGATCTTACGTCAATTGGAGACCGGAGAGCTGCCGCTCCTGGTAGGAACCCATGCTTTGATCCAACCCACAGTCAAGTTCAATAACCTGGGTTTAGTGGTGATCGACGAACAACATCGGTTTGGTGTTCAACAACGGGCCACCTTACAGGCTAAGGGAGAGCACCCGGATGTTTTGAGTATGACAGCAACCCCGATTCCACGTACCTTAACCCTGGCCCTCCATGGGGATTTGGATGTCAGTCAGATCGATGAGCTCCCTCCAGGTCGTAAGCCGATCCGGACCATTGCCTCGCGGCCCAGCGATCGGGCTCAGATCTATGCCTTGATAGAGCGGGAGATCGCTCAGGGGCGGCAGGTTTATGTGGTGCTGCCTTTGGTGGAGGAATCGGAGAAGATCGATCTGAAATCAGCGATCGAGGAACACCAGCGGCTCCAGGAAAAGGTCTTCCCTAAGTTTCGAGTGGGGCTGCTCCATGGCCGCATGAGCTCAGTCGAAAAAGAGGAGGTAATCCAAGCGTTTCGGCGTCAGGATCTGGATATTTTGGTGTCCACAACGGTGGTGGAGGTGGGGGTGGATGTACCCAATGCCTCGGTGATGGTGATCGAACATGCGGAGCGATTTGGTCTCTCTCAGTTACATCAGTTGCGAGGTCGGGTGGGTCGAGGAGCTGATCAATCCTACTGTATTCTCATGTCTCAATCAAAAGCGGAAACCTCCCAGCAACGGTTGAAGGTTTTGGAGCAATCCAACGATGGATTCCTGATCGCGGAGATGGATCTACAGTTTCGGGGGCCTGGGGAGGTGATGGGCACACGGCAATCGGGTCTACCGGATTTTGCCCTAGCCAGTTTGCTGGAGGATCAGGATATTCTCGCTCTGGCCCGTGAAGCAGCGGAGAAGGTGGTCGAGGCAGATCCTGAGTTGGAGCGCTTTCCCAAGTTACGAGAGCAATTACAGCAGCGTCACGCTCGGTTGGCTGGGGGAGCGATCTTTACCTAGAGCTAAATTATTAAGTAAACCTTAAATGCCTAGAGCATGATCAATCCGTGACCTGAGGCCTTGTGTATTGTTGTTCACCTATGAGAACGGATCTTTCTGGTGCAAATCTGAGTGATATTCTCTTCGAAGGCAGTTCATTTTTCTATGCAAAGTTTAATGGAGCGTCGAACATTCCTTTGTCTATAGTGTCATCGTCATTACCTCCCGACGAAGATAATCCTGATACGGAACTGTTCGAGGAGATAACTGAACTATGTGAAGACTCAGGCCTCCTCCCGAGCCATGAAGCAACAAAAAGGATAGTCTGGGCTATTGGAGAAAGTCGAGATGCGATGTTCCAAGAACTTCTTCTGAGAACGAATCACTGTGCTATTGAGGAGGAATATATAGAACTATTAGGTAATGTTCTTGGGGAGGCTGTCTTCTACAACTTGCATGATGTATCTGTGTTTGATTTAGGGACTGGGTTTTATGATATTTATATTCTTGGGCAAACACTAAACGATGGCTGGATTGGTATTCGATCTGGCTTGACGTGGACATAAGTAGGGCCTAACACTGCACTGGATCGCCTGACTAATCTGCTATGATTGTTTTCGAGTTGGTCTAGCGACCAGTGAGTTTTTTCGTTATTCTGAGAAATGACCTCGACACAACAACTCGACAATCTTATTGATTGTATTGCCGTAGCGCTGTCCGAGTACGGATACACGGAACGTGAGACAGGTGACCTCGTTGGCGTTCCGTTCGTGGCACGGATAGTGACACCTCGCCGATGGATGGTTCGCTACATCTGTGCCATCAGCCACATTCCAAACGACGTTTCAGATGTTCGTGCTTGCAAACGATTTCTGGAAGACACGCGTAACTGCCTTACAAAGCACTATGCTCGATTTCCGTGGTGGAAAGAACTGGGAACATATTCCGTGCTCCTATGCGGTGGCCAATTATTTGAGGATCTGTCCGAGGATCTCGGTACCTTTAAAGACAAAACCGGGTTGCACATGAACGTCCTGCTTGGAACATGTTTCATCGACATTGAGAATTTCAGAAGCTCTGCTGATTCCACTTGGGGGTTGTTCTATTCTGGCAGACATTTCGGCAGCATCCGGGAAGCCGTTCGCCAATGGTGTCAACGATGTAGCGCCGAAACGTCTTTATCATAACAAGGCATTGCACCGGAGCGGAGGTCAACGCGGAATGTGAATTCGAAAGTAGTT
>CAYSEO010000096.1:0-13699 GCA_964429885.1 uncultured bacterium
ACCAGCAGCGGGTTGTGGCCCGCGCGCACCCAGCGCAGCTGGAAGGTGTCGAGGGTGAGCACTGCCAATCCCAAAGCCACCCCGGCTTGAGGAAACAGACACCAACCAATATTCTCCCGGATCACAGGCTCAGCCTTGACCAGATTGGCTGTCACCCCTCCGCCGATCACGAACCCAAGGCAGCGGGCGATGATATAACAGATCCCAATCAGACCTAAACTTTGTAGATCCGCCAGATCCAATTCACAGCCCGCCAACAGGAAGAAGATCACAGCAAAAGGCTCACTGACATCCTCAACCGTCTCAAAGATCGTCCGTTTCGGCTGGGATCGATCTCGAGCCACCGTGATCCCTAGGATAATGCAAGCCAATAGATAGGAGATCTCCAATTCATAAGCCAAACCTGCACAGAGCATGACGAAACCTGAGATCTCTAACAGGCTGGGTTTCCCTTTCTGAAGTCGCCCTGTGAGTCGGGCCATCGGCCAACCGATGACAAAGCCTAAGACAAAAGCTCCACCGATCTCCCAAAGACCCGTCAGCAACTCCTGGCTAAGTTGTCCCGGCATGATCTGGGTTTTCGCGATCAGCAGAACGACCGTAAACAAGGTAACGCCAAGGATATTATCGATAGCCAGAACCCCCACGATCGACCGCGCTAACGGACCTTTTGCCTGGGTTTCACTGATCACATCTAGAATGGCAGCTGGAGCTGATGCTGGAGACAAACCCGCCAAGAGCAAAGCTAATGTTAGATCTCCTTGTATCACCAGAACAATGACGAACACGAGAGAAACAGCCATCAGGGTCTTGCCCAACGAGAGCAACGCGACAACCGGTCCCTGTTGCCTTAGATCCAGATCGATAAACACTTCCCCGAGACGGAAGGCGATCATGGCTAGGGTGACATAGGAGACTGTAGGGAAGAGTTCAATCAGAGCATGGGGAACGAGATCCAGGATGGAGGGTCCGATCACCAGACCTGTGATCACCAACAACGTGACTCGGGGCAGACGGAGATAGCGAGCCAAAGCATAGGCTCCGCCCCCGAACATCAGAAACAAACCGATCACAAACAGACTATGTAGGCCAGGTAGATCCATCTCTCTAGTCATCCATAGGCGCCCATCACCATGGTACCGTGCAGATCAGGGTGGGGCTTGAGAAGTAGTGTTTGACCCATAAGCCCCATGAGCAAGCCTCGACACCCTACGGGCCAACGCCGTCTGTCCTATGAACATTTCAATCTATGACAAACCCAGAATATCCCCAGCGGAGCGGGTTACGCTAACAGTATGGGCCTCTGAAGATTCAGGAGATCGTGATGATGAATCTCAATGAACAAGCTCGCGAGCATCTGACCCATGATCGGGGTCACGAAGAGCAAAGGCAGCACTCTATGGAGACACGGACAAAAGAGGAGATGGAGCATTCAGCAACCGTGATGGAAGAGCAAGCACGGGAGCACTTCTCGGAGCATCGATTGCAACAGGAGCAGCTTGAGGACAAGATGTCCATGCGTACAGAATCCGAGATCGACTCAATGTGACCAAGGTTATCCTGGGTTCCCACTAGATCGGGAGGATCCCTATGAATGAAGGAACTGTTGTTGCCATTCGTGGCAGTATTGTTGACGTTCGTTTTCCAGAGAAACTCCCTCAGATCAATGCACAACTTCAGATTGATCGGGCTCCAGGGGCTATCCTTGAAGTCATCTGTCATCTCGATCCAGAACAGATCCGGAGCATCGCTTTGACCCCTATTCAGGGGATCTGTCGTGGCACCCAGGTCTGGGACATAGGACATCCCCTACAAATTCCTGTGGGTAAGGCATTGGTGGGACGGATGATCAATGTTTTTGGCCAGCCCATTGATGGTTGTGGAGAGCTGCCCTGTGATGTCGTGGAATGGCGATCGATTCATCGTCCCTGTGTACCCATTGCGGAGCGCTCCACCCAATCACAGATCTTTACAACAGGGATCAAATCAATCGATCTACTGGCTCCTCTAGAACAAGGCGGGAAAGCAGGGCTTTTAGGAGGAGCAGGGGTAGGCAAGACTGTTTTGATCACGGAAATGATCCATAATATGGTCAGTCAACATGCGGGGATCAGTCTTTTCTGTGGAATCGGAGAGCGGTGTCGAGAGGCAGAGGAACTCTACCGAGAGATGCGAAGCACAGGAGCTTTAGATCATACTGTCATGATCTTCGGTCAGATGAATGAGCCCCCTGGAGCTCGGTTTCGAGTGGGTCACGCAGCCCTCACTTTGGCAGAGTTTTTTAGGGATCAAGTCCACCAAGATATCCTGCTGTTGATCGATAATATCTTTCGATTTATCCAAGCAGGAGCAGAGGTGTCGGGATTGATGGGTCGTTTACCCTCACGGGTAGGGTATCAACCTACCATGGCAACGGAATTGGCAGAATTAGAGGAGCGAATCTGCAACACATCCAGTGGATCGATGACCTCCATCCAAGCTGTCTATGTACCTGCAGATGATTTCACTGACCCCGCAGCCGTCCACATTTTCTCCCACCTATCAGCCTCCATCGTTCTCTCTCGCAAACGAGCTAGTGAGGGTCTCTATCCAGCGATCGATCCGTTACAGTCAGCCTCCAAAATGCTGAATCCAAGGGTAGTGGGGCAACGTCACTATGAGATTGCCCAAGCAGTTCGTAGCACTTTGGCAACCTACGAAGAACTCAAGGACATCATCGCAATGTTGGGGTTAGCAGAGCTAGCGGAGTCTGACCGCAAAATTGTTCGTCGAGCCCGTCAGCTAGATCGATTTCTCACACAGCCTTTTTTCTCGACTGAGCCCTTTACAGGAATGGCAGGGAAGCTGGTCCCATTGGAAGCTACGTTATCAGGCTGCGAACAGATCCTTGGTGACGAATGTGCTGATCGACCGGAAGGGCAATTGTACATGATTGGATCGCTCCAGGAGGTTGACCGATGAGACTGAAAGTATTGCTGCCAACGGATGTTGTGCTCAACCAGGAGGTGAGCCAGGTTGTTGCTGAGGGTGAGAGAGGCAGCTTCTGTTTGTTGCCGCGGCATATTGACTGTGTAGCATCTTTGGTACCAGGTTTGTTGAGTTATCGAGATCTACAGGGAAATGAAAGGTTCATGGGAGTGGACAAAGGGGTTCTGGTCAAGTGTGGGTCAGAGGTGACGATCTCCACCTGGAATGCATCACAGGAGGCAGATCTGGGCGGCTTGAAGCACCTCATCGATCAGAAGTTTAGGAGCTTGGATGATCGAGAGCGGTTGGCACGGACAGCATTAGCCAGACTTGAGTCAAGTTTTGTGCGTCGCCTGTTGAATGTAGAGGTATGAAGCCATGGCCACTCCCTATTCTAATCCTCCCACTCAGTCACCGCGATCCAAGCAGTTTCGGCACCAGATCGAACGAAAGGAGGTTCGGAAACTCAAAGCCCGCCAGAGTCGGTCCCGTAGCTTATGGTTTGGTCTTGGGCTGTCAGGTCTCATGGGTTGGTCTGTGGCTATTCCAACTTTACTGGGGATCCACCTAGGGATCTGGATTGACCAACGTTTCCCCAGCCGTCTTTCCTGGACTTTGATGATGATGATCAGCGGCTTATTTCTAGGGTGCTGGAATGCCTGGATCTGGTTACAGAAGGAGCGGCAGCGATGATTGATTCTACACTATCGACTTCTGTGTCTTTCCTGTTTGGGATCATCTTAGGATTGATCTTGTATGGAGGATTATGGATCACCCTCAAGGAATTGCCCCATATACAGCACCCTAGACGGTGGATACTGCTCAGCTATGGGTTACGAATTGGGACGACTCTGTGGGGAGTGAGCTGGGTCGAGAGATGTGAAGGAGATCTGTTCTTCTGCATTGCAGGGCTTTTTCTAGTTCGATCTGTGTTGATATATTCGTTAGGCCTTACACAAGCATGGAGACCAGACAATGGAAATTAGCCCTGATGGTATTGTCTTCGCAAGTTGGGGAGTGATCACTCTCAATGCAACCCTATGCTTTACCTGGATCGTAATGGCCTTGATGGTCTTAGGAGCCTGGTTGATCACTCGGGATCTTTCCGAAGATATTTATCTTTCTCCCTGCCAGAGTCTAGTAGAGATGATGATCTTAGAGATCGGGGAGCAGATTCAACAGGTTAGCCAAACAAGAGCACAGCCTTTCATGCCTTTCATCGGGACACTATTTCTGTTTATTCTTACTTGTAACATCCTCACTATTATTCCAGGATATCACCCTCCTACAGGCTCCTTATCCACCACTGTGGCCTTAGGGATCTGTGTAGGCGTAGCTGTCCCGATTTATGGGATCCAGAGTCAAGGGATAGTTAGATATCTGCAGCAATACCTGCAGCCTACTTGGATCATGTTACCTTTCAATATCATTGGAGAGATCTCTAGAATCATTTCTCTCTCAGTTCGACTCTTTGGGAACGTCATGAGTGGTAGTATGACAGTAGGGATATTAATCTCTATCGCCCCTCTCTTCTTTCCCATCATTATGCAAGCATTTGGTCTTTTGACTGGAGTGATCCAAGCCTATATCTTCGTAGTGCTTGCCATGGTCTACATTGGGGCAGCGATTCAGCCAGATATTGACATTGATTCAACCTCTCTCGATCATGAAGGAGACTCACATCATGGATAGTGTAACTGCGATCGGTATGGCCTCGATTGTCATCTCAGGACTGACAATTGCAGTGGGTTCTATTGGACCTGCTCTGGGTGAAGGAAAGGCTGTGGCCCAGGCCCTCAGTTCACTGGCGCAGCAACCGGATGAGGCCAATACGATCACCAGGACTCTATTTGTCGGTATCGCACTGGTTGAATCCACTGCAATCTATTGCTTTGTGATCACTTTGATCCTGATCTTCGCCAACCCCTTCTGGAACTACGTTGTTGCTCATGCTGAGAACCTTGCCGCAGGAGGGTAGGGTATGTTGATTGATCAGTTTACCGTGGTGGCGCAGATCCTCAACTTCGTGATCTTGCTCGTTCTGCTTAATCGGTTTCTGTTTCGACCCGTTAGGAAGGCCATCCAATCTCGCCAAGAACGGATCGAGAACCAATGGCAAGTAGCACAGCAACAGATCCAGAATGCCAAAGCTGAGATCGAAGCTTTCCACCAGAAGCAATGCTGGTTTGACCAAGAGAAGTCTGTTCTATGGCAGCAAGCTCAGCAGGAGGTAGATGTCTGGAGACAGAGTGAGCTGAGTTGTATCAAAAAGGAGTGGGAGGAACTCAGATCTCAGTGGCTTGGGTTGTTTGAGCAAGAGAAGCAATCCGCCTTGCTGGCTCTCAAGCAACAGATGGTCCAGCGAATCTTCCAGATCTCTCAGCATGTAGTTGCGGAGATGATGAATGTTGATCTAGAGCAGCACCTTGCCAAAATGATGATCTCTCGGTTGGAGGAGCTTCCAGAAGAAAAGTGGCGAGATCTCGCAGAGAATTTTGCTGGGTCTAGATTAATATGGGTGTGTAGCTCCTTTGCTCTTGATGCCCAGAACTCTCTACAGCTTCAGGAAGTATTACAACATCACCTGGGACCTATTCAACTCCGCTATGATATTGATCCCCAGAGAGAGCGGGGTATTGAGATCGAATTGGACGGCTGTAAACTGGGTTGGGTCTTGGACCACTATATTAGGGAGCTGGAGGAGCAGGTCAGTCAGAATTTGGCAAACCCAAGCCTTGATTTAGTGGGCCGCCTAGATCTAGGATTGCAACTCAGTGGAGAAGATGGCTATGACTCCAGATCTTAACCTCGCTCAGATTACCTTGTGGGATGCCCTGTTGGCGATCGATCGGACTCTTTTGGAGTCCCAACCCATTATAGAAGTGGAGGAGATCGGTACCGTTAAAGCGGTGGATAAAGGTATTGTGGCAGCATCGGGGCTATCTGGAGCCCAATTGGGCGAAAAGGTCAAGTTTGCGGATCAGAGTCTAGGTATGGTGTTCGAGCTTAGACCTGATCAGGTTGGAATTATGCTGCTCAATGCAGCTGATGATCTGAGAGCTGGAACGCGGGTTGCACGCACCCGACAGGTCTTGAGCATACCTGTAGGCGAGTCCCTAATCGGTCGAGTGCTAAATCCATTGGGTGATCCTTTAGATTGTTTGGGGGATCTACCCTGCGATCAAAAGTATCCGATTGAGCGATCTGCCCCAGCCATAACCGACCGCGCTCCCGTAACTGTTCCCCTGCAGACGGGGCTCAAGGTGATCGATGCACTGGTTCCCATTGGCAGAGGTCAAAGAGAACTGATCCTGGGAGATCGTCAGACAGGCAAGACAGCCATCGCTCTCGATACGATCTTAAACCAAAAAGATCAGGCTGTGCTTTGCATCTACTGTGCTATCGGTCAACGGAGTGCTGCTGTGGCAAAACTGATCGCTGATCTAGAGCGGTATGGGGCAATGGAGTACTCAATCATTGTGGTTGCCTCAGGCGAGGATCCGCCAGGACTACAATATATTGCTCCCTATGCTGCCACCAGTATAGGAGAGTTCTTTATGGAGAAAGGACGAGATGTCTTGATCGTCTATGATGATCTAACCTGCCACGCCCGAGCCTATCGAGAGTTAGCTTTGTTGATGCGCAGACCTCCTGGTCGAGAGGCCTTTCCAGGGGATATCTTTTATCTCCACTCCCGTCTATTAGAGCGTTCGACGCACCTGAAATCTGAGTTGGGAGGTGGATCCTTGACGGCTCTCCCTATTGTTGAGACAGAAGCTCAGAATTTATCAGCGTATATTCCCACCAATATCATTTCCATTACAGATGGTCAGATCTACCTCTCCTCCGATCTGGTCCGTAAAGGGATCTTTCCTGGGGTGGATGTGGGCCGATCGGTCTCAAGAGTAGGCGGAAAGGCACAACTGCCAAGCTATCGTGCTATTGTCGGCGATCTACGGCTTTCCTATGCTCAATTTGAGGAGCTGGAGATCTTCTCTCGGTTCGGCACCCGCTTGGATGAGACCACCCGTCAGACTCTGGAACGAGGGCGGCGAGTACGAGCTCTACTAACTCAACCCCAATATCAGCCTCTCTCAGCTGCTGAACAGTTGATTGGGCTGTTGGCGGCAAGCCAGGGTGTGTTCGATTCTGTGGCTCTGAAACATATCCCTCGACTAGAGCAGTACGTACAAACTGAGATCAGCACTTTGATTCCAGAGATCTGCCAGCAGATCGCGAGAGGAGGCAGTCTCTCAGAGACAGATCTACAACTATTGAAGGCAAGTGCTATTCAAGCTGTCAATCAATGGCAGGAGGAAAACGATGGAGACCCTAGAGAGCATTAAAAACCGGATCAAGAGCACTCAAGATCTACAATCCGTTGTCAGGACAATGAAAACCTTGTCGTCAGTCAACATTCGTAACGATGAGAAAGCTGTGGAGACCCTACTCCAGTATGCTCAGGTTATGGAAAGGGGACTGCAGATCCTGTTGAGAGGTCCCGCAGGAATAGTTCCGTGGAGAACCTCCGTAGAGACTCCTGGTCGGGACTTGAAGCAAGGTATCATTGTCTTCGGCTCCGATCAGGGACTTTGTGGACCCTTTAACGAACAGATCGTCAGATTTACGCTATCCTACCTCCACAATACATCCTCCTCGACGGCCATGATTGTCGTAGGACAAAGAGCGGCTGAGATCCTCGAAGATACTTGAATTCAAATGAATCATGGTTACTCAGTCCCCAGTTCGCTGGCAGGGATCACTCCTTTGGTTCAAGATCTGTTATTGGAAATAGACTCCTGGCAAACTGGGGGATGGATGGGAGGGTTATGGCTCCTCTACAATCAACCTCTATCGAGCACTAGCTATCGATCCACGATTGAGCAGGTATTACCGCTGGATCAGAAATGGTTATCCGAGCTCAGCAAAAAGCCCTGGCCCACTCGCCAGATCCCCACCTATCTTCAGGAACGATCTCATTTACTGGCTACCTTGATTCAACACTATCTATTCATTTCACTCTACAAAGCCTGTGTTGGATCTTTAGCCAGCGAGAATGCGGCTCGGCTTGTCGCGATGCAGAATGCCGATCGGGCTATTGAGGATAAGATCACATCCTTGACAGGATCATTCCACCGAACTCGACAGACCCAGATCACAGAAGAGATCCTAGATATCATCTCAGGATTTGAGTCCTTGACGGCAGCACCTCACCTGGAAGGTCCTCGGTCTCACCAAGAATGATGCTCGTGTTTCTCCTTATCCGCTGGATCTCCTTCGTAGGGTTGGACTCCAACCTCAGGCAGCTCTTCCTCCGCAGGCTTGAAAGCACCTGCAGTGCCCTGCCCCAGGAACCGTAAGGCTTGCTGGAGCGAGTTGATCATGTTCCGGAATCGACCACGCTGTTGCTGACGGACATCCACCATAAGTCCACCTCCACCGTTGATTATCTCTGCACCTTTGTCTTGACTCACTCCTCAAGCCGCCTAGCAGGGATAGAAAGATGTCAAACCTTATCCTCATCTACAGTATGAATGAAACTGCCGGAGCAAAGGAGAAGTGTCAGCGATACCTTAACTCTTATTGTGGATACTTCATCGAATTTAATGGCTTGGTCCTGTCACTCCGCTGAGTGGCTTCGGGAGCTCTGACTGACCCAGATCAAAATCTTGCGGGTTACTGGATCTGAACTCTGCGTCCATCCTCCACTTGTTCCGCAGGATAGAGGATCACTGGCGTATCAATGGTTAGTCCTTGCAGAACCACCACCTCTCGGGGATTGCGGGGTCCCACCTGGATGTGCTGCTGCCTCACGATCCCGGACTCAACTCGGAAGACACACCAAGCCGATTGACAGCGGAAGAGAGCACTGACAGGGATCTTTAAGACTTCGGACTCCTCCCAGACCCCGATCTGCACATCCACTCGATAGCCATCCCCCCACGGCACTGGACGGGGGTTTTGATCTGCCCAATCCGCGATCACGTTGACCCGTTGTTCCTCCACACCCAGAGCTGACACCTTGGTGAAGGCAGCGGGCTCTACCCGAGTGATCTGCGCCGCCAGAATCCACTGTCCTGGTTGCTGCTCAACCCAAACCGGATCGCCCGGCTCGATCTGGAGGGCCTCTTGGGAGAGTACATCTATCACCAGTTCCGACTGTTGAGGATTGCCGAGCTCTAGCAAAGGGGTACCTGCTGCTACCATACGTCCGTCCTCCTCGATCACTCTGAGGACCTGTCCTGTGATGGGGGAATGGATCTGGGTCCGATCTAAGTCATCCTGTAGACGGAGCAACTCCGCCTCAAGAGCCGCCATGCGAGCCCCATAGACCTGCAATAGGTAATCCGGATCCTGTTGTTCTGCCTCTAGCAAAGCTAAGTCAGCCTCTGCCATCGTCACCTGAGCTTGAGCGGATCGCAGCTGATGTTGGGCCACCTGCCACTCCTGCAAACGAACGGTCTCCTCCAACTCTGCCTGCTCCCGTTGTTCTCGCGAGAGAGCTCCAGACTCCTCTAGGGCTCGGGACCGGTGGGTTTCTCGCTCTGCTTGTTGGAGATTCGCCTGGGCTCGGGATTGTTGGGCTGCTGCGGCCTGCAGTTGGGCTTGAGCTGCCTCGATCCGAGCTTGAGCTTGATGGATCGCCTCTCTTTTGGGACGCAGGGTTTCCACCCCTTGTTGCTGGGCTTGCCATGCCTGCAACTCGGCTTGTCGGGTCTGAATTGAGGTATCTAGGGGCAAAGGATCGATCTGGGCCAATAGCTCCTCAGCCTCAACCCAGTCACCAGGCTCCCACTGGATCCGCTGTAATCGTCCCGTGAGGGGAGCTGACACGATGTAACGATCCTTGACCCGTGTTCTTCCCTCTTCATTCACGGTCACCCGCATGGAGCCACGCTCGACATAGGCGACCTCCACCCGCAATGGAGCTGGGATCAGGAGGAAATAGACGGCCCCCAAGAACAGGCACCCTCCAGTTAAACCCGCTAGAGATCTCAGCCAGGACCGCGAGGATCGTCGCTGGGGTGGAGGGCTAGGATGAGGCGCCTCAGGGATGCTAGGTGGGGATCCTGAGAGTGTCTTGTTGTTGTTGGAGGCTGGTGTTTTCATTAGGGCTTACTCCCGTGTCTTCAATACCGTGATCAGATCCAGTTGAGTCAGATGACGGCGAATGATCAGACCCGAAACGATGGCAGCTATCGACACAACACCACTGGCTAGGAAGTAAGCCTCAGGAGTGATGATCAGGGGCAACCGAAACAGCTCTGAGGCATAAACCTGAGTGAGGAGGGTGGCCATGCCGTAGCCCAGTCCAAATCCAACGGGCAACGCCATCAAGATCAACAAAGCCTGTTCTCCCAACAAGATCGTGGTCACCTCCGTTTGTGAGAAACCGATGATCCGTAGGGTAGCCAGCTCTCGTCCTCGTTCAGAAAGGGCGATCCGGGCCGCATTATACACGACCCCAAAAGTGATCACTCCGGCAAAAATGATTAGGACTCCGGTAAAGATCCCCATGCTGGTTGCTACAGTGTCCTCAAAGCTCTGAATTGCCGTTTGACGCACAACCACGCCAGTGACAGCGGGGGTTTCTTTCAGAAGACGGTATAGCTGATCTTGGTAGTGGCGATCGGTCGTCAGGTAAGCTCCCGAGATCGTTTTCTCCTCAGCCATCAACCGATTTAAGGCACCCCGCTCCATGTAGGCGGAGACACCGATCAGATCATCCAAAACACCTCCAATCGGTATCCATGCTGTGGGTCGTTCTCCCTCCAAAACCTCAACCCAAAGCTCGTCGCCAGGATTAACTTCCAGAATCTGAGCCAGCTGCTGGCTGAGTAGGATCCCTGCTGGCGGTAAGGGAACCACACGCAAATGCCGATCGACCAACCGACGTAATTCTCCATCGGCCTCTAGTCCGGTGAGTGCGGTTCGATAGCTACGGTGTCCAGATACTAGGTGAGCCGGAACGATCCGATAGGGTTCGGCTTGGATCACACCTGGGAAGCGGCTGATCTCATAGAGAGCTTGATGGGAGAGGGGGTCGTTGAAAACAACACTAATATCCTCCCGTTGGACATGCTTAAATTGCACTTCCACCAGATACTCAATAGCACCGACTAAATAGCGGCCTACGATCAACAAGGCGATGGCCATGGCGATCCCTGACATCGACAGGAGGGCATGGATGGGTTTCCGTTCCAGATTCCGAAAGATCAAGCGTCCTGTTGTGGAAAACAGTCGTTGTAGCCCCCATCGTTCCAGAAGCGTGGGTCGATAGCGAGGTGGAGGTTCCGGACGCATGGCTTCCGCAGGGGGCAAGATCACCGCCCGTCGCAGGGCTGCCAAAGTTCCCAGTACCGCTGCTCCAGTGCTGATCCCGATCGCGGTCAGCCCCATACTCAGGCCCACCTCATAGCGCAAAATTGGAAAATGATAGAACTCTGCGTAGGTTTGCGTGATCCCCAGGCCAAACCGCAGGCCCATTCCCATACCCAGCAGCGTTCCCAAACCCACGATCACAAGCACAAATTTGAGATAGTGCAGGGCCAAGCTGAGATTGCCATATCCAAAGGCCTTGAGCACTGCGATCTGTTCTCGCTGAGTGCTGATCAGACGAGCCATCAGAATATGGAGTAGGAATGCTGCAATTCCTAAGAAAACGGCAGGTACCAGGGTTGCTGTTCCCCGTAAACCCGCGATATCCTCCGATAGAAACCGGTGGGAGACCTGATCGTAGCGACCATAGGCTCCTAACCCACCATAGGGCTCGAATCTCTGATCTAACTGATCGATAATGGTTGTCTCTGAAGTAACAGGTAACAGAGTTAACGTTAGGTCATTGAATGCAGACTCCAGATCAAAGGCAGCAGCCAAAGCCTCCCGTCCCATCCAGATCACCCCAAAGCGGCGGTTATCAGGAAAGATCGCGGCTGCTCCCCGGATCTCATAGACGTACTCAGGGGAGAGAGCTATCCCAATGATCTGCAACTGCTGCCAACGGCCATTGATCACCGCCCCGATTTGATCTCCTAAATGGAGCTGGTTGGCTTCTGCAAACACCTCACTGATTAAGATCTCCTCAGGATGTCCGGGGTCAAGATAACGTCCTTCGCGGAGATAGAGATCATTTAATACCGGCTGCGAGGATTCTGGGATAGAGATCAATCGCCCTGTGGCTGGCTCTGGTAATCCTGGGATATCCAAAGTGACATCAAACACGATCCGGGTCTGAACCTGAGCCACCCCCTCGATCGACTCGATCTGGGATCGGAGGGAATCCGGAGCTCGTTTGAGGGAGAGAAAGACATCCGCAAAGCGATACTGTTGATAGTAAGTGGATTGAGTCAGCTGTAAGGAATGATAGGCACTGAGCATGGAGACCAAGCAGGCGATCCCACAGGTGACCACCAGGGCAATAGCGAGGGATTGTCCCCACCAGTGACCCAGATCCCGTAGCAGTTTCCGATCGAGACAGGAGAGGGATCCCATGGTTACCACTCCAGTTGTTGAGGTGAGATCCGAACGGCATTGTGAGTGATCTGATGAATCTGTCCACTTCCCATTGAGATCACTCGATCGGCCATGGCAGCGATCCCTACGTTGTGGGTGATCACGATCGTTGCTGCCCCCGTCTCCTGGTTCACCTGTTGCAAGGCTTCCAACACCCAGATGCCGGTTTGGACGTCCAGAGCCCCGGTGGGTTCATCACAGAGCAAGACCTGAGGACGTTTGGCGATCGCCCGAGCAATGGCCACCCGCTGCTGTTCTCCTCCCGATAACTGAGCAGGGAAATGATCCAGGCGATGTCCCAGCCCCACCCGTTCCAGAGCCTCAGTCGGGGATAAGGGATGCTCGGCAATCTCTGTGACTAGAGCAACATTTTCCTTGGCCGTCAGGCTAGGGATCAGATTATAGAATTGAAAGACAAATCCCACAGCCTCTCGGCGAAAGTGGGTGAGCGCGGCCTCTGAAGCTAAGGTCAGATCCTGATCTTGAAACCAGATCTGTCCCTGGGAAGGGCGATCCAATCCCCCTAAGATGTTCAGGAGAGTTGACTTGCCGCTGCCAGAGGGACCCAACAGCACCACAAACTCTCCCGAGTAGAGATTCAGATCGATACTTTGTAGAGCCTGAACCTTAACCTCCCCCATCACATAGATCTTGTCAATATGATGGAGACGATATAGGATCCGCTGATCCTGAGGTGTTACGGTGGCTCCTCTCATCTGGAGATCCGGGGTCGTCATACCTCTATCCTGCTCAGATCTGTTATCTCTCCACTCGTTGACTCAAGCTATACCTGACAAGGATCCTCTTTACAGTTATGGCCTCCTTCTGCCTAATAACTTGATTCACTACCTCGATCTTATAAGGTTCATGGACTCAGCTATGGCACTCTGCAACAAACTGTATCATGCCGCATCTGACTAGAGTAAAAAGATCACTTGCGGGTCCGAGTTTCATTAAGCAATTGTTAACAGTCTAACGTTGTCGCCAACTCCCAGCTCGTGATCTGAGCACAATACTGTTTCCAATCGTGGTGTTTGAGTTTCAAGTAGGAGGATACGAATGTAGCTCCCATGGAGGAACTGAGGATCTGATCTCGTTCCAGACATCGTAGGGCATCCAGCAAATTAGCCGGTAAGGGTGGTGCTTTCTCTGGGGGGAGAGGATCGGTATAGGTGTTGTTATCGAATCGTGGTCCTGGATCCCGTTGTTGTTTGATCCC
>CAYSEO010000097.1:0-12572 GCA_964429885.1 uncultured bacterium
ACAGGCCTATGCAGGTCACCTGGAGGAGCCCTATCGGATCGCGGTGGTTGAGTTGAGGATCTCTGAGTCTAGGATTCGGATCCAGAACTATCGACTGGTCAAGTCCCAACCGTGGTCTGGTTGTCTAAGACAGGATCCGGGGCGATTGCAGCAGATCACGGGGGCAGATCTGGCCTATCTACCAGGGTGTGATGTGATTGTGGAGCGGCGGGGGGAGAATTTTTGGGGAGAGAGTGAGCCGGGGTGTGGCTGTTGTGTCCAGCGGCAGGGGCGATCCACTTATCTTCAGACCCAACTGCAGCTCTCGGCGGCAGAGTTTTGTAGTCATGATCGGGGCTTTGATCCGGATACCCACGCACAGGTGTGGGGGGCGCTAGCCGGACCCTTTCGGTTTCACAAACTGCAGGATTGGGCTAACCGTTTGACCCAGAACAGCTCACCAGGATGAATATCCCTTTCCGTTCACGATCCAACGATTGACTCCGGAGGGTTCCTGGACAGACTCCACGTCTATGTTGTTAGAAGTGAGAGTTCCCCTGCTTCCCTCATGATCTCGACCCATCTGGAATGGGATCCTGAGAAAACGTGTTGTTCAACACCTCTCCCCTGAGGTCTTGACACCCTGTCAGCCATAGGTCAGGATGTAGGGTCTGTGCGCATATCCTGCGGGCCGCACCCCGCCACCGACTGATGTTTCTGGGGGACTCCTATGCCGCTTTCCACCCGTTCTCCCTGGATCCTGCAAGATAGCGAAAAACTCTATCGAATCTCAGGTTGGGGCGATCCTTACTTCCATATCAATGCTGCCGGACATGTGGCGGTCAGACCGTTGGGGCATCGATCTCTAAATCCCCAGGGTGAGTCACCCGAGATCGATCTATTTCAGTTGGCCCAGGATCTACAGGATCGCGGCCTGCAGTTACCTTTATTGATCCGATTTCCCGATATTGTGGCGGATCGAATCCGGTTGGTGTGTGAGAGTTTCAACAGCGCGATCCAGCGGTTTGATTATCCGAATGTTTACCGGGGAGTGTATCCAGTCAAAGTCAATCAACAACGGCATCTGATCGAGGAGGTGGTGGCTCGGGGTCGTCCCTTTCAGTTTGGTTTGGAGGCTGGATCGAAGCCGGAGCTACTGATCGCGTTGGCCAATCTACAGACCCCTGGAGCCCTATTGATCTGTAATGGCTATAAGGATCGAGAATTCATTGAGACGGCTCTGTTAGCCCAACGATTGGGCCTGACCCCGATCATTGTGCTGGAGCGTCTGCATGAGTTGACGCTGGTGTTGGAGGCGGCGGAGCGCCTGGGGATCTCCCCAATCCTGGGGGTGCGGGCCAAGCTATCGGCGGAAGGGATCGGTCGCTGGGGCTCCTCGACCGGTGATCGGGCCAAGTTTGGCTTAACGGCCCATGAGATCTTGGAGGCGGTGGCGATGTTGCAGGAGGCGGATCGGTTGGACTGCCTGCAATTGTTGCACTACCACATTGGTTCCCAGATCTCGACGGTGAGCATCCATGGCCGGGCGGTGCGGGAGGCCAGTCAGCTGTATGTGGAGCTAGTCAAGCTGGGGGCACCCATGGGCTATCTGGATATCGGCGGCGGTCTGGGTATCGACTATGACGGATCCCAATCCACAGCCCACACCTCCCAGGGCTACAGTCTGGAAGACTATGCCGCCACGGTGGTGCAGACGGTGATGAGCACCTGTGATCCCCATGGGATCCGACCTCCGGCTCTGGTGACGGAGAGTGGACGAGCAATCATGTCCCATCAATCTGTTTTGGTGTTCGATGTGTTGGGCAGCACCTCCAGCATGGATCGGCCCCTGCCCACGGTGCCTGACTCGGATGCTGCAGTGGTCCATCAGCTACATCAACTGTTTCACGAGATCCAGGCGGATACCTTAACGGCCAACTATCGACGGGCTCACGAGTTGAAGGACGCAGCCCTGCGGCAGTTTACCGATGGGGATCTGGGTTTGCAGGAGCGCGCCCGTGTGGATCGGCTGTTCTGGAGTTGTTGTGACAGGATCTGCAATCTGGGCTATGAGCAACTACAGCAGACGGGCTATGACCCAGTGGGCCTAACGGATCTAGATGAGATGTTAGCCTCGATCTATTACTGCAACTTCTCCTTGTTCCAGTCTGTTCCTGACAGTTGGGCCATCGATCAAGTATTTCCCATCATGCCGATCCATCGTTTGGATGAGGAGCCCAGATTATGGGGAACTCTAGCAGATCTGACCTGTGATAGCGATGGTAAGATCTGTCGTTTCTTTGATGATGATGGCAAGATCGCGTCGGTTTTGCCGTTGCATGAACCTCAGGAAAACCCTTATCTGTTGGGAATTTTCTTAGGGGGAGCCTATCAGGAGATCTTGGGGGATCTGCATAACTTGTTTGGGGATACCAATGCGGTACATGTGGAACTACAGCCAGAGGGCTATCGGGTAGCGCAGGTGATCAAAGGGGACACCATCAGTGAGGTGCTTGGGTACGTACAGTACAACAGTGAGGATCTGGTGGAGAGTATCCATCACGCCACGGAAACCGCACTACGGGAGCGACGGATCAGTTTGCAGGAGGCCCGCTTGTTACAATCTCATTTTGAGGACAGCTTGAGAGCCTACACTTATCTCCATTAGAAAGTCATGGTTTCCTGACCTAGGGAGTGAGAGCGAAGAGTCATTGAGTCACTAATAGGTAAATGAGACTGGACGGAGCGATCAGGACATGATGGGTTAGGGATCTCCGGATCGGCATTAGCAAGATAGGCCGCAAGGGGGTTATCTCCCCACCGGTCCTGGATCGGCTCATAGCGATAACCCCGGTATTCCTGTCCGAGGGCATAGCCAAAATCCAGCTCATTCAGCCAGGTTTGAAAGGTGATGGCTGGGGCTGGGGGCTGCTGTCGAGGCTGATCAGCGGCTTGGGTCGATATTCGAGGGGCAACATTCATCGTCAGATCTAAACCTATGGCTCCTTCAGTTTCCGCATCGGAGAGAACCGCCTCACTCAACATGGCTGAGGATCGCCCCTCTAGGATCACCCCTCTAAAGTTAGCTCCCCTCAGATCGATCAGGCTCTTGAGGGATCCATAGAGCTGGATCCCTTTGAGATTCAACCTGGAAAAGTCCCGCTCTCCCGCAGCATAGCGACGGATCAACTCAGGGCCACTGATCATGACAACGCTCCTCAGGTGCTGATGGGATCTGATGGGGCGGTAGGAGTCCAGTGAAGGAACTGGTACACCTGTATCCCCTTTATCACCATCTTGACCTAGGAGGGATAATGATAACCATCAACGGGTCAGAGCTTAGCTGAATCGGACCTTACTTATGAGGAGTTTCAGGCCCGATTTTTTCAAGGCTCGACCTCAGATCTTGAGTCTGAACTGTCTACTTGATCTACTGGAAGTCCAGATCGTCAAAGCCATAACCGGCAGGGTTATTATCATCAAAATCGACCTCAACTCGATGGATCCCTGGGGCAGAAAGTTCTACCCGAATGAACGCTGTAGATGAAACATTCTCAGTCAAGATCAGATTATCTCTCCTATCATAGGCGCGGATCTCCCAGATATCGAGGTCGCCTCCGACGTCACCGATAGTGAAAGCCACTCGATCTGCAGTTCGCCCAATGGGAAGGATCCGGCCGACAAAGGAGAAGTAGATATCCCCTGTAAAGATCCCTGGAATATTTCCGTTAGCATCCAAACCGGCAACGGACGTATTACCACTGATCGGGAATGAGATATCATCGCTACTATCAACACCAGCCACCCCAGCACTGACCCCAGGCCGCCCAAATACGACACCAGACCGCTTAGTCTGATCTGTGATGATGTCACCAGAGACGAACTGCTCGAAGTTGACGACCGAGGGGAACAGGAAAAACTTAGATTCCGCCGAGATAGCGGTTTCCTCACCTTTTACTTCTCCAGTGGCCGTCAGAGCTAAGTCACTCGCCCCAGATTCAACCACGATAGAGACGGAGTCATTGGAACCCACAGGACCCGTGGCTGTAGGTTGACTCTCTCCGCAGGATGCCAGAACTCCAAGGGCTAACGCTCCTACCATCCAGGTAGCACGGAAATTGATCATGCTTTTCATAGTTCTTCTCCTTAAGAATAGGCATGCGTGAAGCTGAACCCAAGCACCTGAGTCTAGAGCTAACATAAGATCCTGGAAAGAGATCAACAACTAGAGATCAAGAGGGAAGTTTACAGATCTTTGCTCCTGTTCTGAGGTGAAACTTTAGGCTCATCACCAGGAATATCATGGTTGAGCATAGGATTGAATATTCGTTTACAAAATGTCATTCATCCTCTAATCCCTTTGCTTCGCGATTCGATTGAGATCGATCTATAACAGGCTAAAGCTTTGGATCTTCAGTCAAGTATCCTTAGACAAGAGAGACATAAAATCGTAGAGCTCGATTAACTTCAAGGATAAGTGAGGTTAACTTTATAGGCAATAAGCATCGATCTACAGATCCGATTCGTTGGCAACAGGGGCTGAATCAGGTCAGTCCTGGGGATCGGAGTGATTCAGCCCGCTCAACCTCTGGAGGGGCCTGGGTTCCCGCAAATACTGGTTGCTACATAAATCACAACTCGTCTGGTGATAGCCATGTCATACTTTGTAAGATCCAGTCCTACCGGTTGCCCGGTCCTAGTCTTTTCGTCAGACGAGCCCCTGTCATGTCAGATCCCACTGTTAACTCCTCTGCCGATCCCAAGAAGACGGCTCGCACCAAGCACATCGTTCTCACCTCCCATCCCAGCCAGTTTGGGCCAAAACCCCTGCCGATCCGGTGGGGAGAGCAGGAACCATTGACACGGGGTCCGGTGATCGGTTCTCTCACCAATCCCGCCCATCGCAATGTGGTGGGGACTCACTCCGGGGCCTATGCCCTCTATCGGGCTCTGGCGGTGGCTAGTGGATCGCTGCAAGCTAGTCATCGGGCGGATCTGACCAACACAGCCCCTACGGTGAACATCGGTCCCCATGACAAGGAGAACTGGAAAAATGACCCTTACTTCTGATTTTGATCTCAATATCCTGCCTTTTGTGATCGAGACTGAGGATGAATACGATAGAGCCCTCAGCATCTATGAGACCTTGTTCTTCAAGCAAGATCGGACAGCACTTGAGAATCAGATCCTTGAGGTATGGACAGAGCTGATTCAGCTTTACGAACAAAAAGCATTCGATCTTGGATCGAGCTATACGCCATTATCCGTGCTCAGACACTTGATGGAAACACAGGGAATGATTCAGGAGGATCTGGTCAGACAGGGAATCGGGAGTCGGGGTATGATCTCCGAGATCATGAATGGTAAACGAGAGATCAGCAGGGATCAGGCTAGAAAGCTAGCGGCGATCTTCAAGGTTACGGCAGATCTGTTTATCTGAACTTGCCGGGGATAGCTCAGGAGAGCAGGGATCCACAGTGGGTCACAAATGCAGGAAACGTTACCAGAGAACAGCCGATCTTGTGACTCCCGTGTCAAACTCTGTAAGATCCAGTCTTATTGTCCGCTCAGGCTGCTGCCATGCCCGATCCCTCCGTAGGCTCCACCCCCGCTCCCAAGAAGGCTGCTCGTAGCCGACATATCGTCCTCACCTCCCATCCCAGTCAGTTTGGCCCCAAGCCGTTGCCGATCCGATGGGGAGAACAGGATCCACTGCAACGGGGTCCCCTGATTGGATCACTCACCAATCCCAGCCATCGCAATGTGGTGGGCACGCACTCGGGAGCCTACGCCCTGTATCGAGCCTTAGCGGTAGCCAGCGGATCCCTGCAGGCCAGCCATCGCGCCGATCTGACCAACACCTCCCCCACCGTCACCATCGGCCCCCATGACAGCTGGTTCGATCCAGACAAGATCATCTCCCTAGATCCCTTTGGGGCCACCGTCGGGGAAGCCTTTGCGCCCCTCTACGAGCAGGGGTACGACATTCGCCCCACCATCGCCATCACCAAAGCTCACATCAACATGCCGGAGCTACAGGAGGCTGCCCACAAGGGTCGGATCCAGTTAGATGGTCAGGTGATGAAGCCCAATGGCGATCTGGTGGTGACCAAGGTGGCCATCGAACCCGTGTGGTATCTGCCTGGGATCGCCAAGCGTCTACAGGTGAGCGAGAGCGATCTACGACATATTCTGTTTGAGCAGACGGGGGGGATGTTTCCCGAGTTGGTGACCCGCTCCGATCTGGAGGTGTTTCTGCCCCCGATCGGTGGGGTGACGGTGTATGTGTTTGGGGATGTGGAGTCGATCAGGGATCCCGATAAACCCGTGGCAGTGCGGGTGCATGACGAGTGCAACGGATCCGATGTGTTTGGATCGGATATCTGTACCTGCCGGCCCTATCTGGTCCATGGTATCGAGGAGTGTGTGCGGACGGCTCAGGAAGGCGGTGCTGGGGTGATTGTCTACTTCCGTAAGGAGGGTCGGGCGCTCGGGGAGGTGACCAAGTTTCTGGTGTATAACGCTCGCAAACGTCAGGAGGGAGGCGATCGAGCGGATGCTTATTTCGCTCGGACGGAGTGTGTGGCAGGGGTGCAGGATATGCGCTTTCAGGAGCTGATGCCGGATGTGTTGCATTGGCTGGGGATCACCCGTATCGACCGGATGGTGTCCATGAGCAATCTCAAATTCAATGCCATTATCCAATCGGGGATCGAGATCGTGGAGCGGATCCCCATTCCGGAGGAATTGATCCCGGCGGATGCTCAGGTGGAGATCCAGGCTAAGAAAGCAGCAGGATATTACACTCCCGAGGGCTCCCCGGATCCAGAGCGGCTGTCTCAGACTGTGGGACGGGGCTGGGAATAGAGAGCCCGTGTGAGGCAAGATCAATTCTATGGATCTCCCCAAGGGATATCGATTCCGTCGGTCTCACAGCTCATGACCCCTGCTATCTCCATCATCATTCCCGCCCTCAATGAGGCTGCCTGTATCGGATCCCAATTGCGGCAGTTACAGGTTCTTGACCCTCCCGCCCATGAGGTGATCGTTGTGGATGGGGGCAGTGAGGACACCACAGTGGAGATCTGTCATGATCTCAAGGCAAAGGTGTTGCAATCTGGGATCGCCGCTCGCTCGGTCCAGATGAATCAGGGGGCTGCTACTGCTACCGGAGAGATCCTCTGTTTCCTCCATGCCGATACTCAGGTCCCTCCTGATGTGGTGCAGATCCTCTCTACTGTGTTGGCGGATCCGCGTACTGTTTGCGGAGGCTTTATCTCTCTGATGACTGGACCTGAACGGGTACGCTGGGGGATCTCCTTTCATAACTTCCTCAAGACTTACTATGGACCTCTGCTGTTTAGACCCTATCAGTTCTTTTTCAAAGGATTACGGCTCCTATTTGGCGATCAGGTGATCTTCTGTCGGAAAGCGGATTTTATCGCCTGTGGCGGCTACGATCCTCAGCTCCCGCTCATGGAAGATGGAGATCTGTGTAAGCGATTAGGAAAGCTGGGCCGGATCCGGTTGGTCAATCGAGTAGTGCACAGTTCAGATCGGCGGGTAGCCCAATGGGGTGCTTGGAAGGCAACGTTTTTGTATGTCTCGATCTGCCTGACCTGGGGTCTGGGTCTATCTCCTAGCTATTGGAAACGATTCTATGAACATGTGCGGTGATGCCTAATTTAGATCTGTTGATTCAGATCCCAACTATAAGGCAGGTAACGA
Organism: uncultured bacterium; assembly: GCA_964429885.1. Classification (GTDB taxonomy): domain Bacteria; phylum Cyanobacteriota; class Cyanobacteriia; order Thermostichales; family Thermostichaceae; genus CAYSEO01. Next base: position 7,708 of record CAYSEO010000097.1, read on the forward strand.
ATGGGGATAGCGGCGGGGATCTCTTGTTTGAGGTAGCTTGAGATCAAAGACTGGATCGAGGCAGAGACACCCAGAAAATCCTGACGATACCACTTAAAGATCTTGCTACAGTAGAGGATCTTGGCATCTGGATCGAAGCGGACCTTAGGGGGATTGTTGATGAAGCGGATCGTATCCTCCTCCAGCTGTTGATCGATCTGATCAGGCCAATAAGCTTGGTTTCGCAACAGGGGACAGCCGATCGAGGCACAGACGAGGGCAAAATGGATCCGATGTTCCTGGAACTGCTCCCTGAGGATCTTGTGCTCGATCCGATTCAAGCTATACTTTTCCCCACCCAAGGTGAAGATCTTGCGCTCAAAAAACATGAGGAAGGAGATCCAGTTGGGTAGCCCCAGGCAAGAAGCTCGGATCGAGGAGATGGGATAGCGTTTCAACACCTGCTGGATGGTGAGGGCGTTGTAGAGATTGATCCAAAACGACATCTGAGTGTCCGGATCAGGGGGTAGAGGGATCGTCTCTAAGGATCGGATCCAGCTGTCCAGATCCCCCCAGGACTCCTGTTTCCAGGTGCCATAGTCCACCCGACCCCGATCATCCACATAGCGATTCAGGAGCTGATCCCAAGGCTGGAAATCGAGCGACATCGATCCTCCCTCATTCCACTAGGCGAGTTTGATCATAAGCAGAATACCAGCCAAACCAGAAAGCGCGATAGGCGGGCAACCGATCCAACTCCTCACCCTCAGGACCGATCAACTGATCCTCCGTCAACTCCCAGGTGCGTCCCTGCTCATCGGTAACAGTTCGATCCCCATCATAGGAGTCAAACTCAACATCCTGGCTCTCGTAAACCCGATTGGCTCCAGAAGGATCCGTCAATACCACCAGATCTAGATCCCCCAGCCGCTCGTGATAGACAGGATTCTCCAACAGAAAATCAGCGCTGATGGCCAGGGGCTGATCACTATATTCTGGGAAGATCAACCCCAGGATCTCATCTTTATTGTTAAGCCGCTCATCCAGTTCTGGCACCCCAAACATCAACTCATCAGTGGCAAAATATTCCTGATAGGCCACACCCTCGCCATAGTCCCGTTGATGTCCTGTATCCAAAGAGAGCACCAAAGTGTCTGGATGACGCCGCCGCCATTCCCCCCAGGTGGTGGTCACCACACTGCGATACTCCAACGTAATATCCTCCTCCACCAGAGGACCGATCACCGGCTGTCCCAACAAGGTCATCCATAGGGATTGAGTGGCCTGATCGTACATCAATTTATTAGATCGATAGAGAAACCCACTGGTGCCAAACTCATGATCAACCCCATCCACCTCGGTCTCATACAGGATCATGGTGCCACAGAGGGTACAGTAAACCCCAGCCACGGGCACATCCCCCACCGTATCCACAAACATCTCATGCCAGGCTAGGATCCGCTTGGGATAAGCACGCACATCCCCATTCACCGCGATCCCGAACACCACATTGTCATCCTCTAGATAATCCGCCTCATCCGCTGTGATCATCTCAGGTTGACGCAACGGTGGAATACCATCCTGACGCACCCCCCCCCAGCGCACTTCATCCAGCCGGATCGTGCGGGGCCGCTCACTACTGAAATAGGCTTCGAACCGAGGATCGATGGCAGAACCATAGAGGATAGCTTTGAAGTCTGCATAGTTGGGATGTTCTAGAGGTGGATTCTCCCACAGCCACTGGAACCAAGCTTGGGTATCGAAGCCATGATCCTGGCCTGTTTTCTCCTCCAAAAGCTCCAACCAGCTGGGATCGCGACCCAGGGAGAGGAGCTCGATCATCATGGGGGCGTATTCCGGTTCCCAATTCTCGTCCAGATAGGCCAAAGCTTCCTCACGACGAATGGGGCTACGACTGATCAGAGACAGGATCTCAGCTACACCATCATCTAAAGTCACCCCATCCGAGGATCTCTCCTCAGAAGCCTCTTGGGCTATTCCAGATGAGGTAAACGGGATCTGGGTTCCCAGGAATGCCCCCAACGCCCACAGGCAAGTCAGTCCGATCTTATGGCCATCCATGGTGTAACTCTCCTGCTCCTGCTGAGGTGGATCCAGTGACGGGACCAGGTTAACTTGACCGCTCTGTAGCAGGGCTGAGGGAGAACTGAGGATCCTCTCAGTCATCTCGGACCAACAGCACTATCCCTGTCTGACTGACTCAACTCACTACTGCGCTGTCGGTTGTTACTTTAGGGTGGCTCTAGATCTAGCTGAGGATCGACTTATTGCAGGATCAAACTGGTGAGTGACGCATACTGGGAGCTATCATTTTTATCCGGCCTGATCCGTAGACGCAGGTGCGTGATCCCCTCCAGGGCCACATTCCAGATCTCGCGTTCAAAGGTGGTACCAGGTGGGCTGAAGTTAAACCCCTGGGTCACGACGGTCTCGTAGGTGCGTCCCTGATCTGGGGAGGCTGAGATCTGTATCTCTTGGGATCGATCATGCTCTAGCTCCTCGATCTCCAGGATGATCTGGCGGAGGCTCTGGGGGGTGTCGAAGGCAAGGACGATGTTTTGCTCTCCCGGATCTTGGGCTTTCCAGTAGCTGGAGCCAGGACCATGGTTGGCATCGAAGGCATTCTCGATGGGGTGAGCCGGATCCTCGGAGCTGATCAGGGCGGTGGCGGAGTTGGGGATGTCGATGCCAAGGGGCAGATCGTTGACGCTTTCTTTACGAAGGATGCTTTTGCGCATAGCAGATGCAGATATGGTTCTGATCCTACACCATCGCACTAGAAGGCTCCGCTGTCGTAGCCACAACTCATTTGTTAAGCTGTGCAAAGATAGGCGTCGAGATCGTCATCTTTTCATTCTTTCTTAAGATCTTGCCTCGATCTGCTGGTAGCGTAAGGAGTGGAAGGATTCAAGAGGCTCCCATGGTGGAATTCATTCCCGAACCGTTCATCAACAGCCAGGACTGCCAGGATCAGGGCGGTGTTTGGTTTGAGTGCAAAGGATGCCTACTGGGAGCCGATCCTCAGACGCACCCTCAGGAAACCCATCAGCCTCTGCTCGTCACCGCAGCGCCCTCTAAACGCTAGATCACCCCTACTTTTAGATCCGTACCCATCAGATCTCTCCTTTGCCCCGACCAAGGTTGGGGCTGAGGTAGTATCAGTCAGGGTTTGAGCAGAGTAACCAGAATAGTTGAGCATTGAGCCGACTCAGAACAAGTTGTACTGAACTGAGAAATAGATCCCATTCTCCTGTAACGTTCGATCGGAGGTATCCGGAATATCCACCAAAGGGATACCATAATCCACCCGAGCGGAGAACCGATCCCCTTGGCGCCATAGCACTCCCAACCCTAAACCCGCCAATGTATTCGGATCCGGATTCGGACCCGTATTGTTCCATCCCGCCCCCACATCCAGAAATGGAGTGAGCTGCACAATCGTCCGATCCTCCGGTAACCCCTGGGAACGATAGATCGGGAAGCGATACTCCACCGATCCCAGTAGGCCATTATCCGTCTCCAAAGCATTCTCCCGATAGCCCCGCACCGTTTGCTGTCCTCCCACCCCAAATTGTTCTAGGGAGAACAGAGCCTGATCCGCCAGCTGCAGATCGGAACGGAAGATCAACAGCGTATCTGGGGCCGTGAGCTGGACATATTGAAACTGACCCCGCCAGGCCAAGAAACTGTTATCGGGCTGCCCCGAGTCGCTGAAGGTAGGATCGAACAACTCCACCCCCAAACTGAACTGCGAGCGAGCCGCTAATACTGATTGCTCCCCCTGACGTTGGTAATCCTGAGCAAATCGCAACACCGAGGCTCGGGTCTCCCCCTCTTCATTCGCCCCTGGGGAAAGCTGAATGGGAACCCCCAATAACGTGGTGAGGTTCTCCTCATAGGTATAGGACAACTCTAGAGCAAGCTCCTCCTCTGGTGTGAGGATCAACGGTTGGCGAAAACTAACGATCAGCTCCTCCGAGGGAGAATCAATATCCACTGTCTCAAAAGGTTCCTCAATGATCTGATTCGTCGTGTTGCGATAGCTAAGGTTGAAGGTGCCGTCCCGAGCATTGAGAGGGATGCTGTAGCTGCCATTGAATTCATCGCTACCATCAGTATTGAAGTAGCTGAACTGGATCCGATCCCCAAACCCGAACAGATTCCCTTCCTCCACCGTCAGACCCCGCCGAAAGCTACCCACACTGGGGGAACGATTATTATCAGTACTGAGCTGCAGATCAAAAGAGGGCGCCTCCTCGATGGCCACCTCCAGAACACTGGTACCGGGCTCCGCCCCCACCGACAGCTCCGCCGACAAAGACTCGATCAACGGATCTAACCTAAGTAACTGCAGCGATTGCAATAGCTGTTCCTGATTGAGAGGCTGACGGGCCCCTCGGGCTAGCCGGGAGCGCACATACCCCGGTCGTAGCCGCCCTAGCCCTCTGATCTCAATGGGCTCTACTCGTCCCTCCAGGATCTCGATGGTGACGATGCCCGCCTCCAACTGCTCTGGGGTATTCTCCTCCAGGGGTAGGAAGGCTCCGGAGGTGATGTAGCCATCTGCTACATAGCGCTGAGTGATCTGGGTGGCCGCCTGTAGGACCTGTGCCAGAGAGACCTCCTGATCTTGATAGACGGTCTCAAACCCCACAATCTGATCGAGCATCTCCGGATCGTAAACGGTGCTGCCCCGGTAACGAAACTCCTGCACCTGGATACTGCCGGGTAAGGTTTGGATCCCCTCAGGTAACTCTACGGGGGCCTCAGTTGTGCTGGTTTGTCCGGACAGTTGAGCGAACTGCAGGGCGTCAGCTTCCGTCGATGAGGGTTCTGCATGGGTGGTCGGGATCACTGTCCATCCC
>CAYSEO010000097.1:12582-13699 GCA_964429885.1 uncultured bacterium
GATTCCCAGGGCTATGCACAGTATTAAGTCAAACCTGCTACCAAACAGAGTGGCTTTTGCCATAGTACCCTCACACCGACTCCTCAGTAGATCCAACGATCCTTTGGCCCCAGATCTGCTGTGGCTCATCGGTATCATACTCTTATCCGGGCGATTGCTAAACCCACCCGATCGATCTCCTTTCGGTCATACTGAGTCGGTAAGTAGATCAGCAAAAACATTTATACAGTTCAATACTCTGGATCCTGAGTCGATCAGGGAAAGCACCTGCATAGACTTGTTGAAGCAACTCTGCCGATCGACCCACCCAGTTATCCTGTAGCTATGCCTACCGCTGCCTCAGATGTGCAAGGTATCTTAAGAAAATCTGGATCCATAGCAAGTGTGGGCTGATCTGATCCGGCCCCTAACCTGGTTCCTCAGATCTAGACTGGAGTTTGTGGTTGATCCAGCCTGCGCCCTAGCCACCCCTAGCTGTTACGGTCCATTGGAGAGTTCACCGCTCATGTTCCTTCGTCAACTGTTTGCCCTGCTGGCCGAGCTCTGGAATGGTGTCCAGGAGTTGAATTGGGGCGGCCTCCTGCGAGAAGGGGGATCCTGGCTAGAGGACCGCTCCTGGGGATTCAGAGCCTCTGTGGGTCAGATCACGCCGCCGACTGAGACCTCCTCTCCCCCCACTCCCACCCCGATCATTCCTCAGAAAAAGCCCTGGTACTCGAAGCTGATCTCCGCTGAGGTGATCGCCCCGGCCATCGTTGGGAGCCTATTTCTGGTGTCCTGGGAGCTATTTGTCCGGATTACGGAGATGCCCCACTACCTGCTGCCAGGTCCGATCCTGGTGATCCAAACCCTGATCGAGGAATGGGGGGATCTATTTCCCTCCTTGATGATCACGCTGCAGATCACGGTGGTGGCCTTTCTGGCAGCAACGATCTCGGGGTTATTGATCTCGATCCTGTTTACCCAAAGCAAATGGATCGAGCGCAGTTTCTTCCCTTATGCCGTCGTGCTACAAACTACCCCGATCGTGGCCATCGCCCCGCTGATCATCATCTGGTTACGGAACAATACCTTTGCCGCTATGGTGGTCTGTGCCTGGATCGTCGCCTTCTTCCCT
>CAYSEO010000098.1:0-13628 GCA_964429885.1 uncultured bacterium
ACAGGAGCGCTCCCAATTCGGCACCACGGCCTCATCGATCCCGGTCACCGGGGAACGAACCGTGGAGCGATCTGAGGTTGCCTCCTCCCGTCTCAATCCCTCAACTCCCGTCCCCACTCCGACACCCATCGCGACCCCAACGGCCCCCCCGACACCTGCTCAACCCCAGCTCGATCCTGAGGACAGGGATCCGACTCCGGAGACGGACCCACCCGTTGCGGAGACAGCTGCTCCCGCCACACCCCAACCTGGGATCACCCTGGGATCTCAGCAGGGGGAGGGCACCTATCTCGTTCTGCTTCAATACCAAGGAGAGGAGGCTCTGGCTAGGGCTCGCCAGGTTTCTGAGGGAGCCTTCTTAAAGACCATCAATGGCCAACAGTTCATTCAACTGGCCGCCTTTAGTCAGCTAGAACATGCTCGCTATATGGCCGATGATCTGAGACAACAGGGGTTTGCGGTTCAGGTGCTCGGAGGTTAAGAGGAGCTCGCCACGGGGGTCTGTTTTTGCTGCCGCCACTGCTCCTGCCACTGCCTTTGTAGGTGTTTGATCTGCTGCCGTAGATCGGTGATCTCCGTGGGGTGGAGGGACTGTTGTCCAAACCGCACCTCCATGTAGCGCCGGATGATCTGGATTGCTTGCTCCCGAGCTACCAACTCCGACCCTTTCAGGATCTCGATCAAGGCCTCCGGCCCCTGATGGGGGGAGAGCTGCACCTGATAGCCCTCCAGGATCAGCTTCAGTTTCAAGTAAACGCGGGAGATGCTGTGGAGCTCGGCTTGGCGGGAGCGTTGACCAAAGGACTGCCACCGGATCCAGGCAAAGGCCAAACTGGGTAGCACCGTTGCCCCCAAGAGTAGGATCCCAGTGGGTTGCGGTTCCCACAGCCAGAACACGAGAGCAAAGCTGAGCCCCGATAGCCCCACCCCGATCAATCCATCCTGTACCCGGAGAGAGCGATAGCGACGCCGACTGCCCGCCAGACCTCCCAATCCTGTCAAGATCAACACCCCAGACAGAGGTAACCAGTTGCGGCGCAGGTTGCTTTGCAGGTTCGGGATCCGCTCTCTAGCCCAATCCTGCCAGGAATTTTGCTCGTCCGGGCCGCTGAGCTGATCCCGGATCTGCTCCAATAAACCCAGCTGGGCTTGCAGATCGTACTGGATGACATATTTGATCCAACGGAAGCGCAGCTCGTCGTAAAAGTTCCTGAAGGGATCCAGCCAGTGGGTCTGTTGGCTGACGTTGGCAGCACTGGGGGTGGCATCAAAGCGGACCCAACCATAGGGGCCAAAAGGCACCTCAACCCAGGAGTGGGCTTCAGCGTTACGAATGGCCAGGTAGCTGCTATTCTCATTCCACTTCCCCCCCCAGAAACCATTTACAGAGCGGGTGGGGATACCGACGGTGCGCAACAGGATCGCCAGCGCCGTAGAGAAGTACTCACAGTGCCCCCGCTGGTGATCAAATAGGAAGCTATCCAAGGGATCCGCTCCCGGTTGAGGCAGATCGATAGTGTATGCAAAGTTGTCCAGGAGGTAATCCTGTACTGCTAGGACTCGCCCATAATCTGTGGTCGCGGCGGCGGTGATCTGTTCCCCTAGATCTCGGATCCGTTGGGGCAAGCTCTCGGGTAACTGCAGGTAAGCCTGTTGTTCATCCCGCGTCAGCCTAGCCAGGATCTCGTCATGACTGAGGGTTTCGAGATCGGTGCCACTCCAGCGCTGGTTGAGACTGAAGGCATCATACTGATAGCTGAGCTGAGGCGGCAGTTGATGGGTAATATCTCCCATCTGATCGATACCGACCCGTTGCTGGCGGCGGCGACTGGGGGCTGCTTGAGGACGATTGGCACTGCCCCGATCCGCGACCTGGATCCGCAACACTGGGGCAACCCCAAACAAGGTGTCATAGCCGATGGGCTCCAGGTAAATGCTCTGGTGCATGAGAGAGACGGTCGAGGATAACGCCTGAACCACCTCTGGCAGCTGAATCCGTGGGATCTCGATTACACCGTCCGCGTTGAGGCTGCTGATCTCGGTCTGGGTGAGGGTCTTGGTCCAGGTGGTGCCGTCATAGCGATCCAGGCTGACCCCCCGCCAATACAAATTCGTCACCTGCTGTGGGGGTCCCTCGGGAAACTCCACCCGCATGATCACAGTGGGGTCGGTTTTCTGAGTGCCGAATTGACCCAGATCCACCTGCTCACTAAAGCCAGAGGTGGCGGGGCCAGAGCGGGACTGTTGAGCCAGATAGCCAAATCCGATACGGGGGAAGAGAAAGAAGAAGAGGACGGAGAAGATCAGGGCCAGCCAAGCTAATCCCACCAGGGTAGTCAACAGGCGGGCATCCAATAACCGGGTTTGACGAGCCGCCTGAGCCTCGATCTCAGGTCGCTCCGTCTGGATGCGCAGGTGATAGAGGGTGAAACAGACCAACCCGATTAGCACATAGAGGATGAACAGCAGACCAAAGCTCAGATCCTCGTTAAAGATCGTGGCGATAGCCATCAACAGAAAGGACAGTACCAGAGCCTGCAGGTAATCCGCCGCTCGCTCCCGCTGAAACAGCTTGGCCCCCGTCAGATAGAGAACCAGTCCAATGGCTGCATCAAAGATCCCGACGTAGCCGAAAAGTGCAGCCAGACTGAGGATCACCAGCACCGTCACCGTTAAGGGGCGCCAGATGCCCTCGTAACGTTGGAACTGAATGCGAGGGGGCTCCCAAAACCAGCCCAAGATCCCCATTGCCACACAGAGGACTGCGATCATTGGGGCCACTGCTCCCCCCAACCAGAGAGCCGTAAAGGCGATGATCACCAAGGTAAAGGTGCCGATCTTCTGCAGCGTCTGCAGTTTCCAGAGCATGATCTCCTCCAATCCCTCTCAAAGCTTAGCGAATTGGGATCCCCATCGGTGCCCTAGCTGGCGTACTTGACGGTACACCCATAGGCGCGGGTGGCGGGGGTGGAGACGGGCTCACCGGCCATCACCTGATCCAGAGCGGCGCGGACGTAGTTCTCGGCGGACTCGATGTCGGCGATCTGGGCGGTGGGGATGCTGTCGATGGCTCCCATGTACTGCAGAGCACCTTGCTCACCGATCACGAACATATGGGGGGTGGCCGTAGCCCCGTAGAGTTTACCGAGCTCCCCATCCGGATCCAGGATCACGGCATCGGGGGCGGCATCACGACTGACGGTCAACTCGTTGGCCTGTGCGGCGGTGACATAACCCTGTTGACCAGGAGCAGAGGAGACGATCGAGATCCATGTCACCCCTTGCTCGTCGGCCTCCTGCTGCAGAGCCTGCATATTGCCGGAGCTGTAATGTTTGCCCACAAACGGACATTCATGATTGGTCCACTCCAGGACTACGATCTCTCCTTCTAGATCACTGAGGCTGATCTCCTCGCCGTTGGTATCCTCAACAGTGAAGTCTGGGGCAGGCTCGCCGATCCGGGGCATGGCTGGGGTCTCTGCCGCCAGTAAACCGGAGATCAATCCCCCGATCAGGAGGCTCAGGTGGGCTTGGGGAAAACGGTTAAGCGTCAACATGAGGGGGTCTCCAATCAGGGTAGTCAGGGTCACAAAACGGATCTGAACTTTTTTAAGATCCAAGGGTGTTACTGAGACAGGGCTGTCTGCAGGGAATCTAGCACGATCGCCGGGGTCAAAACTTGGGGCAAGATGAGAGGCTCTTGCTCAGGTCCAGGGTAGAACACATACAGGGGCACGCCACTACGGCCAAACTGTTGTAGGGCCTGGGTGATCTGGGCGTCCTGGTGGGTCCAATCCGCCTTTAGAAGGATCACCTGTTGCTCTGTAAATGCCTCTACCACCTCAGGCTGACTCAGGGCCACCCGATCGTTGACCAGACAGGTGACACACCAAGCCGCCGAGAAATTGACGAACACGGGCGATCCGCTCCTGATCGACTCAGACAGCTGAGCCTCGCTGTAAGGTTCCCAAGCCAAACCTGAGGTTTCTGTGGAGGTGCCCTCCGTCCCGGCCATCTGAGGAGATCCTCCGGGTAATCCTTGGGTCAGACCCAAGGCCAGCACCAAGGCGATCCCGGCTGCGATCCGACCGATGCGTCGCCAGGGTAGTCGTGCCCCTTGCGTCTTCTGCCAGCACCAGATCCCGAAGGCCACCAGGATCACTCCCGTCAGGGCCATGGCCAAACCAGTGGATCCAGCCTGTAGAGTCACAACCCAGAGCAACCAGGCCACCGTACCCAAGACGGGAAAGGCCAGGAATTGCTGGAGGGTCTCCATCCAGGCCCCAGGTTTGGGGAGCAACCGATGGGTGCCCGGTATAAAGCCCAAGATCAAATAGGGCAGGGCCAGACCGATCCCCAACACCTGCAGGATCATGAACGAGACCAAGGGAGGCTGAGCCAGGGCTGCTCCCACCGCCGTCGCCATAAACGGAGCCGTACAAGGGGTGGACATGACTGTCGCCAACATGCCCGTAAAGAACTCTCCCCGATAGCCTTGATCCGCTGTCAATCCCTGACCCACCCCCATCCAGGTGGCCCCGATCTGGAACATCCCCGCCAAGCTGAGGCCCACCGCAAACAGGAGATAGGCCAGACCCAGGACAAACCCAGGGGATTGCAGTTGAAAGCCCCACCCGATCTGGTGTCCTAATCCCTTCAGGCCCAGCAAGGCGGCAGCCAGGATCCCCATGCTGACCAGGATCCCGGCGGTGAACACCAAGGATAGTCGTCGCACTTCGGTGGCACTGTAGCGAGCTTTTTGGGAGATGCTTAGGGCTTTGAGGGAGAGAACTGGAAAGACGCAGGGCATCAGGTTCAAGACGATCCCCCCCAGCAGAGCCAAGATCAGGATCCGACCCAGATCAAACGAGCTCGCTCTGGATTCTGGTAGCGTAGCGGTCTCCAGGGGGGCTGGGACTGGGGCACCGATCTCAGCCTCGATCTGCAGCGCCTGGACACTGATATCGTTCTCCAGCTGCTCCCGGATCACCAACACTCCCTGTAGCTTTTCGATCTCGGGCAGATATCCTCGTTCTAGAGTTAGAGACAGTCCCTCGGCTGATACGGACCTGATCTGCTCTGCAGCATTGACGATCACCCCATCCTGTTCGGGGAAAAAGGTCACCTCCTGCAGTCGATCCGTCCACTCCTCTGGGGACATCTCGGGTACTGAGATCTGGAGCTGCACTTGATCTGTGCTAACTGCTGCTGAGGCGGGCCAGGGGGATGGGATCGGGAGCTGCTGACGGGTGCGATCAAAGAGACGAGACCAGATGGGATTTGGGGCTGGATCTCCCAAGATCGTCGGCATCTCTAGGCTGAGTTCTGCGGACTCCGGGATGCACTCCTGCTGACACACCAACCAATCTGCTTTGACCTGCAACTGGATCGCTGCTTCTGTCAGCTCAGGGGGTGGGGTGATCTGCACTAACAACAGGGTCTGATCTGCGTAGCCATAGTTGACCAGAGGACCCACAGGGAAGCGGTGGGGATAGGGCCAGAGGATCTCGCTGGCGGTAAAGCCCTCGGGCAGATCCCATTGCAAGCGGGTGGGAGCTCCCGAATCTCCTGGATTCTGCCAATAGGTATGCCAGTCTTCCTGGATCCGCATGTGCAGACCGACCCAGAAGGGGGTGTCAGGGGCGATGGCCCGTTGTTCACTGATCAGCTGAGTCTCGACTTTGGGGGAGGCTTGGGCTGCAACCGGAGAGCCGATCCAGCCGAAGCCCACCAGTAAGATCAGGGTCCAGATCAGGATCTGGCGTAAGGGAGCCCAAACCGGATGGGGAATGCGGGAGTGAGGGGACGGCAGCACAGTTTATCCTTAAACAGTCCTCCATCAGAGGTTCTAACATCCCATTCCCTGAGATGAACTGAGAGGGGGCTAAGATCTGGCTCAGCTCAGATCCTGGACCTGTGGAGGGATGCCCAGACTCTCTCGGACCTGCTCCAGGGGTTGATGCCAGCGATCCTGGGGGGACCAATCATCTGGATCGAATCGGGACTGTTGACCCCGTTGGTGTGCGATCTGAATGCGCTGCCAGATGAGATCGTGATCCGGGTGCTGATCGGAGTTCCGCCATAGTTTGGACAGTAAGCCCAAGCCCAAAACGATCTGGCCGAGGCGAAATTTACATCCGCAGAGGAAGGCTTGTACCTCGATCTCTCCCAACAGATCAACCCCATATCCTGTTAGGACATGTACGGTGTCATGGAGTTGGAGTCGGCGTGGACCAAAGGTGAAGGGTTGGATCTGATGGTGCTCCAGGTGGGCGATCAGGGCTTGGCCCAGGCTATCCTGTTCTAGGTGTTGTAGGGATTGCGGATCCACTAGAGGGGTAGGATCTACTGCGGTCAACTGATGGATCTGACCCCAGGTTTTGAGCACAAAGGATCCTACTGGGATCTGATTGGGGGAATTAACGGAGTGATTGAAGGTGTGTACCATGATGAAAGTGATCTCTGTGGAGATTCGTTGAGGATCGGAATTGATCATGAGTGGGTCTCAACGTTTTTATCATCGCCAAGCTCTGTGGATGACACCAGTGAGAAGCGTTAGTTATTGGTATGACCTCCGTAATAGGATGTGATCTTGATCATGAGACGATCGTCACGGTATGTCTGTTTTTCTGCTAGAGAGGTTGTCGGTGAATTCATTAAGTTTGGGATCTTTCACCTGTTTGCCTTCGTAGGTTGGATGACTCCAGATCTCTCTGAGGTTATCCCATGTAAATAGCCCCTGAGCTTTCTCGACCTTTTTGTTGTCGAGGACTTTGTATACAGCTGATGTTCCCCAGGTGGGTTTAAGGATCACAACTCGCTCCAAAATCGGCTCTCCCTGGAAGTGAAGGAAAACGCCTAGATCATGGAGATAGTCGCTCAGCTGGAGAGCATCTTTGTCCGTCTTAAAACCATATTGCTTGCAGATCTTGAGGTATTCCTCACCGCTGATCGTGTTGCGCGGATCCTGTTCTCAGGTGGATCGGACTCGGATCCAGTTTTTAGGTAGCTTGGTACCAACATGGGGTAGATCTGCTTGTGCCATTTCTCCAGTTACCGTGTATACCCATCTCTGAGGTTTGATCGGGTTTAAACCCACCCCAACCCCTCCCGAGAGGGGCTTTCAAAATTGAGGATCCTACCCTGAGCAATCGCTATCAATGGCGTCTGATCCGATCTTCTGTGAGCTGTTCAGGGGGTTACCTTGAGGATCTCGATCACGAAGGGCACAACATCCTTGAGGAGAGGGATCAGTACAGCCACCACCGCTGCAGTCGTGACCACCGTGCGGGTGAAGTTGAGAGTATCACGGGAGAGTTGGAAAAAACGCTCATCCCATCGCTTCACCTCTTGCTGGAACTCCTCTCGGCTGTCTTGGACCTCCTGTCGCAGCTGTTTTAACTCGGTCAAAACCTCAGTGAGAACAGCAGTCAGGGAAGGATCCTGCTGTGGCCCTTCTGTAGTAGTCATGCTACACCTCCATCTCAACCATTCCACCCAGATCCTAATCCCTGAAATTCAACCTCAATCCAAGATCTGAGCCGGAACTGTAGCCTGCATTGCCTGTTGGATCCCTGCTGCCACCCGCTGTTGTTGCTCCAGAGTCAACTCAGGGAAGAACGGCAGCGAGATCACCTGAGCCGAGCACCGTTCCGCCTGAGGCAGATCCCCCCGTCGATAGCCCAAGTCCTCATAAACCGGCTGTAGATGAATCGGGATCGGATAGTACACCCGTGCACTAATACCCAACTCCTGCAAGATCTGTAACACCCGATCCCGCCGATTAGCAGATCCTCCCTCATCCCCCAGGATCCGGATCGTGTACTGATGCCAAACAGAAGTACCCCCCGAGATCTCCTGAGGTAAAGCCAGATCCGCGATCCCATCAAGTAACCGATGATAAGTCTCCGCCAACCCTCGCCGCCGCCAATTCCACTCCCGTAGATAGGGCAGCTTCGTCCCCAAGATCACCGCCTGAAGAGCATCCATGCGACTATTCACCCCGATCCCATCATGTTCATACTGCCGTCGGCTCTGGCCATGATTTTTAAGCGAGCGGATCCTCTCCGCCAACTGGGGATCTGTCGTCACCACAGCCCCACTGTCCCCCATCGCCCCTAGATTCTTAGTGGGAAAGAAACTAAAACAGCCCACCTGGCCCAATCGACCCACCTTGCGTCCTGCCCAACAGGCCCCCACCGCCTGGGCACAGTCCTCGATCACCGCCAACTGATACCGATCCGCGATCTGCATCAGAGTCGTCATATCCAGGGGCTGACCAAACAGATGCACCGGCATGATCCCCCGCGTCCGAGGCGTAACAGCCGCCGCGATCTGATCCAGATCCAGATTAAAAGTGGCCGGATCGATATCCACAAACACCGGACGCGCCCCCGCCAAACTGATCACCTCCGCCGAGGCAAAGAAGCTGAAAGCACTGGTCAACACCTCATCCCCTGGACCGATCCCCAGCGCCCGTAAAGCCAAATACAGGGCATCCGTACCCGAATTACAGCCAATCACCTGGGGATGCTGCTCAGGATCCACTGGGGGAGGATCCCCTAGATACTGAGCGAAAGCCGCCTCAAACTCCTGCACAAACGGACCATTGATGTACTGACCCGAGGCCATCACCTGCTGTACCCGCGCCGTGATCTCCGAGGATAGGGCTTGATATTGCCGAGTTAGATCGAGAAGAGGGATTCTATCCATGGGGCACCAGGGGTCAGGGCAAAGGGGTCAGGATCCGATCCAGGCACGGGGAACTGACCTTAAAATCATCAGCTCAGTGCGTCGGGGAGATCCATACCCGTTACAATATCTTAGGGAAATCGACCAGGCCCAGCCAAAATACCCAGCGGCTTGAGCTGTCGCCGTTACCGGAACCCTGCTATGCCAACACCTGTTCTACGTGAGCGCATCCTCGCCCTTGTCCCCGGTGGAGTGGGGGATCAGATCCTGTTCTTCCCCACCCTGAGTGGGCTCCGACAGATCTTTCCTCAAGCCGAGATCGAGGTAATGGTGGAGCCTCGGGCTACAGGAGCCTATGAGGTCTGCCCCTCCGTCGATACTGTTCTGGCCTTTGGCTTTAAGGAACAGCTCACCCTCGGGGATCTCAGCGATCTCTTAGGTCGGATCCGCGAGCGTCAATACGATCTGGTACTGGCCCTGGGCCGCAGTCTCTGGGTCAAGATCCTACTGTGGCTAACCGGCATCCCCAAACGGATCGGCTATGCCCCCCCTGGCCCCGGTGCCCCCTGGCTGACGGATCCCGTGCCCCTCAAGCCAGAACAGTACGCCGCCGACCTGTATCGGGATCTCCTACAGGGATTAGGACGCTCCCTCCCCGCCGCTCTGCCCCAGATCCGCCTCAAGAAATCGGCCCTGGATTGGTGTGAGACAGAACGGCAGCGCTTATTTGGAGATCCCAACGCCAACTATGTGCTGCTCCATCCTGGGGCCAGTCAGCTCTCGGTCCAGAAGGGCATCCACAAGATCTATCCCGTCACCGGATGGGTGGAGATCATCGAAGCCTTCCGTCAGAAACGTCCCGATCTACCCGTAGTGTTACTGGGGGGTGGACCTGACGATGAGGAGCTGATCCAGCAGTTTAAGCAGCAGTTGCCGGATCTCCTGATCACCTCACCCACCCAGGTAGGACCCATGGCAGGCATGATCGCCGGGGCCACCTCCCTGCTCTGTACGGACAGTGCTCCCATGCATCTGGCGGTCGCCACCCAGACCCCTCTGTTGGCCCTATTTGGCCCCACCGATCCCGCTAAGCTGCTGCCCAAGGACGGCCCCTATCGAGTGGTCAAGTCCAAGGATGGCCCCATCGAATCGATCCCCGCTAGCCAAGTGATCGAGACCATCTTCCCCTCCTGATCCCAGCTCCCGATCATTTTCATCCAGTTACGCTCGTTTACATCATTTCATAGCATCAATCCTTCTTTACAAACCATCCGGATCGCGGCCTGGGAGGGGAGGCAAATCTTAAGCGATACCGATGTTTTAGGGGGAGATCATCCCGACGCTCTTATACCTGGTAGGAGAGTTGCGGGACATCAGCATGGAACGGTCACAGTCACGATCCTCATCCGCCAAGACCCAACAGGTGCGGTTACGTCAGTTATTACTCCAGGAGCGTTGGCCTGAGATGTTGAGGGGGTGTCGAGCCTGTCTCAACTGGGACGATCTCAAGCGCCCGGAATGTTGTGGAGATTGTGGGATCGGCGAGCGACGGCGCCGCAATCGTTAGTTTGGGATAGACGTCCCTATGTCCCTCAAACTTCACTTGGAGGATCCAGGATCAGGGTTGAATCACCCTATCTCTTTGGATCCTCCTTTATTTGATCAAGAGGATGATTTTAGATCAATAATTGCTACAGAGTTGATCCACAATGGAGTCTCATCAGATCCCACCCGATTGATGATGATGATCTCCTCCTGGCGATTGGGCGCGTGAGGTTCTACCCAGATACAGATCCAAGATGGGGCCAGATCTTAGGCTGAACTCATAGCGGCTTAAGCTCCTGTGGGGAAGATAAGGGAATCAGAGAAGCCTGAAACCGTTCGGAACCTTCTCTCGTGGTGTATCGTCCTTGACATTTTTAGGAACTTCTCAGGAGGCAGAGATGAAACTTCAGGTTCTAGCTGCGGTGGCAGCAACAGTGTTGGGATCCACCCTCTGGATCTCTCTACAACAAACCCCCACCCCTACCGTGACGGCCCAGGCTCAGGAGCAAACCCAAGAGCCCGAGATCCAGTACTTCACCGATAACAGTGGGCTGGCGATTCGAGGCGCGGATCCTGTGGCCTATTTCACCGAGGGTCAGCCGGTGTTGGGATCAGCCGAGTTCGAGTATGAATGGCAGGGAACGACCTGGCGGTTCTCCAGCGCTGAGCATCGGGATCTGTTCGCGGCAGCTCCAGAGGACTATGCGCCTCAGTATGGTGGATTCTGTGCCTGGGCTGTCTCCCAGGGCTACACCGCCCCTGTGGATCCCAACGCCTGGAAGATCGTCGATGATAAGCTCTATCTCAACGTCAACCAGCGGATCCAACGCCGGTGGGAGAGCAATATCTCCGGCCACATCGCTCAGGCAGATGCCAACTGGCCAGGGGTCCTGCAGTAGATCCCCACACTGGGGTTAATCGGCCTCAGGATGCTTACAGATCAGGCTGCTGATGTCGCCATTCGGTGGCCTGTTCGTAAGCATAGGCAGCCCGCAGGACTTGGCTTTCCTGCAGAACATCTCCCACGATCTGTAACCCGATCGGCAACCCCTGAGCGAATCCACAGGGTAGGCTCAATCCTGGCAACCCCGCTAGATTCACCGGGATCGTCATCAGATCACACAGGTACATACTGAGGGGATCCTCTCGCTCTCCCGCTTTGAAGGCCACTGTGGGCGTGGTGGGACTGATCAGCACATCCGCCTGTTGAAAGGCCTGAGCAAAATCTGCCTTGATCAGGGTTCTCACCTTCTGAGCTTTCAAATAATAAGCATCGTAATAGCCTGAGGAGAGGGCATAGGTCCCGATCATGATCCGGCGCTTGACCTCCGGCCCAAACCCCTGATCCCGAGTTTTGGCATACATGGGCACTAGGGAGTCCGCCGCCTGTCGTTGACCAAACTTCACTCCGTCATAGCGGGCCAGATTAGCAGAGGCTTCTGAGGGCGCGATGATGTAGTAGGTCGCTAGGCCATATTTGAAGCTGGGGCACTCCACCTCCACGATCTCGGCCCCCAGATCCCGATAGACCTGGATCGCCTGTTGGATCGCCTCAGACACATCATCAGCACAGCCCTCCCCCAACAAGTTCTTGATCACCCCAACCCGAAATCCCTTCAGATCCTGCACCAAGGCCGCGCTGTAATCCGGGATCTGCACAGACAAACTAGTAGCATCCATGGGATCATGCCCCGCGATCCCCTGCAGCAGCAGCGCCACATCCTCCACGGTGCGACCAAAGGGACCGATCTGATCCAGCGACGAGGCAAAGGCCACCAGACCATAACGAGACACCAGCCCATAGGTGGGTTTCATGCCCACCACCCCACAGAAGGCTGCGGGTTGCCGGATCGATCCCCCCGTATCCGATCCCAAGGACACCACGGCCTGACCTGCTGCCACCGCTGCCGCCGATCCCCCTGAGGATCCCCCCGGAACCCGTTGCAGATCCCAGGGATTAGCCGTCAACTGAAAGGCGGAGTTCTCAGTGGAGCTACCCATGGCGAACTCATCCAGGTTAGTCTTGCCCACCATCACCATGCCCTGCTGCCATAGCCGTTGAGTGACCGTGGACTCATAGGGCGGCACGAACCCCTTCAAGATCTGAGAGGCACAGGTGGTCTCGATTCCTTGGGTACAGAGATTGTCCTTAATGGCAATGGGGATCCCGGCCAACGGACCCAGGTCCTCACCGGCGGCCATCCGGGCGTCCACGGCCTGAGCCTGCTCCAGAGCCCGATCCGCTGTGAGGGCGAGAAAGCTATGTACCTGAGTCTCCACCCGTTGCAGACGCTCCAGATACTCCTGGGTGATCTCAACCGCTGATCGTTGCCGCTGGGTCAACTGAGTATGTAGAGCCCGGATCAAGGACATAGGGATGCTCCAACCTGCATGCGGGATTGATCCTAGCGCAGTTTCTACCCCACCGATCACCCTTGACTCACCCACTCCGAGAACAGTCGAGATCCTTGTCGATAGAGATCTCGATCGAGTTTCTGGATCAATCCGGTTCCTTTTGCCCAAGCTCTATAGCGATCTCATCGATCGGCGGACGGGATCCCTCTTGCGTTAGGTCTGAAATCCGGTTGATCAACTGTTGGGTCAGGTAAGGATGACAACCACCCCAGCTTAGAATCTCAGAGATCTCTTGCGGGCTCAGAGTCAGTTCTTCCTCGGCAGCACGAAAGGTGATGAGTTCTCGGGTGTCGGATTCCTCTAAAGGAGTAAGCCAACAGGTTGTGGCGATATTGTGCAGTGGAGATCCTATATTGCCTCGATAGTCGTTAACACTACGATATCCAGAGATCACAAGACCTAGCGATGAGCTGATGATATCATTGTCTTGCTCGAACCAACCGCGAAAGAATCCCCAAGCCTCATTAGACCAATCCTTCTTGACAACAACTGATCAGGATATAGAAGAAATTATTTAAATTCCTGGGAGCAACAAGATTGAGCCTGACAAGAATCATCAATACTCGTCTGTAGCTCGGATTGAAATGGGGATCATTTGGCTTTCGCTTTCTAGATACAGAATGTCGCAATGCGAATAGAGTGCTGGTCTTTCCTAATCTTCTACCGCCAACCAGGACCCTAACTCGAAAAGGTGAACGACAGATCTCATCGATCAGTTGCTGGCGACCGAAGAAGTATCGAGGATCTTTGATTCCTAGCTTAAATTCACCGAAGGGACGCTCTCTCACCGATTCTGCCATTGGATCACCTCCCTAGAGGTCAAATTATTGCGGATCCAGCGCGTTAGCAACCGAGGATAGATCTTAACCTGATACCTCTGCTCAATCATGTCTCTGCGGATTAAGCCAGAAGATTCCATCCAATCCAAGATTTCGAGAAGCTGATCAGGCAAGATAGGTTCACCTAGTTTGTTGATC
>CAYSEO010000099.1:0-13604 GCA_964429885.1 uncultured bacterium
AGCAGATAGAGGGGAGTCAGGATCAGGCCCACCGCAGATAGGAAGATCGCCACGGCCTTGAAACTATTGCTGTAGGCATCGCTGCTGGCCAACCCCAAGAAGATGGAGAGCTCTCCGGCAAAACCACTCATGCCAGGCAGAGCCAGAGAAGCCATGGATCCGGCAGTAAAGAAGGTGAACACCCGAGGCATCTCCTGAGCCATGCCCCCCAGCTTCTCCATCACCAGGGTCTTGGTGCGCTCGTAGGTCACCCCGGACAGGAAGAACAACATGGCCGCGATCAACCCATGGGAGACCATCTGCAACATGGCCCCATTCACCCCCAGCTCCGTCAAGGAACCGATGCCGATCAACACAAAGCCCATGTGGGAGATCGAGGAGTAGGCCAACCGCCGCTTCAAATGGGTCTGACTGTAGGCCGTCAGGGCACCGTAGACGATATTGACCGCCCCCAACACGATCAGCACTGGGGCAAAGTAGGCGTGAGCCTGGGGCAGTAGCTCAGCATTGAGCCGGATCAGGCCGTAGCCCCCCATCTTCAGCAACACACCCGCCAGGATCATGGACACCGGAGCCGACGCCTCACTGTGGGCATCCGGCAACCAGGTATGTAGAGGGAAGATCGGCAGCTTCACCCCGAACCCGATCAGGAAACCCCCATAGGCCAATAGCTCGATCCCTAAGGGCAGGGACTTGAGACCCAGTTGGGCCATATCAAAGGTGATGGTATCGCCATAGAAAGCCAACCCCAGAGCCGCCACCAGGATGAACACGGATCCCACCGCCGTGTAAAGCAGGAACTTGGTGGCCGCATACAGGCGCTTGCCCCCGCCCCAGATGGCGATCAGCAGATAGACCGGGATCAGCTCCAGCTCCCACATGACAAAGAACAACAGCAGATCCTGAGCCGCAAACACACCGATCTGAGCGCTATAGAGCACCAGCATCAGGCAGGCGAACAGCCGGGGCCGTCGCTCCACCTTCCAGGCCGCCACCAGGGCCACCACCGTGATCAACCCCGATAACAGGATCAAGGGCATGGAGAGCCCATCCACCCCCAGAGACCAGTTCAGCCCCACCTGCGGGATCCAGGGGTAGGACTCTGCCAGCTGGAGCTGGGAACGATTCAGATCAAACCCCTGCCAAAACATCACCAGGGTCAGAAGCAACGTCAGACCACTCACTCCAATGGCGTAGCCCCGGATCAGACGACTGCGCCCCTCGGGAATCAACGGCAGCAGCAGGGCCGCTACCCCCGGAAGCAACAGGATCGTGGTGAGCCAGGGAAAGGTTGTCTGCACTTGTGGGTCTACCATCACCGCAATAGTTTCGTTCAGCCCTCTTATTATATGAAGATAGGTAAACAAATATGTATAACCTTATCCTATGACTGCGATAGATTTCTTCATAGGCGTTCCCTATTCAGAAAGCCAGGTTCATAGACCAAAGTCTATGGACAGGATCAAGGATCCGGGATCTGCGCAGCCGGGTAAGGATCGGGGCCTGGGGAATCCTGATATCCTGGCTCGGTGGGTGTCCCAGGCAACTGGGGATCGGGGGAGGAGTGGTCATCCAGCAACGGCTGAGTCCAGCTTTATGGAGGAATGTGCTCTGGTTGATCGGTGGCAATGGTCTGCGACTGATCCTGTCAGGGGGGTACTTCATTCTGCTGACCCGTCTGTTGGGGCCGGAGGGATTTGGCCTGTTTGCCGGGATCCTGGCCTGTACGAATCTGATGGCTCCCTTTGCCTATCTGGGTCAACCTCAGTGGCTAACTCAACAGCTAAGTCGTGATCCCGAGCACACTCGGATCCTGTGGGGACGGGCTTGGGGGATCACGGTGGTTTTGGGATCGGTGCTGAGCTTGGTGTTGTGGGGGCCGTTGTGGGGCTGGTTGCCGGGTGCCTCAGGGATCGCGGTGGGCCTGATCCTGTTCAGTGAGCTGGTGGTGGTGGGGCTGCAGTATGTCCATAAGGGAGTGCTGATCGGTCACGAGCGGATCGCTGCGGTGTCTTTGATCGAGACCGGCATGTCCTTGGCGCGGCTGATCGCGGTGGCTCTGGCCTGGGCTCTGGGATTACAGACTCTGTCTCAGTGGTCAGTTTTGTATCTCGGGATGATGCTGTTGGTGGCTGGGATCACCCATCGGGGCATGACGGCTCGCTTGGGATCTCCTCAACTGAGTTGGGCTCAGGTGGGAGCGGATCGATGGCGGACTTTGGCTCAGGCAGGGGCGGGCTGGGATTTTGCGGGGGGGGGGGTGGCGGTGTTGGCGTTTATGGATCTGGACAAGCTGTTGTTGCCTCGGTTGGCCTCAGCGGTGGAGGCGGGGGAGTACAGTGCCGTCTATCGCTTGGTGATGTTTGCCCAGATCCCGATCATGGCCTTGATGACCAGCAGTTGGGCGGAGGTGTGTCGGCAGGGACGTCTGGGCCTCAGACAGGGGGTCCGCTATGGTGCCCGCTTGGCCCCTTGGGCGTTGGGCTATGGGATCCTGGCTGCAGTGGCCTTAGGGATCGGCTCGGGGGGAGTGCCTCGTATCCTGGGGGCAGGTTATGGGGAGACGGCGGTGATCTTGACCTGGCTGAGCCCATTAATCTTTCTAGAGGGGATCCATCTGTTGCTCGGTAATATCTTGGCAGGGGCCGATCGACTCCCTTGGCGCAGCCGAATTCAGCTGATGGCTTTGGGGATGAATGGGGTGCTGAATCTGCTCTGGATCCCGAGCTGGGGATGGCGGGGGGCAGCGGCGGCGACTTTACTGGCGGAGGTGGGGTTGATCTTAGGCTTGGGGATCTATGTCGTTTGGTGTCTTAAGCAGGATCCTGCGTTGCCTTGCACTGCCGGAGATGAGGGGGAGAGATGAGATTTTGGACCTGGAATTGGATCCCCACGGGTCTGGCGCTCCTGCCGATCAATCTATTGCCCACCTTGGTGATCCTGATCGGGGGAACGGGGGTGGGATTGGGACGTCGGGACTGGCGTCAACAGGATCCTTTAACGATCATCACGGGCCTGTTGTTTCTCTGGATCTTACTGATCACCCTCTTGACTGCCGATCCACAGCGAAGTTTGTTGGGCGCCTCTAATCATCTGCCTTTTCTGCTGTTTTTCCTGATCGCCAGTAATCCCCTACAACATCCCAGACTCCGGGAACAGGTGGCTCAAGTGATCGTGATGGGCAGCCTCTTCGTCTCCATCTTGGGGTATGGTCAGATCTTTCTGGGTTGGCAGGGCAGATGGCATATCGGACCCTGGCTGATCTTGAAGTTAATCGATTGGCCCCGTCCCACCTCGATCTTTACCTCCCACAATATTCTAGGGGTTTACCTGGTTCTCTCTTTGGCTTTGGGGGCAGGTTTATTTCTGAGTGGCAGAGCGCGGGCGTTGGTGATCGGGGCCTATGGTTTAGGTGCTCCCTTGTTATTACTCACCGCCTCTCGTAATGGTTGGGGCATCGCCTGTGTAGGACTCTTAATCGGCTTGATCGTCTATCGGCTCTGGCTCTGGCTAGGGATGGCTGCAGGATTCTGTGGTCTATGTATCGGTGCTGCTCTGGGGATCCCCGGTTTACGATCGATCATCCCATCCCTAATCTGGGAGCGATTGGCAGCGACGTTTGATCCCAATTCCTCTTTCTTTAGCTCCACCTTGAATCGGATCGACGCTTGGGAGTTTGCCCTGCAGATGATCCGAGATCGTCCTTGGCAAGGGTGGGGATGGCAGAGTTTTTCAGCGCTCTATAATTCCCAGATCCCAGCCCCAGAGGAACGACTGCACCACTGTCATAATCTCTATTTAACGTTGGGGGCTGAGGGCGGATTGCCAGTTTTGATCGGGTTTGTGTTGGTATGGATCTGGATCTTGATCCGAGGTTGGCGAGTTTGGGGTCAGCTGGGCAGTCTAGGATCCAGATCAAATGAAGCCCCAGCGGATCCACCCCAGGATGCCATCTCGCCGCCAAGATCTGAGCAGGACCCTCTGGTCTTAGCCTATACGATAGCCCTGACTTGTTATTTTCTCTCCGGTTTCTTAGATGCAGTGTTCTTCGATGGTCGGATCAATGTTCTAGTCTGGGTGTTGTTGGCTGCTGTCAATGGGGCTTGGTGGCAGGATCGGGATCAGTATCTGACTTCCTAAGCATTAGTTCAAAGTTCAAAGACCAGCTCTTATCGGAAAGCTGAGATGAACAGGGTGACGGGTGCGGATCCCTGCCCCGTCTGATCAAACCCAATGAACGTGATCTGATAGGTGCCAGTTCGCGCATCTGATCCGACTCGGAAGGCGAAATCAGCCGGTCCACACACTGTATCCCCCACCTGACAACCAAAAGCACTGGGATCGATAAACTCAACAGGGCGGGTCTGGTTGGGCTCGCGAACCGTGACCTCCAGAAAACTGAATTGCCGGATCCCTTGGGAAGCGCTCACCTGCACTGGAAACACCACGGTCTCCCCCAGCCGGATCGTCGTGGGAGGGTTAAACACCGTGACCACTGGAGCCCCAGGCGGGATCACGGCCAACACGGTTCCATCATCTCCCCCACAGGCAGCTAGACCCAGACCCAGGATGGCCCCGATCAACCCGATCGCCCGTCTCCGTCCCCAACCCATGATCTGTCCTCTGTCCTGTTTTGTTGCATACTATAGCAATGAAGGACAAAGAGTTAAAGTCAGGCCGTTGTATTTAAGCCATTTTAGGCGTTCAACAGATCGTTGGAGAGATTGACCTCCCAGACCAACTGGGGTTGTACGTAGCTGAGCAACTGTCGCCGGATCTGATCTAAGGTCTTGATCTGCGCGACGCTCCGCTCTCCTCCCGAGGCCCAGATCTGATGTTGCAGATAGCTCACCAACCAGATCTGCTCTGGCACATCCAGGGTTTTAGCGATGGTCCGTCCTAGAGCCAAGGCCTGAGGTAGGGATCGAGGCCAGGGATACAGTTCCTCTAAAAGCTCCCTCGGGATCTGTCGCCAGTGCTCGATCGCCTCCAGGGCCACTCCCGGACTTCCCTGGGCTAAGGTCAACAACACTGGCGGGATCTCCGTGAGATCCTGAAGGTCCTGAGCCGCTAAGATCTGAGCCAGATCCTGGGCGGACAGCCGCCGAAACGGGATAGTCTGACAGCGGGACACTAGGGTAGGCAACAGATCGGAGAGGCTAGGGCTGATTAGGATGACGCGAGCTGGGCCAGGCTCCTCCAGGGTTTTCAAGAGGGCATTGGCTGCCGCCTCTGCTAAGGTTTGGGCACCTTCCACCACCACCACCGAGCGCGGGGATCGGAGGGGTGTACGGGCAGCGAAGGTGACGATCTCCTGGACCTGTTCCAGGCGAATCTGAGGTAGACCCCGCCGTTGGATCTGCTGTTGCTTGGCCTCACGGGCGGTGATCCGTTTGCCCTGATGGAGAAAGGTGGGCTCCACCCAGAGGTGATCGGGGTGATTGCCCTGCTGCACCAGACGACAGTTGAGGCAGCGCTGACAGGGGACTTGCTCCCCTGACTCACACAACAACGCCTGGGTAAACCAACGGGCCGTCAGTCCCTTACCCACCCCCTCTGGTCCCGCAAAACAATAGGCTGTGGTCACCCGCTCCCGCTGTAGTGCCGCTCCCAATAGCTGGATCGCCATCCCTTGTCCCAGGATCTGCGCCGGAGAGTGGATCGTGACCATGATGGGGTAGCCGAGATCGAGGTGATCTAATTGGACTGAACAAAGTGACGGATAAAGTAGTCGGCAGTCACTGGATGCAGGAGACCCTGATCCACGAGAGCTTGAACCAGAGGTTGATCCGAGGGTCGTTGCTTGAGCACCTGTTGGATCTGTTCCTCCGTGACCAGATCGGCTGCCTTCAAGAACTCCCCAATGCGCTCCGATCCGGAGACACGGGCGGAGTAACCTCCATCACTGAAGAAGCCCACCGTTTTGGCGGTGAGTCCCGTACAGTCAGAGAGTACCTGGGTGAGCTTACCGCCTCGTTGTTGCCAGGTGATCAGCACCTGATCCATTTGAGCATCGGAGAGCAGACCTGCTTCCTGGAGTTGAAAGAAGAGATTCTGAGCCCAGGGGGTTAACACGGGCATGACTGTCCCCCCCGGCGGGGTGCGAGTGGGGGGATCTGGTGGGGAGGTCGCCCTTGCTGACTCGGATCCAGGGGATGGAGAGGGATCGGTCGGTGTGGAATTCGCAGAGGGAGCGGTGGCGGGCTGTTGAGGTGTCTCTAAACCGGCGAGTCGCTGACGATAGGTTTCCAGTAGGGTCTGGGAGTGCTGCAGCTCCTGGGCCAGAGTGCTATTCTGGTGCTCCACTTGAGCGATCTGGATCTGGAGAGTGGCCAAGTGTTGGCGAGCCTGATCGGCCTGGCTTTGTTGGGATTGGAGGGTGACGTTGGCCTCCTGGGCTTGATTTCGGGCGGTGGCAAGCTCTTGGGTCAGCTGCTGGATGTTGGCTTGGCTGGCCTCTAGCTGGGTCTGCTGTTTCTCCACCAAGATCTCATAGTGCTGATGGGCCTGCTGTAGATCCTGGATCTGGTGTTGCAGCTCCTCAACTTGCTGGGTGGAGTGGGACTCTTGAGCCGATCGAGTGTGTTCCTGCTCCAGTTGATCGTTTAAGTCAGCGAGGGTCGCCTGGGCCTGCCGGTTCTCCACCTCCAGGGTTTGGATCCGTTGCTGGGCCTCTTGGAGATGCTGCTGGGCTTGAGGCAGCTGTGACTGTAGTCGCTCCACCTCCTGCTGCAGTTGCTCAGATCGTGTTCGGTGTTCCGTGGCTGAGGTTTGAGCTGCGGTCAGATCCGCCTGTAGTTGATCTGCTTGTTGACGCAGGCTCTCGATCTGTTGCGTTAGCTCCTGTTGCCGATGGGGATCCGCCTCGGCTTGGCTGAGGTGTTCCTGGAGCTCTTGCTGAGCCGCTTGGGCTTGGTGCCGATAGCGATCGATCTCCTGTTGCAGAGCTTGGCTCTGGTCTTGCCACTCAGCCTGCTGTTGCTGATGTTGGTGTTGAGCGGTTTGTAACTGCTCCTGAGTGGTCTGCAGTTCCGCTTGTAGCTGTTGCCGTTCCTCTGGATCTGGAAGGATAGCGGTCTCGCTTTGTTGGACCTGTCGCAGTTGGGCCTGTTGTTCCCGTAGCTTGGCCTCCAACTTGGCGATGCGGCTCTGATACTGCTGCTGAAAGCTCTCGATCTGCTGATTCATCTCCGCCACCAGACCCTCCCACTCCTGATCCCGTTGCCGTAGTTGTCGCTCCAGCTCCGCGATCCGTTGCTGCTGGGGATCCGCAGGTTCCGGAGCCGCCAGCCATGCCGGGTCCTCCTCCAGCTCCGTCCCCAGCTCCTCTGCCCTGCCGGTTTGGGCTAACTCTGGAAACACCTCCGCCAAGACCTCCAGAGACTCCTCTGACTCCGCCACTACCGGATCGGCAAAGGGGACCTCTACCTCAGACTGAGGCTGCTCAGTGGACAGGTCGGAGGGTTCCTCAGGTTCCTCCTCCTCAACAAGATTCATTTCTCCTCCATTGGGATCCGCCGCCAAGGCCTGCATCGCCTCCCAAGCTGGGAACGGTGGCGACTCCCTTAGTTGCTGCTGGATCTCCAAAACCTGTTCTAACCTGGCCGGACTCACCCAACCCTTCCACACCAGGATCTCCCCCAAATGGCGACCAAACCGTCGTTGCTGAGCCAGGGCCACCCGCAATTGGTCAAAGGTGATGTCCTGGGCCGCGATCAGCAGCTCCCCTAACATCACCGCCTGACTGGAGAGCTCCGAATAGAGAATCTCAGGGGAAAGCCAATTGTGCTCCAAACAGATCTCCCCCAACCGCAGCCGATTCTGTTGTTGTTCCCGCAGGGCCTGGGTCAGTTGACCTTGGGTGAGATGACCGGCCTGGACCAGCCGTTGTCCCAGTAGAGCACTGGATCCCGGTTCACCAGTCCCTTGGGGCAGCGCCCCCGACAACAGAGACGAGATATCCGTAGACTGAGGAGAACGGGGAGAGGATGGAAGGGAGGACATAGACCGATCTCCAATATCGCCTCAAAACGTCATCGTAGCGGGATAAGCAGGATCCGCTGCAGTGGGAGCCAGGTTGCCAAAAGTTACCCCTATTGTCTTGATCTATCGGAGAAAGTGTCAACGGACCCCCCTGAAAACCTGGAATTTTATCAGAGTCTGGCGGATCCATCTGGGTCTCAGCCCGCAGTGGAGCCCCCGATCAGACTGTAGGATAAGGGGGCTGCTCAGCGAGTCGTCATTTATCTCCCCTCGAGGATCCCTATGTTGCTTCTGCCATCCTGCTCCTCCCGGTTATTACCTCTGCTGCTTGGCTCCCTGGCCTTCACCCTACCCGGTCTGCCCGCTGGGGCCCAGGCAGATCTTCCCGATCTGGAGGGACAAGAGCTCAGTATCGGCTCAGACACTGCCTATCCCCCTTTCGAGTTTGTGGATGAAAATAATCAGATCGTCGGGTTCGATGTGGATCTATTGGCGGCCATCTGCGACCAGGTCAACTGTAGTACCACCTTCCAGACCACCGGATTTGACGGGATCTTCGCGGCCCTGGCGGCGGGGGAGTTCGATGCGGTAGCTTCCGCTGTCACCATCACGGAGGAGCGAGCTCAGGTGGTGGACTTCACTCGTCCTTATTTGAACGCAGGCCAGATCGTCACCACGACCCAGGATAGAGATGACATTCAAGGTCCCGAGGATCTAGAAGATAAGACCGTGGGGGTGCAGCTGGGTACCACGGGAGATATCGCCGCCAGTGACTATGCCACTGAGGACGCCATTCAACGGTTTCAAACCATCGATCTGGCCATGCAGGCCTTGGCTCAGGGGGATGTGGATGCGGTGATCGCTGACGCCCCCACCTCTCTGGATATCGTCTTCAAACAGTTCTCCGATCAACTGCAGCTGGTGGGCTTGCCCTTTACAGACGAGTACTACGGCATCGCCGTGCAGCAGGAGACCCCCGAGATCACAGCAGCTTTTGATGCCGCCATCGCCGCCCTGATCGAGACGGGAGAGCTGGCCACCTTGGCGGAGAAATGGGGCATTCCCGCCACCTTCGTCCAGGATCTGCCCGAAAGTGTGTTGGAGGAATAGGATCCGGTGCTCAGACAACTGCAACAACTGCCCCTCTGGGGGATCTCCTTGCTCACCCTGGCCCTGGGCATTGGGGTGTTCCTGGTGCTCTCCCCCGAGTCCTCCGCTACCCTAGCCATCCTCTCCCGAGGACTGCTGCTCACGGTCCAGATCTCCTTTGGGGCCTATGTTCTAGCCTTGGTGATCGGATTGATCGCGGGCTTAGGTCGTCTCTCCCCCAATCCGATCCTGCGGACATTGGCCACGGCCTACGTGGAGGTGATGCGAGGTATCCCGATCCTGGTAGTGATCCTCTACGTCGCCTTTGTGATCGGGCCTGAGATCAACCTGCGATCCAGTCTGTGGCGGGCCATTATTGCTCTAGCCGTCAGCTATGGAGCCTATCTGGCGGAGGTTTACCGCTCTGGGATCGAGGCGATCCCCAAAGGACAATGGGAGGCGGCGCGGGCCTTGGGGCTTTCCCCTCTGCAGACCCTAACTCAGGTGGTGTTACCTCAGGCGATCAAGATCATCTTGCCGCCCTTGGGCAACGATTTCATTGCTCTGATCAAAGACTCCTCTCTGGCCAGTGTGATCGGGGTGGCGGAGCTGACCCAACAGACCCGGTTCTATGTGTCCCGCACCTTTGATACCTTCGGGGGCTGGACCTTGGCCGCCCTGCTCTACCTCAGCATCACGTTGGTCTTATCTTCAGGGGTACGGGCCTTGGAATACTCCCAACGGCGCAGCACTCGCTAGATCCTGATCCACATCGGATCTAAAGGGGATCTCTGATCCACTGGGGCACTGAACCCCGGTAACAAGGGTGGAGCGTACTGATCCAACCCAGCCCCCTAGGTTACCATGCGGGTCTCTCGGAACGTCTCCATCGCCTCCGATCGCAGTCCCTTGGCGCGCCGGAACAGCTCCTGCCCGGTGTGGATATGGCGCATGTCGAAGTTGAGGGTGAAGTAGCGCAACTCCTCCAAGGCATCCTCAATATGGTTAAGCACATGGTAAAGCCGGGAGGCCACACCCGCCATGGTGCTGGGATTGGGGCTCTGGCGAAACACCTGTTGAGCGCGGGCCAACTTCCGATCACAGTCATCTAAATAGCTCTCAAAAGCCTCCATCAGCTCCGGATCGAAAGGATCAGCCGATAGCGCATTGAGCTGAGGTTTAAGGGAGGAGAGTAGACGGGAGAGGGTACGGTTCAAGGGAGTGTACACCTGCTGGATCCAGTGTTTCTGAGCCTTGACCTCATCGGTGACGGTTGGGGAGCGGGGACCTGAGCTGGCTCGGCAGGGGCGAGGTGAGGCTTGCTGATGCAGGCGTTGATCGTAGTGCTGACGGGCCTCCGGTTGGCCCAGGACCTCATAGGCCGCATTGATCTGTCGGATCCGATCCCCCTCAGTTTGGGAACGATCCGGGTGATGTTGTTTAACCAGACGACGGTATGCTTGCTTGATCTCTGCCTGGGTGGCCTGACGGGAGACCCCCAGCGTGTGATAGTGATTGCGAGCGGCAGCTGACCCAGACATGATCTCAAAACCCAGTGCCCACTCATTCTACCCACAGCCAGCCGAGAAACTAGAATAGA
Organism: uncultured bacterium; assembly: GCA_964429885.1. Classification (GTDB taxonomy): domain Bacteria; phylum Cyanobacteriota; class Cyanobacteriia; order Thermostichales; family Thermostichaceae; genus CAYSEO01. The sequence goes on from CAYSEO010000099.1 coordinate 10,673, forward strand.
TCAACCGGTTTCCCCAGTCTCGACTCTATGACCTCATCCGATCCCGCTTTGACGACCCCGGAACAGAGCCCCGATCCCACCGCTCAACCTCAGGAGACGCCCGCTCCTCCCCGGCTTTGGAAGATTGGTTTAGGGGCAGGGATCGCCGGGGTCATCGCCAATTTCACCCTGCAACAGATGCAAGCTAAAGTCAACCAGCTGCCTGCGATCCCGTAGAATGCCTCTCGCTTCGCCCAGTCCATCAGTCTCCTCGTACGCTATCTATTGTTAGGTGGCATTTCATTGATGGCCTTTATGTTTGCCGCCGTCGCCCTGGGGTTGTTGGCCTATGGGATACAGGTTTTGGTACAGAGACTAAGCCCGTCTTAAGAAAGGTCGACTGCATGTCCCAAGAGCTCTATTATGGATATGGACTAAATACCTAGCAGGAGTTCTCTCAGCATGACAGCCGCAGTAGAAATCGCTGATGCAACCTTTGAGCAGGAAGTGCTTGGCAGCGAAGTTCCTGTTCTTGTTGATTTCTGGGCTCCCTGGTGTGGCCCCTGCCGGATGGTGGCCCCCGTGGTGCAGGAGATCGCTGAGCAGTACGAGGGTAAGGTGAAGGTGGTTAAGATCAACACCGACGAGAACCCTCAAACCGCCAGCCAGTACGGCATCCGCAGCATCCCCACCCTGATGATCTTCAAGGGCGGCCAGAAGGTGGATGTGGTTGTCGGTGCGGTGCCGAAGGCCACCCTGGCCAATACTTTGGAAAGACATCTGAGCGAAGCCTAGGGGCAGCCTCTGTTCGGAGGGGAGTCGTGCATTTGGCTATGCATCAGATTACAGTGTTTACAGAGAATTCTATGCCGCCGCTTGAAGGACGATCTCTCTCAGACCCTGCGCTCCCTGAAAGCTTTATTGACCCAGCTTGAGACCGATCCGGATCAAGACGTCTGGTTGCGGGCGTTACGCTCTTTCCTGCGTCTGGGGCAGTCTGATCTCAGCCGTCTGGATGTCAAGATCATGGCGGCCACCCTGGAGGATCTGGAGCAGGGATTTCGAGCCTTCTCCCCCTACCATCATCAGCGCAAGATCTCGATCTTTGGCTCGGCTCGTCTGGAGCCCACCACACCCGAGTATCAGCAGGCTGTGGACTTTGCGAAGGCGATCAGTGATTTGGGCTTCATGGTGTTGACAGGCGGCGGCGGCGGCATCATGGAGGCGGGCAACCGGGGGGCAGGGCTGGAGAAAACCTTTGGGCTGAATATTCAGCTGCCGTTTGAGCAACTGGCAAACCCGATCCTGGCCAGCTCCGATCGGGTGATCAACTTTAAGTATTTCTTCTCTCGTAAGCTGTTCTTCGTCAAGGAGAGCGATGCGGTGGTGCTGTTCCCCGGTGGATTCGGCACCCAGGATGAGGCTTTCGAGTGTCTCACCCTGATGCAGACTGGCAAGACGAAGCTGATGCCCCTGGTGTTGGTGGATAAGCCAGGGGGACGGTACTGGCAGGAATGGGATCAATACATCCGAGAGCATCTGCTGGTGCGGGGGTTGATCAGCCCTGAAGATCTCTATCTCTACCAGGTCACCGATGATGTGGAGCAGGCTTGTCAGGAGATCACCACCTTCTATCAGGTGTTTCATAGCAATCGTTATGTGCGGGATCTGTTGGTGTTACGGCTGAATGCAGAGCTGACGGATGCGGCAGTGGAGGATCTGAACCTGGAGTTCAGTGACATCCTGGTCTCGGGTCGGATCGAGAAGAGCGCGGCCCTGCCGGAGGAGCAGGAGGATCACCAGATCTTGCACCTGCCTCGTCTGATCTTGAGATTCGACCAACGTAACTTTGGCCGGCTCTGGCAACTGGTCTACCGGATCAATCAGCTGTCTGTCCGTACCCCTCACCCAGATTTTTCCCCCCATCGAGTCTAAAGTCCTGCTGTTGGTATCGGCTCCATGACCTCCCCGTTCGTCAAGATCTGTGGCGTCACCCAAATCGACCAGGCCCAAGCGTTGGCGGCTCTGGAGATCCAAGCCATCGGTCTGATCGGTGTGCCCCAAACTCCTCGTTACCTGATCCCAGACCAGATGCAAACGATCGTGGCCGCCCTGCCAACGTCGATCGAGAAGGTGGGTGTGTTCCGAGATTACCCCATCGCCGAGCTGGAGCGGATCGTAGATCATGTGGGTTTGACCACCTTACAGCTGCATGGTCAGGAATCCCCGAGCGACTGTGGGGAGCTAGCCCGCCGTTGTCCCCAGACCCGCCTGATCAAAGCCTTTCGGTTGCGGGATCCCCAAGATCTGCAGGTCCTGCAAGACTATCGCACCGTCGTCCATCGGATCCTGATCGATACCTATCATCCCCAACAGTGGGGGGGTACGGGCATCCCCTTGAACTGGTCTCTGCTGCAGCCCGTCTCCTTCCCCTTGCCCTGGATCCTGGCCGGTGGCCTCAATCCCGATAACATTCGCTCGGCCCTGACCACGGTGCAGCCCTTTGGTATCGATGTCTCCAGTGGTGTGGAGGTATCCCCTGGGATCAAAGATCTGGATAAGGTGAAGCGACTCCTGGCTGAGATCAAGACCCTGAGCTCTTCTAGCGCTGAAAGGTCTGCTCCTTAACCTCCCCAAAGCGGCCCATCACACCGAGATCTTGGTCATTGAGGGTGAGCAGAACCCCACCGGCATTGCCGGCTCGCAGCACGATGGACTGATCCGCTGACCAATTGCGCTCCGCTCCCGGCTGCAGAGTGCCCTCAAACTGTACTTGACCATCGGCGATCACTCGTAACCAGGAGGGTCGTTCCACCACCCGAATGTCCAATTGGACCGGCTGATCGGCCCCAATGACCGGATCTCCTATATTCTCCGGATCCTGAAAGACCTCAGCCAGGTTGGTTTGGGGATCCTCAGGGCCTGCCGGGGATTCTGGTTGGGCGACAGCGGT
>CAYSEO010000100.1:0-13457 GCA_964429885.1 uncultured bacterium
GGTGGCGGATGTGGTGGCTCTGGATAATGGCGAGATCATCTACTCCACGGTGGAGATGTGGTTTGCTGGGGATAAGGACGGCAAGGGCGGCATCTACAACGTCGTCACCAAGCGGGGACTGTGCCAGGGGGTGAACTCCAAGATCTCCTGGACTCAGGTGGAGACGGGATCCGCGATCACTTGGAAGTACCCCAGCTGTGTGTTGGTGGGGGATAACTCCGTGGGTGAGTTCTATTCTGTAGCCCTGACCAATAATCATCAGCAGGCGGATACGGGCACCAAGATGGTCCACATTGGCAAGAACACCAAGAGCACCATCATCTCCAAAGGGATCTCGGCAGGCAAATCCCACAATAGCTATCGCGGTCTGGTGAAGATGGGTCCTAAGTCAGCCGGATCTCGCAACTTCTCCCAGTGTGATTCCATGCTGATCGGGGATGAATGTGAGGCCAGCACCTTCCCCTACATCCAGGTGCAGAACAATGCCGCCAAGGTTGAGCATGAGGCTTCCACCTCCAAGATCGGCGAGGAACAGCTGTTCTACTTCCAGCAACGGGGGATCTCGATGGAGGATGCGGTGTCCATGATCATCAGTGGTTTCTGTCGGGATGTGTTCAACCAGTTGCCTATGGAGTTCGCTCTGGAGGCTGATAAGCTGCTGAGCCTAAAGATTGAAGGATCGGTGGGCTGATGGGTGATCCAGACAGGATCCCGTGGACAAGATCTATTGACACCCTGAGATCGGGTTTTGATGCTTGGGGCTGAGGCTCTTTGGGATCTCACGTCCCCATTTTTATCGCTATCGTCGAGGATGAAGGATTCATGATCAAGGAAGGAAGCTCGACCGTCTTGACCGTTCGGGATCTGACTGCTGAGGTAGAGGGCAAGCCGATCCTGAAGGGGCTGAATTTGGAGATCAAGGCGGGAGAGATCCACGCCATCATGGGTCCGAATGGATCGGGGAAGAGTACTTTCTCCAAGATCCTAGCAGGACATCCGGGTTATACGGTGACCGGGGGCGAGATTCAGTTTCAGGGACAGGATCTAGGGGAGATGGAGCCGGAGGATCGGGCTCGATCTGGGATCTTTCTGGCCTTTCAATACCCCTTGGAGATCCCAGGGGTTTCCAATGCGGACTTCCTGCGGGTGGCCTATAACACCAAGCGAGCTCACCAGGGTCTGGAGGAGATGGACGCCATCGACTTTGAGGATTTCTTGGAGGAGAAGCTACAGCTGGTCAAGATGGATCCTAGCTTTCTGGAGCGCAGCCTCAATGAGGGCTTCTCGGGTGGGGAGAAGAAGCGCAACGAGATCCTGCAGATGGCGATCCTGGAGCCGACCCTAGCGATCCTGGATGAGACGGACTCGGGCCTGGATATCGACGCCCTCAAGACCGTGGCCCATGGCATCAATCAGCTGGCCACCCCCGACAATGCCACCCTGATGATCACTCACTATCAGCGGTTGCTCAACTACGTTACCCCCGATTATGTGCATGTGATGGAGGGCGGTCGGATCGTCACCACCGGCGGTAAGGATCTGGCTCTGGAGCTGGAGGAGAAGGGTTACGACTGGATCAAAGAAGAAGATCCAGCAGTGGTGAGCTAGGAGGAGTAGCATGACAGCCAAACAGCCCAGGACCTCAGGATCTGCCACCACCCTGCATGGTCGAGACTTCATCAACTCACTGCTGATCACTCCCTCAGATCAGACGGACTGGCTCACCGATCTCAGATCCCAAGCCAGAGCCCGACTGGAGGAATTGAGCATCCCCACCCCACGGGATGAGGACTGGAAGTACACCGATCTCTCTGAACTGATCCAATATCGCTTCCAACCCGCCAGCCAGATCTCGATCTCAACTCTGCAGGAACGAATCCAGCCCCTGATCTGGCCAGAGACCCAGCAGAGCTGTCTGGTGTTCATGAACGGGATCTACATCCCGGATCTCTCCAGCAGGGCAGCGATCCCAGACTCTGTCACCCTGGCTCCCCTCAGCCAGACCTCCTCCTCCCAGATCCAACCCTACCTACAACGGATCGGTGGGGATGACGTGTTCACCACCCTGAATACAGCCTGTCTACAGGAGGCAGCTGCTCTTGTGATCCCTCGTAACACTGAGGTCCAGACCCCGATCCAACTGTTGTTTCTCTCCCTACCGGATCCAGAGACCCCTCGGATCGCTCAACCTCGGGCTCTGGTGATCGCTGGTAGCGGTAGCTCCGCCACTGTGGTTGAAGATCATATCGGTTTAGATCCCGCCGCCACTCACTTCACCAATGGGGTCATGGAGATCGAGTTAGAGGCCAATGCTCAGATCACCCACCTGCGTCAACAGCGGGAGGGAGCTCAAACCTTCCACATCGCCAAGACCGCGATCCGGCAGGCCCGCGACAGTCAGTACACCCACCACGCCATCAGTTGGGGGGCCAAACTCTCCCGCCATACCCTGGAGCTGGCCCAGACCGAACCCTCCGCCTCTACGATCCTGAACGGCCTCACCCTGGCCACCAATCAGCAACTGGCAGATACCCACACCACCGTGGATCATCAGGTGCCCCATGGCTGCAGCCAACAGCTCCATAAACTGATCTTGACAGATGCGGCTCACGGCGTCTTCAACGGTAAATTACGGGTGCGACAGGCGGCCCAATTGACCCATGCCAGCCAATCCAGCCGTAACCTCCTACTCTCCCCCAAGGCCAGGGTGGACACCAAGCCCCAGCTCGAGATCTTCGCCGATGATGTCAAATGCGCCCATGGGGCCACCGTCAGCCAACTGGAGGAGGATGAGGTGTTCTATCTGCGGAGTCGGGGTATCGACGCCGATCAGGCCCGCGCCCTGCTCACCTATGGGTTTGCCGCCGAGATCATTGACCTGCTGCCCCTCACTGCCCTACGGGATCACCTACGGCGTCAGATCCTGACTTTTACCCAAGTTCCCTGATCCCATCCGTAAACATAGGGATGTCGATCGATTTCCCCCAGATCGTCTCCATCGGATGGCAAGGCTCCCCTGAAGTTGATCGGATCCTATCCACACTTCATTCTTTAGAAAATCTTATGGATTCGATGAGATCTTTTAATCGCCCTCCACTGTCAAGGGGAAAAGGACACCTTTGTTGGAGAGAAACGGGCTAATTTCATTTGGATATCGGATAGATCCAGGGTTCAGCATAGAGATCCTCCTAGGATCGCTCTGGGGTGCTCACCACTACACTTAATTGCTGGGGCCAGTGTTTAAGATAATGGACTGTTAGCACTGAAACGCCAGCGGGGCACCCTGCCTATAGCTGGACTACCATGACAGTTGGGCACAAATGACTAGCTTCCTGTCGAGGGGACTAGGCTACACAGCCTGAGGAGGAACACAATGTTTACCCGTCTGGCGGAGCAATACCGCGAATATATCCGGGACCTGGTGATGAGCCTACAGGCACTGGCCATCGTCTTCGAGAAGCGAGGGTATCTAGCCTCCTGCTATACCTGTGGTGACTCGTTTGAGAGCGCCTCCTTTATGGTGAGTCTCCGGGAGGGGCACCTGATCCGCTTCCTGGTGTCGGAGTGTACGATCACTTGGACGGAGATGCGCGATGACAGGGAGCTGATGAAGCTGGAGGGGGCTGAGGCCATTCGGCAGCTTCAGGATCTGGCCGATCTCGTCAAGGAACAGCTGCTCCCGCTTGAGGATGGCATCGAGGACAGCGTCGAGGTGAATGTCTAACCCCGCTCTCCATCCAGCTGGGCCATACTGAGGGGAGGCGTTGGTATTCCTCCAAATCTATGATCTGGTTCTGGTCGATTGTGGGGTTGGGATTGATCGCGGCTGAGCTGTTTTTGCCGGGCTTGGTGGCGGGATCGGTGGGATTGGCGGCTCTGATCGCGGCGGGTCTGGCTTGGCTAGGGGTGCCAGCGGTGGGTCAGCTGATCATTTGGGGTGCCCTCTCTGGGGTGTTTACGGTCCTCAGTCGCCGCCTAGTGCCTCGGAAAACCTCACAGATGGATGAGTCCCGTGAGGCTCGCTCCCTAGCCCCGATCCCGGCAGGACAGTTGGGTCGGGTCAGCTACCAGGGCTCCACTTGGAATGCCAGGTGCTCCATCCCAGAATTAGAGATCCCAGCGAATCAAGATCTCTATGTGGTGGAGCGTCAAGGCAATACGCTGTTGGTGATGCCCGCGAAGCTATTAAAGGAGAGTTGATATTTGATGATCTCTAATTGATCTACAAACCAGCTTTGAATGGCAATCCCCTAGATCCGTTGACCTAACCAATCTGAGATCTGCTGCTGGATCGGTTGGATCTGCTCCGCTTCCCACTCCCGTGCTCCCAAGGCATATCGACTTCTCGGGGTACGGATCATCAGCTTATAACGAGGATTCTCCTCCGATTCTGAGGTGGGGATCGCTTGGATCTCCTCGATCTCAGCGGTGGGGATGGTGCGAGTATAAAGGACTTGCTCCCAAAGTTGATAATGCATCTGCAGATCGAGATCCGTCAGGATCACGGTGACTGAGAGAAATTTCGTGAGAGAGAAATAGCTGATAAAGAGCAAGGGAGCTGCCAGCAAGGCCCAGAAGCCCAACAGGGGACGTACCCCAAAGACCAGGGTCGATAGCAACAAAGCGATATAGATCCAGGCAATGGGATTGATCACCGCCTGCAGCAGACCACCAGGTCTCAGCTTTAAGCCTGGGATCTGGATCCGCATCACCTCAGCCGATCGATCCAGCACGGGTTGATCCAACTGTGGAGCCTCTCCAGCTAATGATAAAGTCGGTGGGTGGATCCCAAACTGAGAGCGCAGCCGATCCAGAGCTCGTTGGGCGGTTGGGATGCGTCGATCTACTGTGGGTTCGGTGATCTGTTCTAACCAACGTACCCAGTGGGGATCGAGATCGACCCCTTGACGGAACTGGATCCGGGTCTCTTTCTGCGGCAGATCACTGGGGGCTCGACCCGTGGCGAGGTGGATCAAGGTTGCCCCGAGGGCATAAAGATCTGAGGCGGGCACAGCTCTCCCACCATATTGTTCCAGTGGGGTATATCCATAGGTGCCAACCACTGTAAAGGTCTCGCCCTGAGCCGAAGCTTGAGCTTGAACAGCACCAAAATCAACCAAATAGATCCGATCATCCTCTCCCCAGATCAGATTACTGGGCTTGATATCTCGGTGTAAGATCCGAGGATTCTGCCCATGCAGATGGACGAGGATCTCTAAGACTTCCGTTGCGATCTTCCGTAACTCCGTTTCCTTAAACCGTCTGCCCTCATCGATCAGATCCTTGAGGGAGCGACCCGGAATAAAGGTATGAACGATGGCAAACCAAGCAGGTGGCTTTGAGTTGGAGAAATGATCTCGATACTTGGGGATATGGGGATGATCCAATTGTTGTAAGATCTGAGCCTCACGCTCAAATAGCTTTAGATCCTGCCACTCCATGGCTCCACTCAAGCTCAGCAACTTAACCACGACTTGATCCTGTGCTCGTTGATCCAGAGCTAACCAGGTCTGTCGAGCGGGAGATCGACCTAGACACCGAGTCAGTTGATAGCGTTGATCGAGAACGGATCCAGAGTCAAACAGCATATTATTGATCTACTCTCTAGGCTTTGATTGTAGCACCAAAGACCTATAGAAAGAATTCATCGAACAAACGGACGGGATGATCAGCCTCATTCAGATCCACCACATAGCTACTCACCTTACCTGAATCTGTCTCCAAGATCGAAAACACAGTCAGCTCATTGCTATCCACAGTTGGCAGAGGCTGATCCTCATAGGTCATAGGAGAGAAGATCGTAGGAAAAATCGGGGCTAAGCCATAGGGATCGCCATGGGGAACATAGTTGTCCAGATCATAGTGCTCTAGATCGGTGGGGAAATTCGTGCGGCTTTTATACCCCTCCAGATAGGATCCATAGCTATTGCCCACATTGGAGGTCTCCAGAATATGCATCCCTGCTGGCGTCTGAGATCGATACCAAAGATGGGAATGCCCATGGTGTACCAGATTCACCCCAGCTGCCTCCAAGAGGGGCCGGATCTCTAAATGCCAAGGATCTCGATCCCGAGGGTAGTCATAGCGGATCGCTGTTAGCTCAGACAAGATCGGTTCCACACTGAGGCGCCATTCTGCAGGGGATAAGGGTAAGGTGAGGGATCGTTGAGTGGTGCTCTGATCGGCTTGGCGATACTCAAAGGTTACGGTGGGATCCGTCAATAAAGGAACCGCATTGTCCCCCATTCCCCCTGAGATCTGATGGGACATCACCAAACCATAGCGGGCCGATTCAAACTCAGGGGAGTTGAGTTGATCCACCAACCAATCGTATTGCTGGGATCCTTTGCCGTAGGGTTCATAGAGGAAGTCCCCAAAATTCCATCGCTCCACCTGATCCAGATGACCGATGCCTTCGTGATACTTGCCCCCGGCAGCCACATCCAAACCGGGTAGACGCCAGGGACGAGTTGCAAACATTGAGATCAGAAACACATTGCCGTAAGATTGGCTGTAGTATCGCTCTCCTCCCGGACCTTGCTCGGGCAAACTGAACAGCTGTTCATAGGTGGCCGTATTCCAGGAGTGATCTTGAATCCATTGCTCTTGAATCTGAGCATCCCCCTCAGGATTGATCTGAGCAGCCACCTCCTCGTAACGGATCTCCGCCAACCAACGGGGCTGTTTATTGGGATAGTTGGCGATCCCAGTTTGGGGATCTACTCGACCCATCACCTCATGGTTGCCAATAGCCGTAAACAGATGGGCCTGTTGCAGGATCGCTCCACCGCGATAGCCCAACCGGGGCGATAACCCCAGAGCTCTCCCCTGCAGGGCCGGAAAGAACCCGATTCCACGGGGCGTCCGAGCAAACCACTCCTCCCACTGATCCGGCATATTCACCAGATCCCCCGCCAAAAACACCGCATCCACCTGGCCCACCGTCTCCACCACCTTGTCCAGATTGATGTGAGTATTGGGCATCAGCTGATGATCGGAGGTCAATAGAATCTTGAGGGGCTGATCCGGGAGCGGTAATGGCTGCAGCGTGAAGGTGGGGCTGGCCGTCCGGGTGCCCTCCTCTGTCTGGCTGCGCACAAAGTAGGGGACTCGCACCCCTGGCGTCAGATCCGTGGCGATCGCCTCATGGCGCCAAACTCGCCGAGGTCGCGGGGGATCCTCTCGTCCATCCCGCAGCCGATCGATCCGGGTCGTCGTCGCCCGAGCCTCCTGCTCTAGATCCCGACCATAGAACAGGGTATGTCTGCGGCCTGGGAACTCGGTAAACCAGATCACCCGTACCGAATCCACCGTCGGGCGTTGGAGAAAGGGATCAGTCAGTAACATGGGTCGCGGCTCCCCCTGTACCCCCAGGTTAACCGTCAGGGCTATCCCCAGGATCACGCCGATCACACCCAGCAGCACCCGGCTTCCCCCAGCCTGGGGTGAGAGCAGCCAGCCCCACTTCCGAAGGAGATCCTCAGGGTGTGGAACTTGTCGTTTTGGGCAGAACGTCATGGGAAGGAGCTCCGAGTTAGAATCTGGATCTGGCCACGTCAAGGCCCCGAAGAGCACCAATCCTCTCGATAGAACTCCTTCTATGCGTTAGGTTTGGTAAACCCGAAGCCAAGTCAGATCAAAACCGGCGCTAAACTGAGTCATCCCCAGCTCAGATCACCTCTACTGATCTGGCTATCGTGATCGTAAAAGAGGATAACAAAACGGCTTATGCAACTGAGTGACATCACTCACCCCAACCAGCTGCACGACCTGACCCTACCCCAGCTGCGCAGCGTCGCCCGCCAGATCCGGGAGAAACACCTCCAGACCGTCTCCACCAGTGGCGGACACCTGGGACCGGGCTTGGGGGTAGTGGAGTTGACCTTGGCCCTCTACAAAAACTTAGATCTGGATCGCGACAAGGTGATCTGGGATGTGGGGCACCAGGCCTATGCTCACAAAATGCTGACCGGACGGTACTCCCAGTTCCATACCCTGCGTCAGAAGGAGGGCATCGCGGGCTACCTGAAACGATGTGAGAGCCGCTTCGATCATTTCGGGGCCGGTCACGCCTCCACCAGTATCTCCGCCGCCCTAGGCATGGCTCTGGCTCGGGATGCTAAAGGAGAGGACTTCAAGGTGGCCGCGATCATCGGTGATGGCGCCCTAACCGGGGGCATGGCCTACGAGGCGATCAATCATGCCGGTCACCTGCCCAAGACCAACCTGATGGTGATCCTCAATGACAATGGCATGTCCATCTCCCCCAATGTGGGTGCCATGCCCCGTTACCTGAACCGGATCCGCCTCAGTCCCCCGATCCAATTCCTCACCGACAGTCTGGAGGAACAGCTCAAGAGCCTGCCCATCTTTGGCTCCAGCCTCACCCCCGAGATCGAGCGCATGAAGGAGACCATGAAGCTGATCACCGCTGTCCAGAACAACTAGGTGGGGATCATCTTCGAGGAGCTTGGGTTTACCTACGTGGGTCCCGTAGATGGCCATAACCTGGAGGAGCTCAACGATAGCTTCCGATTGGCTCAAGGGATCCAGGGGCCGGTGCTGGTGCATGTGGCTACCGTCAAGGGTAAGGGCTATGCCCCCGCAGAGGAGGATCGGGTCGGCTACCACGCCCAAAGCACCTTCAATCTCTCCACCGGCAAGCCGCAGCCCTCCAGCAAACCCAAGCCCCCTGGCTACTCCAAGGTGTTCGGTTACGTCCTGACCAAGCTGGCGGAGAACAATCCTCGGATCCTGGGGATCACTGCCGCCATGTCCACCGGCACGGGACTGACCAAACTGCAGGAGGAGCGGCCCGATCAGTTCGTGGATGTGGGGATCGCGGAACAACATGCGGTCACCCTGGCCGCCGGGATGGCCTGTGAGGGCATGCGACCGGTGGTGGCGATCTACTCCACCTTCCTACAGCGAGCCTTCGATCAGATCGTTCATGATGTCTGCATTCAGAACCTGCCCGTGTTCTTCTGCCTGGATCGCGCCGGTGTGGTGGGTGCTGACGGTCCAACCCATCAGGGACTCTACGATCTGGCCTATCTGCGCTGTATCCCCAACATGGTGATCATGGCCCCCAAGGACGAAGCCGAGCTGCAACGCATGGTGGTGACCGGTGTGGAGTATACCGAGGGACCGATCGCTGTCCGCTATCCCCGTGGAGCCGGCGTGGGCGTTCCCCTGGCTGAAGAGGGTTGGGAGTCCCTTCCCATCGGTAAAGGAGAGATCCTACGCTCCGGTGAGGATGTGTTGATACTGGCCTACGGCAGCATGGTGCATCCCTCCCTGCAGGCTGCTGAGATCCTGAAAGAGCATGGCCTCAGCGCCACAGTGGTTAACGCCCGCTTCCTCAAGCCCTTGGATACGGAGCTGATCCTGCCCTTGGCTCGTCAAGCCACTCAGGTGGTGACCGTGGAGGAAGGCTGCCTGATGGGGGGCTTTGGCTCTGCCGTGCTGGAGACCCTGATGGATGCCGAGATCCAGGTGCCGGTGCTGCGGCTGGGGGTGCCCGATCGGTTAGTGGATCATGCCAAACCTGAGCAAGCCCTGGCTGAACTGGGACTCAACAGTGCTGGGATCGCTGAGCAGATCTTGGGTAAGCTGAGACCTGCCGGGACCCCTGTGGATCTCAACTCTCTCCAGAGTCCCAGCTCTCAAAAGATCGAGCGATAACCCGTCAGCTCTTGTCCAAGATCAGGGGCCGCGGCTGCAGGAGGTGAGCAGATCGTCGCATAGAATAGTCAAGCACCGGTTATCCCACATAGGTCTACAACTCAGGAGGATTCCGCGCCATGAGTCTATTCGACGATCTGAGCCGTTTTCTGGAGACTCGTTTAGATGAGTTCCTCAAGGCTAATCCAGAGCTGGAGCTACAGGCCCTCGATGATCAGCTCAGCCAGCAGGAGTCGGACGCCCGTAAGCTTCTAGAGCAAAGTCGAGCTGACGAAAAGCGGATCCAAACCAATATCCTGACACTGGCTCAAGAGATCAAGACCTGGCACCTTAGGGTGGAGAAGGCCAACCAGGCCAACCGCCCTGATCTGGCGGAGCGAGCTAAGCAACGGGAGACTGCATTACTCAATCAAGGCAATCAACTCTGGGGTCAGATGCAGGGATCTAAGGAACGGATCCAACAGATGGAATCTCTGCTCTCTCGGGTCCAGCAACGCCGCCAACAGGTTAAGGATAAACTGAGAGATCTCAAAGCCCAGCAGAGAGCCCAATCCTACGCAGAAACCTCTTGGGGTAAACCTGTGGATCCCTATGACGAACTCGAGAAGGAGTTTCAGAAACTGGAGGTGGATTCGGAGATCCAGAAAATGAGGCAACGAGGACGCTGACAATTCCATCAAGATGACGCGCTCAAGGATGTATGGTATAGTACTTCCTCATCCAAGTCAGATCAGACCCTCGGGAGGTCAGTAGATGTGGAGTTTGACAGAGCTTTTCCCCAAAGACCTTTGCATCGATATCGTTGACATAGGAGCCTCTCTTCTAGAAGAGGTGCCACCCTACACTCCTTTGGTTGAGTCAGGTCAAGCACGAATAACCGGCTTTGAGCCCAATCTCGAGGAGTGTGAAAAGCTGATCCGCACCTATGGCAGTCCCCATCGTTTCTTCCCCTATTTCATTGGGGACGGAGAGGATGCCACCTATTATGAGACCAACTGGGTTGCGACAGGATCTCTGTTTGAGCCAAATACGCCTCTCTTGGAAATATTTCAATCCCTAGCGGAGCTAACCGTCCCAACAGCTGAACATCCAGTCCCAACGACTCGACTTGATGATATCCCTGAGATTGAAAATGTTGATCTCTTAAAACTTGATGTCCAGGGGGCTGAGCTGTCTGTCCTGAGTCACGCACATCGTGCACTTTCCTCAACATTAGTGATTCAGACGGAGGTTGAGTTCGTAGAGTTATACAAAGGACAACCTCTCTTTGGTGATGTTGATACGTTTATGAGAAAACAGGGATTTCAATTCCACACTTTTCTCTATTTTGGAACTCGCACCTTCAAACCAATTATCTACCAGAGAAATCCCAGTTTAGGACTCAAACAGTTCCTCTGGTCTGATGCTATCTACGTTAGGGATTGGATGAAATTGCAAGATCTCTCGGAGTCAAAACTTTGCAAGTATGCGATACTAGCGCATGATTTTTTAGGATCCTACGATCTTGCCTACAGGGTCCTGCTCACTTTGGACCTCAAAACAGGTAGTAATCTGTGCACAGCCTATGCAAAGCAATTGGCTCAAAGCTAACACAACTCAAACAGACCGAGGTCTCTTACTTCACAGCAATCACATTTAAGCTGATCGTCACGCCCTTAAAGATCATCGTGCTCGTATCGGTGAAGAAGCCGAAGTTGTCCACCTTAAAAACCTCTCCGAAGCCTGTATTATAGAGATAGAGAGATAAAATCTCCCCATTTAAACCTACATAGTGATAATCGTGCTGATCTACATGTCCACCAAACATCATTCTCATCACCATAAATCGATCCATTGCTGTCAAATCTTCCGAAAGGAAAAGCCGTGCCAAAACATCCATATCAGGAACGCTAACATAAAGCTTCCCCTGGGGCTTGAGGACTCTATACCATTCTTGCAATACATTTTGTAATTGATCGACATAATCAAAATGTTCGAGGACATGCGAGCTGTAAACCACCTCAAAAGTATCATTCTCAAAACGGGAAAGGTCTCTCGCATCGCCAACATGATCAACATGCTGTCCAGGGTTGATGTCTAGCACCTCCCACCCTGGGGCATGGATGCGTCCACCGATGTGCAGTCTCCTCATACCTTTGTGACCTGTGGATAAGTTTAGCTTATGAAACATAATTATACCATAGAGTATGATCAAAGGCAAGTTCAAAAGAGAGAACATAGATCCCTCCAGGGAGGAATTACTTGTGCCTGGAAAGGCTCAGTGAGATGAGCTCCTAGCAACGACTTTTCAGCACTGGTCAACTAGCCGTCTTTGTAGATAACACAAACTACCTCGATCGGTATTGACGGTGCGCTCTTTCCAGAGAGTGTGAGTTACGCTCAGGAATTGGTCGATCAACTGTCGATCCACCTCAGATAGGAAATCCAGATAAATAACCTTGACTTGATCAAGGTATTGGCCAAGCCCTCTTAGAACCTCCACCTCAAACCCACCTGCGTTGATCCTGAGTAAATCGATCCTCTGAATCCCAATGCTCACTAGATAGTCATCAGCCTTTCTGAAAGCAACGTCCAGAGTTCCATGATAAGTCATATCCGAATCGATCGTCTTAAACATGTCTTCGCTGTGTAATCCAAAAGGATAAGAGGTGGCTCTACCCAAACGCATGGAGTTTATAGTCAACAAATGTAGCTTAAAGGGATCTGGCTCAAAGCAGTATATTCTAGCCTCAGGATATCTATCTCGGAACAAGAAAGCACTTAACCCAATGTTTGCTCCAACATCCACAATGGTATCAATATCATCAAGTTTATCAGGAATGGGATAGCGATCATGTGCTACAACTGAGTTAAACATATCCTCGATCAACTGGGATTCGAAGAATGCTATACGTAGGACTTTCCGACTCAAGCTATACTTTACTTCCTGAACATTCATCAGGATAGCGGCATCAGAATATATGATCTTATCCTGTTCGTCCAGGCAGATCCAGAATTGGGAAGTATAGTGCGGGAAACTATCTATGTTTGATCGCTTGACTACTAATACATTCCAGTTTACAGACTCTGGATCTGACGTCAAATTTACTTGAGATTCAACCCCAGCCTCTTCGAGAAAGGTTCTCACTTTCTCAGTGCTGTCTTCGATGGTGACAGATACTCCAGGAAGATCGACCAAGTCAATGGCGATGATCCAGGGACAGTCTCTAGAAATTAAAACCTTGACATCGAGACGCACCCTATGAATTTCCTGAATCTGTTCGTAGATCTCGATCCTGGTTTCCAGCAGATCCCTGAATAGAAGACTTTTCCTGCAGCGATGATCAAGCTGTGGAGAGTACAACTCAGGCAGCTCACCTGCGACTACCCATCTCAACAACGCAGCAACCCTATAACGTGGATGGAGTTTTTCCTTGAAATCAAGATATCCCTTCCTAGCGATCTCCTCAGCTTCACTAGGGTTAGTAAAATAAAAATCCAATTTGCGGATCAGCTCCTCTTTGGAGGAATAGATATCGCAGTTATGGCCTGGCTTCAGCAACATATCGAATCCAGATTGAGGAGAAAGCTTATCTGTTAATAGGAAACCTCCCGCAGAAAGGATCTCTAGGTTCCTCAGGTTAAGATCACCATTGAGACTACAGTTGAGTGAGACAAGAGAGCTGGAGTACAACTCAGCCGACATTTTGCGGTCCGCACTTCCCATGAGGTATGGTAGCCCTGATTCCTCAGTGGGTTCTATCATGATGTTACGTCGAGGGTGAAAGCTACGT
>CAYSEO010000101.1:0-13364 GCA_964429885.1 uncultured bacterium
CACCGCCAGGATCCCAAGAGGGCATCCCTGGGGATTGGTCAAGGGTAGACTGACACAGCTCCTGATGCCCAAATGGGCCAGATCTGGATGGATACTGAACAGATGGCGCAGATGATCCGCTTGGGTGTGGACATGGGTGAGGCCCAGGGGAACCTGATACTCCACATCCTGGATCAAGGCTCCTCGCTGCCAGAAGGCCAGAACCCGGATCCAGGTCAGATCCTCATCCACAAAGCGGGCGACCAGGGCATAGGGAACCTCCAACACCTCCGCCATATGTTGAACACAGGCCCGAAAGAAAGTGGCCCCCGTCTCTGTCGAGGTCTCCTCCACCATCAGCCGCAACGCCTCCTCCTGCAACTTACGCTCGGTGATGTCCGTCAGGATCCCCTCCACACAGGCCTCCTCCTCATTGAGGCGAGCTGACAACAGGACCCAGAGGGTGGATCCATTGCGTCGTTTCAACTTCACCTCCAGACTGGAGGCTACCTCCTGTTCCCCCAGGAGGGCCAACAGATGTTGTCGTTGTTGATCCACCACGTAGGTCTTCCGTTCAAAGAGATGCCGGATCACCTGTTCTGCGGACTCATAACCGAACATCTCCAACAGCCGCTGGTTAGCATCCAGGAGCTCCCCATTCTCCAAGCCACTGCGAAAGATCCCCACCTGGGAGTTCTCAAACAGGTTTCTAAACTTGGTCTCACTGGCCCGTAGAGCCTGTTCTGCTAATCGGCGCTCGGTGACATCATGGCCCACACACTGGTACTCCAGGAGCTGCCCCTGATCATCGAAGATGGCCTGACCCGTCCATTGCAACCAGCACAGATCCCCCTCTGCGGTGTAACTCTGTTCCTCGATCACCGCCAGGGGATGCTCGGGCACCAGGGAGACAAAGTGAGCCCGGACCTGCTCCCGCTCCTCAGGCATCACCACCTCCATCAGGTTACGCCCCACCAGATCCTCGACAGGGTATCCTGTCAACCGGCTAAAGGCCTCGTTGGCAAAGGTGATCGTATAGTTGGGGGTGCAGCGATGTACCAGTTCCGTCTGAGTGTCAATCACTTGCCGGTAGCGGGCCTCACTGACTCGTAGGGCCTCCTCCATCTGTTTGCGTTCCGTGATGTCGACGCTAGCCCCCAACATGCGCATGGGCTGGTCCTGGGGGGAATCCTCGGATCCCTGCAACTCACCCCGACTGGCCACCCACCGGATCTGTCCCTCAGCGGTGATCAATCGATACTCACACTCAAACTCGGTGCCCTGTTGGATCGCCTGCTGACGGGACTGCTGTACCCGCTGTTGATCTTCGGGATGGATCTGACTCAGATCTCCACAACAGGGACCGGGCCCCCCCATGGCTGTCTGGGGCCAACACCGCTCCTGGTTGCGGATCAGATCCCAATCCCAGGCGATCATATTGGCGGCAGTCAGAGCCCGTTGTAAGCGATCCTCACTCTCCTGTAGGGCATCCTCGAACCGCTTGCGCTCAGTAATATCTCGATAGCTCCACACCCGTCCCACCTTTTGATCTCGGATCAATTGAGGTTGGGAATAGCGTTCCAGAATGCGACCATCCCGGAGCTCGATGATGTCGTAGGAATGCTGATCCGTGGCTGAGATCTCCCAGACCCTCTGGATAAACGGATCTGGATTCCGCAGCTGTTGAAGAATCATGAGTTGCCGTTGGTCGCGCTCCAAGATCTGTTCAGGATCCATGGCCCACATCTGGAGAAACTGACGGTTGAAGGCCAGCACCCGACCCTGATCGTCCCCCGCGATGATGCCGTCGGCAGTGGCGTCGAGGGTGGCTTGTAGTAGTGATAGGGTGGTCTCCTGCTGCTGTTCTACCCGTTTGCGATGGGTGATATCCCGCACCAAGGCCAACACCTGATCGAGGCCACAGACCACCAGCCGCACCTCGCAGTGCTGTATCTCTGGGGACAGATCCAGGGCATACTCGTAGACCTGTGGAGTTTGGGTCTGGATCGCCTGCTCGATAGAGGCCAGCTCCAGAGAGGCCAGCTCCGGGGGCATGATCTGCTGCACCGTTTTGCCCACATACTGTTCCGGACAAGCCAAGGTGCGGAAGGTCTCCGGGGTCTTGATGCACTCCAGATACTCCCCAGTACGGCTGATCCGGATCATCAGATCAGGAATGGCATTGAGGATGGCTCGGTTCTTGGCCTCGCTACACCGCAGGGCCTGTTCAGCTCGTTTGCGATCAGTGATGTCCTCCAGAGTGCCCTCGATGTACAGGGGTCTGTCCTGCTCATCCATCACCAGGCGAGCGTTCTCTCGAACACTGATCACCACCCCATCGGAGCGAGTGTAGTTCACCTCCAAGCCTCGGATCTGTCCCTGCTGGAGCACCCGTTGCCGCAGCTCCGCCCGAGTTAAGGTGCCGGGTTGAACCTGAGGATTCCATTCCCAAGCCTGCAGCCCCGCCAGGGAGGCACAGGCCATCATCTGGGTCATCATCGGATTGGCCAACCGGATCTCTCCCCCCAAGCTGATCCGATAGATCCCCACAGGGGCGTTCTCAAACAGGGTGCGAAAGCGCTCCTCACTCTCCCGCAAGGCTTGCTCCGCCTGCTGTCGCTCCGTGATGTCCAGGGTGATCCCCACCAACCGAATGGGATGGCCAACCTCATCGTATTGATAGGTGCCCTGACAGAACAGCCATCGGATCTGGCCCTCGGGTGTGAGAATGCGAAACTCCGACTGATAGCGTTTGCTTTGGGCCAAAGCCTCCTGCTGGATCCGGATCACCCGCTCTCGATCCTCAGGATGCACCCGCTCCAGAAACACATCGTAGGACAGGATCAGATCCTCTGAGATCCCGAACAGATGGCGATTCTCCCGCGTCCACCGTTCCTCATTGGTGAGCACATTCAGATCCCAGGCCCCCATGCGACCGGTCTCCATGGCCAGACGCAACAGCTCCTCCTGTTGTCGCAGAATCCCCTCCGCCTGTTTACGCTGGGTAATGTCTTGAACAAACCCTTCAAAGTGGGTCACCTCCCCCTCGGCGTTACGGATCACCCGCGCCGACTCTGAGATCCAGGCGATGGAGCCATCCCGCCGGTAGATCTGAGACTCAAACCCATGCACTGCCTTGGTCTGTTCCAGTTGCTGGATGAACTGTTGCCGCCGTTGGGGATCGACATACAGTTGACGAGCGATATCCGTGAGCTGCTCGACCAATTCTTGGGGGGAATCGTAGCCATAGATCTGGGCCAGAACCGGGTTGACCTGTAGATACTGTCCCTCAGGAGTGGTCTGAAAGATCCCTTCTAGAGCGTTCTCAAAGATGCCCCGATAGTTCTCCTCCGCCTGTCGCAACTCCAGCTCCGCTCGCTTGGTCTCAGTAATATCTCGCGAAACCCAAACCACACTCCGATCGGAGAGAGGGGAGAGATTGGCCTCAAACCACATCAGCTCCCCCTGCACCCTGAGGCTGTACTCCAGACTCACCGATCCCTGAGTTCGTAAGGTCTCTTGGATCGCCCTCAGGAACCGATCGGCATCCACAGGGGGGATCACCTCATGAATGGTGCGACCGATCAGCTCCGAGGCAGGCTTGATCAACACGTGCGGTTCCCCAGAAGGGATCTTGAGATAGCGCCCCTGATCATCGATCACCATCACCAGATCGGTCATGGCATGGAACACCGCCTGTAACTCCGCCTGGGAAGCTTGTAGAGCCAGCTCCGTCCGCTTTATAGAGCTAATGTCCGCCAGGGTGCCATCCACACAGCCCTCTTCTGAATCCACATACACCGACAACAAGGCCCGCGCCCGAGTACCATCCCGCCGTCTCAGCAGGATCTCTCGGTTATGGATCTGTCCCTGGCGTTGTAGGATCCCTAGGATCTCGTGACGTTGTTCAGGATCAGCATAGAAATCCGCCGTTCGCCGGATACCCACCACCTGCTCCGGCTCCGTGTAGCCCAACATCTCCAGGCCTCGACCATTGATCTCCAAGATCAGACCATCGGGGAGACGGCTACGAAACATCCCCACCAGACAGGTCTCGAACAGATGTTGCAGGCGGATGGCCTGACGACGGTGCTGACGGTATTGCTGTCGCTGGGCCTGGATCTGATGCCAGCGGATCCCCAGCTGTTGGCCCAGTAAATGTAAGGGTTCCAGCAGAGCAGGCAGAGCCTCTCGGGAGATCTGAGGATCCTGCAAGCTGATCACACCCGGTTCCCCAAGCTGATCTCCCCAGGGTACCCCCACAAGGATCTCAGGAGGACGATCGGCAAAGGCGGGATCCCACCAGAGATCATGCTCCGGATCGGTGGCTGCGATCCGATAGACCCCTTCAGGATGGGACCGCACCTGTTGGATCCAGGCTGGGGGTAGGATCGATCCCTCCGGATAGGTGCTGATCTGAGCCGGGGAGAGCTCCTCTGTAGGGGCGGGGAGATACAGGTTACAGCGTTGTGCCCCTGTTAACTGAGCGATCTGGTGAATCACTTGATCCAGCAGGGTCTCGATTCGATCCTCACGGGCGATCGCGAGGCAGGCCGCCATCCAGGCAGTGCAGTTGAAAGGCCGCTCTGGACCCAATGCAGGGGAAGTGATCATCACAGCGAGGAGGCGGGGAACATACCGTTAAATATGACACAACAAATAGGGCATGACCAAGCCCCACTTCAACGTCCATGTTGAGATCATTATCCATTAAGCAAGTCCTCAAACCCATGACGTTCCTGGGGATCCCCTACCACCCAGTCTAATCAAGGGACCAGGATCCTGAGGGATTGACTAGAGCATGCCTTTGGAGCTAGGGATCTGATGCAAACGTCTGGGATCCCAAGCCAAAGCCATTCGCAAGGCCCGTGCAAACGCCTTGAAGCTGGCCTCGACGATGTGATGGGAGTTGACTCCCGCCAGCTGCCGGAGATGTAGGGTGATCTGGGCATGGTTGACGAAGCCCTGATAAAACTCCCGGATCAGCTGAGTGTCATAGGTGCCGATCCGTTGGGTGGGGATCTCCAAACCATAGGAGAGGTGAGGTCGGCCTGAGAAATCCAAGACCACCTGGATCAGGGCTTCATCCAGAGGAGCCCAGAAATGACCAAACCGCTGGATCCCCCGTCGATCTGCCAATGCTTTAGCAAACGCTTGTCCCAGGGCGATCCCCACATCCTCATTGGTATGGTGATCGTCGATCTGTAGATCCCCCTCAGCTCGGATCTCCAGATCCAACAAACCATGGGAGGACAGCTGGATCAGCATATGCTCCAGGAACGGGATACCCACCTGGATCTGATGTTGGCCCGTGCCATCTAAGTTGATCTGGACGAAGACATCGGTCTCTGAGGTTTGCCGATGGATCTGAGCGATGCGGTCTGGTGGGGAGGGGGCTGAGGAGTGGGAGGGGGGGATGGAGGTCAGGGTCATGACAGTGAGGCAGACGGAGCGGAATAGCAGTGGGATCGGGCCGGAACCGATCACCTGCAGCTCCTCAGTATGATCTACGCTATCGGGCGGTTGTCAAGGGACAGGGATCCCGGCATCATACTAATCAGTCAGGTCTTCTGGTCCGACGTTCCTGAGGTTCCCTTATGTCACAGTCCGACTTCGAGCACCTGCAACACATTGTCGATCGCGCCCTTGCGGATAAGAAGTTGACTCGGGCCGAACAACGGGAGATCATGCAGGCGATCCTAGCGGATAACGAGATCTCCCCAGAGGAGCAGAAGCTGTTGGAATCCATCGCCGATCGGATCCGCCAAGGGGAGATCAAAGCTGTGGACTAAGGGTAGCCCGATCAAGGGGGTGAGCTCTGACTAGGACCGGTGCTTCTTCAGGGTATTGCGATCCAGCAGATCTAGCTGCACCATCAACCACCACAGGGTGGCATCCGAATAGGTGGCCCGGTAGCGTAGACGAGAGATATTCCGGGTGGGAGTGCGACTATCGATCATCCACTCCTCAGAGATCACTTGTTTCCGTTGGGTTGCATCCATCTCACTACCTCCTGGGGAACCGCCTTGCTTCTAGCATGGCCAATCTGCAGGACTTTGTGTGAAAAAATATATTACGGGTTTCAGAAGTTTTTTCGCCGTGATCCTTCCCAATCTGGACTCGCCCTTGGGTAGGTCAACCTGCTAACCCAGTGGGATCGTCTACGTTCCGACAGAGCCACCTTAAAAACCTGTCGAGAAGCTTAACCTATCGCAACTCCAGCGATACAACTCTTAAAATAGAGAGGTTCGCACTATTGGATCTCCTATGGTCTTGCAAGATCTGCAGCGTAGTAAGCTCGATACGGGGGATGACGCCCTGTTCTACGACTATCCCCGCTTTGTCACTCATGTGGACTCAGGTTTTATCCAAAAACTGACCGATCTGTATCGCCAACGGCTCCGATCGGACTGGCGCATCCTGGATCTGATGAGCAGTTGGGTCTCCCACCTACCGGAGGATCTCTCCTTTGCCCATGTGGAGGGCCATGGTCTGAATGGGGAGGAGCTAGCCGCCAATCCCCGCCTCGATCATTACTTTGTCCAGAACCTGAACCAGGATCAGCATCTGTCTCTGGGGGATCAGAGCTTCAATGCAGTACTGATCGCCGTATCGGTACAGTACCTGCAATATCCGGAGTCCGTGTTCACCGAGATCCATCGCATTCTCAAACCCGGCGGGGTGGTGATCATCAGTTTCTCCAATCGAATGTTCTTCCAGAAAGCGATCCAGGCCTGGCGTGATACCAACGACAGGGGGCGGGTCCAGTTGGTGAAGCAATATCTGAGCTCAGTGTCTGGATTTACCCCGGCAGAGGAGATCCGAACGTCTCCTCAAACCCCATTGTTATCTTTTCTGGGAGTCGGCTCCGCAGATCCGTTCTATGCCGTGATCGCCTATCGGCAAGAGGGGTAATACTGGGGGCATACAGGGCCTTAGCTCTGGGTGGTGGTTCAATATTGAGGTATGCGACGCCGACGCCAACGCGATCCGCAAGCGGGTCATTTCCTGGCCCTCAGTCTCCTGATCATGGGGTTGGTGGCACCGCTGTTCCTCTGGTCCAGTGCTCCTCCCAGTCTCAACGGCTGTGACGAGAGCTTCTATGCTCAGATGGCCCGCGAGATCCTCTCCACGGGAGCGTGGCTAGGTCCCACCTTTCTGGGACAACCCTTTTTTGAGAAACCGCCCCTCTTGCCCTGGCTGGTAGCCGGTAGCTATGGCTTGGGGGGGGTCAATGAGTGGACCGCTCGACTCCCTGGGATCCTCTCTGCTTTAGCCTGTATTCCTCTGATCGGCTGGATCGGCAAACAGTTTCTGGCGCCACGCTCGGCGATCCTGGCCATGATCGTTTTACCCCTCTGCTTTCTGTGGGTACAGGAGGGGCGGTTGGTGGGGCAGGATGTGCCCCTGACGCTGATCGAGCTGGCGGGGATCGCGGCTCTGGTGGCAGGGATCCAGGGCAATCGGGCCTGGTACTGGGCCGCTGGCGTTGCCTTTGGCTTGGGGCTACTGATGAAGAGCGCCATGATCCTGTTGGTGGGGTTGGCTCTGTTGCCCTATATGTTGACCCAACGAGAACGATGGGCCATGTCGGCACAGTTCTGGCTGGGGCTCGGCTCGGGTTTGCTACTGTTCTTCGGCTGGGGGGCGGTGGCCAGCTGGCGCTATGGTGGGGTGGTCTGGCAGAGCCTGTTGGGCAAGGTCCAGGATCTGGGGGCGGAGTCCTTTCATGCCAGCAATGGATGGTTCTACTACCTCTGGCATATTCCCTCCCATGGCTACCCCTGGACAGTATTGTCGATCCTGGGATTGGTGATCTTGATCCGGGAGCGACCAGGGCGGACGCTGTTGATCTGGTCTCTGCCGCTGGTGTTGCTGCTGGAGCTGGAGGTGTATGCCACTCGCACCCACTACTACACGGTGCAGCTGTATCCCTGGTTGGCTCTATTGGCGGGGGTCGCTCTTGATAGTGCTACCTTTCGTTGGCGGGAACGGGGCATGGATCTGCGGCAGAAACCGCGTTTGGGTCAGTGGATCTCAACGGGACTAGCAGTGATCGGATTCGGAGTGCTGGGGTTGGGGATCGCGGGCACTCTGGGCCTGTTGGAGGTGGAGGATCTGGCTTCCCATGGGGGGGCGCTGATCGCCATTGGCTTGATCTACACACTGTTGCCCCTGGTCTGGGTGTGGCGACGGGCCTTACAGGGATCGGAGGTGGTCTGGATCAGCCTGTTGTTCTCCGCCAGCATCATTACGTTGATCTCGATCCTCTCCCGACCGGACTTTGGCAACTTCAACCCAGCTTTGGCGGAATTCTCCCGGCAACAGGAGCAATGTGCTCAGGCCTCGGATTGTATCGTGATCCTGCCCCAAACTGAGGCGGTGGATATTGGTCGCAGCGGGATCGCGGATGTCTGTCAGGCCCAAGCCTATGCCTTCTACACGCCGAATCCTGGCCAATGGGTGAGCGATCAAGATCTGCGCCAGGGGAACTACGGCGACTACCTCTGGGTCTCTCCCGTTCAGCAGGAAACCTACGGGGCCGAGCTGCGCTCGTTACAAACCCTCACCACCCTGCAGGACTGGCAGCTGATGCGTCGATCGGTCTCGCCCTTTTAACAAATCCTCAAGATCCTTAATCCTCTGATCCGGGCCAATGGGTCAGGAGAGATTTGACGATCCAGCCTCAAAACCGTAAGAATGGATACAGAACTGCACTCCATAATACCCTCCATAGCCTTGGCCCTGATCGCAACAACGACAGAAGCCAGTTGTCGTCCCCTTACATACTCTGATCTGAGCAGGAGATATTCCCATGAATCTCAATTACCGTGGCGTGGTCTTCGACTTCGTGCCTCCCGAGGAAGAGACAACCCTCCAGCCTGTAGACGGCCAATATCGGGGTCAGCCCGTTTCCCAGATGACAACCCATGCAGCAGCAGATCTGAGCTCTGTTCCCTTCGATCTGACCTTCCGAGGCGTACCCTATCATCAGGCTGCCGAGGCCTCTGCCTCCCCCGCAGTCCCCTCCTTGGATAGCGTGATGGCCTCCCCTCAGATCTCAGAATCCTCCTCTGATCTGCACCAACAGAATATTTCGGATCGGCTGCAGCGTCGGATCCAATCGGCCCAAGCCAAAGGAGATCTGACGCTAGTGCAACAGCTGGAGGATGAGCGTAATCGTCTGATCGCTCACTAGACCCCATCCATGATCATCCCTCAGCCCTATGGATCGAGTGTTCATAGGGTCTTTCTCTGTGGATAGGGAAAACCTCGCTCTTTGTGGCAGTCCGATCCCCATGGGACTCTGCCGATGCTGGTCTATGATAAGTAGCTGCAGTCTCTCAGGAGATCTCAGCAGCCTTGGGCCTCCCTGATCACCCACTGTTTTATTGGCGTCGCAAGAACCGTTACTATCATCAAGATCTGGATCGGTTGATCCAATTCCTGGTGCCTCCAGGGCAGCGAGTGCTGGAGATCGGTTCCGGAACGGGTCTATTACTCAACAGTCTCAATCCCAGCTATGGTCTGGGCCTTGATCGAGATCCCACAGCGGTACAGGCGGCCCAGCAGCAGTTTCCCCATCTGGCTTTTCAGGTTCAGGATGCTGAGGATCTGAAGATCGACACTCCGCAACAGCCCTTCGACACGATCCTATTGATCAATACCTTGGGCACCTGTGGAGATGTGCAGCGGGTCTTTGAACAACTCCGGCCTCTTTGTAGCCCAGCCACCCGCCTGGTGATCTCCTATCACAATCCGCTGTGGGAAGGGGTCCTACACTGGGCCTCCCAATTCAAACAACGCATGCCGCTACCCTCCACCAATTGGTTGTCTCAGGGGGATGTAGCCAACCTTTTGGATCTGGCAGGATTCGAGATCGTGCGCCAGGGCAAACAGTTGTTAATGCCCAAACGAATCCCATTGTTATCGGGTTGGATCAACCGTTGGATCGCGCCCTTACCAGGGATCAATAGTCTATGTTTGACAGAGTTCATCGTGGCCCGTCTCCAACCTCAGATCGCGGGAGAGGCTTGGATCAATCATCTCACCTGTTCGGTGGTGATCCCGGCCCGGAATGAGGCTGGCAATATCGCCAATTGTGTCCGGACTCTACCACCCATGGGTAAACATACGGAGATCATTTTTGTGGAAGGGAATTCCACCGATGAGACCTGGAATGAGATCCAGAAGGTGCGTTCTCAATGGCGGGATCGGTTAGATATCAAGATGTTGCAGCAGAGTGGGAAAGGTAAGGCGGATGCGGTGCGCAAGGGGTTTGAGGCGGCAACGGGGGATGTGTTGATCATTCTGGATGCGGATCTGACGGTACAGGCGGAGGAGATGCCCAAGTTCTTTCGAGCCGTAGCCTCTGGACGCTGTGATCTGGCCAATGGCTGTCGGCTGGTTTACCCTCTGGATAAACAGACCATGCCCCATCTCAATCAGTGGGCCAATCGATTCTTCGCCAGGGTGCTGTCCTATGTCTTGGGGATCCGGATCAAGGATTCCCTCTGTGGTACCAAGGTGTTACGCCGAGCCGATTATCTAGAGATCGCTGCCCATCGCAAGTTCTTCGGAGATTTCGATCCGTTTGGGGATTTTGATCTGCTATTAGGGGCCACTAAACTCAACCTGAAGATCATGGATATTCCGGTTCGATACCATCCTCGTGTTTATGGCAGCTCCAACATTCGGCATGTACGGGAGGGATTTCGACTGTTGGGGATCTGTTGGTTTGCAGCCCGCAAGTTCAGGTTTCATTGAGTCTCCTATGGGAACCGACCGATCATTGTGGTGTCACCAAGGGGTGTGGATCAGCTTAGGTGGGATCCTTCGTTTCCTCCTGAGGATCGGATTTCAGGGTCTCAAACAGCTGATCCAATTGTTCCAACAGCTCACGGGGAGAGGACTGAGCGATCCAGGCGCGGATCTGTTGTTGTTGGCGATCGAGATTATCGATTCGACCCAATTTCTCCATGGCTCGATAGCGCACCTCAGCAGTACCTCGGTTGACTTGGAGATCCAAACGTTGATCGGGAGTGAGGGGAGAATCGGGTAAGGCCAGGAGATGATCCGTGATCTCCATAAATAGCAGGGGACCTACCACAGTAAAAGCTCTGGGATCCTGTCCCTCCTCTGCAGCACCTGAGGCTAGGGCATCCTCCTCCGCGACCAGATCCTGGACTAGCGCCATTAGAGCTTGGGGATCTAGGGTGGCCAGTCGCTCGCGAGTGTGTTGACGCAGGGGATCGACATCCACCCCTCGTTCCTGGGCCAGTTGGGTGAGCTCAGTTCGCCGTTGGGCCAGATTCCCCTGGATCGCCTCCTGTTCTTCCGGGGTGGCGTTGAGGTAGTCCTGCAGCAGAGCTAAGGCCTCCAGACCTACGACTCGGGTAGGAAATCGTAACGGCGCTGTCTCATTTCGAACAGTCTCCAGAAAGCCCTCCAGATCTGGACCCTCCCCTTGATCCACCAGATCCCGTACTAGAGCCACCACCGTCTCCGGCGGATTGAGCCGCAGGATGGTCTTGATCTGTTGTCGGAGCTGAGGATCGGGAGTGTGATGTTGTAGGACCTGTTCCGCCCGCTGTTTAGCCTCCTCGATCAACGGGGGTAGATCCGCCTCGAGCACTCCCGCTTGTAACAGGATCTGACTGGAGTAGAGGAGAGCCTCCGCCGCCTCCACAAAGATCAACAGCTTGGGGGCATGAAGATAGGGCACCACCATCACCGACACCGATCGCTTCGCTCTGCCTAGTCTGCCTCAGCAGAGGACTCCTGGGTAGAGCTGGAGGAACGATGAGACCAGCGGATCCCGATCAGGACATCGTAGAGAAAGCTCCAGAACTCCTTACCCTGCCAGATCCCCAAGGTCTGCTGACAGCCATGCTCGTCTAAATAAGGCTTGGCATGGGCATAAGCAGGTTGATACAGATACCAGGGCACTGAGGGCCAGAGATGATGGATCAGATGGTAGTTCTGCCCCAGCAGCAGGATATTGGTGATCCAGCCTGGATAGACCCGAGCATTGCCCCAGCGATCTTGACGTTCAAAGGGACGGTGCGGTAGGTAATCGAAGAACAACCCCAGCAACAACCCCATGATGAAGGCAGGCGGTAGCCAATAGTTCATCAAGTAATCGGTGTAACCCGTTGCGATCGCCAGACTAAAGGTGATCACCACCACCGAGCGGCTCAAGATCCACTCCAATAGATCCCAGCGACCC
The DNA here is from genome assembly GCA_964429885.1 of uncultured bacterium. Taxonomy (GTDB): domain Bacteria; phylum Cyanobacteriota; class Cyanobacteriia; order Thermostichales; family Thermostichaceae; genus CAYSEO01. Next base: position 12,209 of record CAYSEO010000101.1, read on the forward strand.
TTACGCCACAACCGCCGCCGAAAGAAATAGACCTCGTGATAGAAGAATCGGGGAGCGATCAGCCAGAGGGGGCCACCCGTGGAGACATAATGATCCGGATCATTCTCGGGATCATTGACATGGGCATGATGCTCCATATGTACCCGCTTGAACACGGGATAGACAAAGCCCTGTAACAGCGCCGATCCGTGCCCCAGAGCCTCATTCATCCACCGCACCCGATGGGCAGCCCCATGGGAGGCATCATGGATCACCGTCCCCAGGACATAGAGGGAGAGAAAGTTAGAGACAAAAGTTACCCATCTGGGCCACTCCCAGTAGCTATAGCCACAGAAACCACAGACCGCCGTGATCACCGAAGCCAGAAACATGATCACCGTCGGATTGATCCACCCCTGAGGCGGACCCAATAACTCCCGTGGGATCGTGGCCCGTTTCCCCGTCATGGGCTCAACACTCCTAACCTGCAATGGAACTTGATGTGAGTACAGATAACCATGATCCATCGTACTATTCTTAATGTTCTCCAGGATCCATGGGGATCGATTCCGGATGTGCGGATGCACCCCTGGGTCCTGGGGATGGGCTTGATATAGTTGACTGCAGGTGTGGTAAAGGTGAAGGATCCCATGGCTAGGGCACTCGACCGATCTCCGAGATATCGCCCGATGGGCTGGCCACGACTGCGATCGGGGTTGGCCCTGACGATGCTGAACGCTCTACTCCTGCTCGGCTTCGGGGTGGGGGTGGCTACTGCTCAGGCGCAATCTTCCCCGGATCCAGATCCGGAGGATCCCCAACTGTTGGCCCAGGCCCTCTCCCAGATCACGGACTGGACCTACGCTGCCGATCAGGGTCGCCTCCAGATCTCCACTCAAGGTCCCGTGCGACCCAGCCTGTTTATCCTGCAGGATCCGCCCCGTGTCGTCGTCGATTTCCCGGATACTCGCTTCGCCGCCGATCCCCAGGATCTTGCCTATGAGACTGGACGGGTGCGCTCGTTGCGGATCAGCCAGCTAACGGAGACCTCCACTCGCTTTGTGCTGGGCTTAGCCGATAACGATCCCCTCAGCCTCAACCAGATCCAGCTGCAGACCGCCACCCCCGAACGTTGGGCCGTTCAGTTCACTGGGGCCACCGATCTGCTCAGCCTCAA
>CAYSEO010000102.1:0-13175 GCA_964429885.1 uncultured bacterium
AGCGGATCGGATGGGAGCGTTTTATAACGATGCGACAGAGTTTGTTGAGGGGGGAGATCCTGCACAGCTAGGCATGGTGAATGTTGATTGGCTCCGGTATCAGTGAACAACTCTCGAGGCCATTGATCTCGGACCCGTCTATCAGTACCCTCTGTATCCTCTGGGTCGTCACAAGAGGTAGATCGATCTCTCCTCGGGCTTAGTTCTGGCTGCCGTTCTCGCGACTGAATCGGACTAACCGTCTGAGCTCTTCGATCGCCTCACCCAACTGTTGATTGAGCTGTTGCTGTCCAACGATGACGTGTTCTGTCCGTTCCATAAAGCGTTCTGTTCGTTCCATAAAGCGTTCTGTTCGTTCCATGAATCGGTTGAAGCGGCGATCTGCTTCGACCCTGGCATCGTGTTCCTGTTGGTAGATCTGGACCAACATTCGTTGTCCTTCCAGTAAGGCTTCAATCTGCTGACTGATCTCAGACATTCGAGCTCGATCTACAGCGATCTGCTCAGCTTGACGATCTAACATCTCATCGGTCCACCGTTGTGCCATTGGCTGTTCCCTAGGTTCTGATGGAGGATCTGAAGTGATCAGGTGTCCTCTTTTGGATAGTAACCCGGATCGCAGCGACTGGCACCGTGGGATCGGTTCTACTCCACCAGGTCACAACTCAGTAGAGATCATCCCCTGACTAACTCCCTCAGATCCCTCCTGCTGATACATCTGTTGGAGAGAGGCTGCGATCTGCGGATCACCCCGTCAACACGTTGGGAGGCACAGAGCAGGCCGTTACGTGAGGGTCAAGAGATCCCAGATCCAAATCTCCAGAGTGCAAGTTACTTAACTACTGAACCGAATGTGATTGAAGTTTATCACATCGATCCCAACACTCTCTAGATGAATAGCGAGCTTGAGATCATCAGTTAGCACTAGATATTGATCAGAGCACGGACGTAATCTCTGTTCATAATTCCCGCATCTTCATCGCCTCCACTTGACTGGTCTCTCTGTTGACCTTAAAGATTTTATAGGCTCTTTCTCTTCTGGTGTTTCCAAAGATGTCTAGGGCTTGTGAATTATAGTCAAAACTTAGAGTGATGAGCCAATATTCTTTGTCATCAGTTAACTCGATCTCTTCTACCGGATCTTTTCTAGGACAGCAGGTTGCTCCCCGATGTACCCTATGGGTAGTCACAAGAGGCAGATCGATGGGGACAACAGCCATTCAGTTTGGGACCGATGGTTGGCGGGCGGTGATCGCGGAGGGGTTCACCTTCGATCGAGTCGTGCGGGTGGCTCAGGCGAGTGCTCGGATCCTGGCTCAGACTTATCCGGGGCAGGGTTTGATCGTGGGCTATGACAATCGCTTTCTCTCGGAGATCTTCGCCCGTAAAGCTGCTGAGGCTGTGGTGGCTCTGGATATTCCCGTTCGCCTCTCCCCGGTCTCTGCCCCTACCCCAGCTTACAGTTGGGCCGCTAAACAGCTGGGTGCCCATGGTGCCCTGGTGATCACTGCTAGCCATAACCCACCCCAATACTCTGGCATTAAACTCAAAGGGGGTTTTGGTGGATCTGTGGGAGCTGAGATTACCCGAGCTGTGGAAGCAGATCTGCAACAGACCTCTTATCAAGATCCCACCCCGGCCCAGATCTCAGCTCTAATCTCGGAGTTCGATCCCTGGCCCGATTACTGCCAACAATTGAGCACCAAGGTAGATCTGGAAAAACTCAAACAGTCCCCAGCTAAGTTATGGGTGGATGCTATGCATGGCTCAGCGGCAGGCGGGATGACACGGTTATTGGGAGATAAGATCACGGAGCTACGAGGCTATCGGGATCCCTTATTTGGGGGAGCTGCTCCGGAACCTTTACCGCCTCAATTGGCTGGATCGATGGAGATCTTGAAACAGGATCCGGCTCCTCTTAAAGTGGCCCTGGTATTCGATGGAGATGGGGATCGGATCGCGGCCATCGATGGTCAGGGTAACTTTCTCAGTCCCCAGATCTTGATCCCGATCTTGATCGATCATCTCACCCGCAGACGAGGTTTCCAGGGAGAGGTGGTTAAAACTGTGAGCGGATCTCAATTATTTGCTAAGCTCTCCGATCTGTATCAACTTCCGGTGACGGAGACCGCTGTGGGATTCAAATACATTGCGGAACGGATGATGAATACCGCTGTGGTGCTGGGGGGAGAAGAATCCGGTGGGATCGGCTATCCGGATCATATGCCGGAGCGAGATGCCATGTTGTCGGCCCTCTATTTGTTGGAAGCGGTTACAGATGCGGGTCAGGATCTGAGTGAGATCTATCGAGGGCTACAGGAGAAGGTAGGGTTTGTATCAGAGTACCGGCGCATCGATCTCCATCTAGCAGATCAGCAGAAACAACAGGGATTGTTGCAGGAATTGGTGGACTCTCCCCCCAGCGAGATCTTGGGTTATCCAGTTGTCCAACATGTGGCTACAGATGGACATAAGTTCGTGCTCTCCGATGGCAGTTGGTTGATGATCCGGGGCAGTGGCACGGAACCTCTCTTGCGGCTGTATTGTGAGGCGAGAGATCTGGAAGCCGTCCATGATCGGTTAGCCTGGGCGCAACAGTGGGCTGATCGGTAGGGTGTAGGCCATCGGGTCTACGGCTGCCTACAATGGTTAAACCTGACTCCGTACCTCCTATGAGTAGAACGATCTTGGCCCTGTGCTTAGCTGCGATCTTGTCCCTGAGCTTACTGGGCTGTTCACCACCGGGTTCTCACTCCACTGGGCCGGATCCAACGGCACCGGCTGCATCTTCCCCTGCAAGTTGGACTGTCTCAGACTGGACCGTTGATCTGGGAGAAGAGCTAACCCCTAATCGTATTCAATTACCCCAGCTTGATCCGCTGGAGGTGAGTGGTGATCTCAGAGGGGTAGGCAGCTCCACCCTATTCCCACTGACCCAAATCATGTATGACCGCTTTGTGGAGACAGGTTATCGGGGGGTGATCGAGCTCAATAGTGGTGGCACCAGCCAGGGGTTTGAGCTGTTCTGTCAGGGAGGAGCTGATTTTGTCAATGCCAGCCGCCCGATCCGCATTGAGGAACTGGCCCTCTGTCGAGAAAACGATCTCCAACCTGTGGGATTTGCCGTGGGATTGGATGCCTTAGCTATCGTCGTGAATCCCGCTAACGCCTTTGTTGAAGATCTGCGGCTGGGGGAGCTCCGAGAGATCTTCTCCCTAGAACGATGGGCGGATGTCAATGCCCAATGGCCCAACGAGCTGATCTATCGATATATGCCGGATCCGGGCTCGGGCACCTTGGAGTTTTTCCTGGATCGGGTGTTTGAGGAAGAGGTACCGCTGACCTTCCCCAATACGGAGTTCAGTACGGACGATACCGTGATCGTGGAGGGGATCAGTACCAACCCCTTGGCTGTGGGGTTTGTGGGTCACGCCTACTATCAACAAAATCAAGATCTGCTTGATCTGGTGACCCTCGATAACACACCTCTGGATCTGGATGCAGTGATCACAGATCGTTATCCTCTCACCCGGCCTTTGTTCATCTACACCGATGTGGCGCTGATGCAACGGAAGCCGCAACTGTACGCCTTTCTCAACTTCTACCTCAGCACCGTCGAGCGAGAGATCGAACAGGTGGGCTATTTCCCCTCTAAGGAGGTCCTAGAGCGATCCAAGCTGCGCTTCTTGGAGAAATTGAACCTGGAGATCCCTTCCACCCCGGCGCGATCTGCGGCTATCAATCAGAGAGTAGGCCCCGGCTCATTCGAGGCTTTACAAACCCAACGCGAGCAGATCGAAGCGACCGTCAGGTCATTAACTCAACAGATCGCCCAAGAGCCGGTCCAGCCCGATGCCATGTTCAACACCCTCAGAGACTATGTCCAGTCCTCCCCCTCTGTCTTTGGTGCCCATTTCTGTTTCAATCCCCAGATCCGTTCCTTCTGCCCCTACATCTTTCGCTCTGCTCAAACCCTGTCCCTCAGAGATCTAGCGGTACAGTTGGATTATGCTACGGCAGCACCGTGGTATGTGGATCCTGTCAATCTGAGACGCCCCCTGTGGACGGAACCTTACTTTGCCACCAGTGGAGCAGGTCGCAGTCTGCTGCTGACCACCTATGCGGTGCCCGTCTACAACTCTAGACAGGAACTGATCGGAGTCTTGAGCAGCGATCTGTTTCTGGATGCCGTAGAGGAAAGTGGGCTGGAGTCTCGTAAGTTCAGGGTGGTGACGGCGGCAACCCGAGCCGCAGAGCAGATCCGAGGGTTGGGGAGCCTTGCTCCGGATCATCTCCACAGCACGCTGCGTGACTATCTCAATGCCTATCCTTATCTGTTCGGAGCGACCTTTGCCATCTCCCCTCAGATTGAGAAAACAGCTCCCTATCTCTACCGCACCTCAGCCGGACTTCAACAGGCGGATCTGGCCCAGGGATCTGAGTATGACTATGCTCTGCAGACTTGGTATACCGATGCCCTAGTGGAAGATCGTCCGGTCTGGAGTGATTCCTATTTTCGTCCGGGTTGGCGTTCCCAAGGGAAGGAACTGTTGATGGTGTCCCTGTCGTTACCGGTGTATAGACCTCACACCGAGCAACTGCTGGGGGTACTGATCACCGATCTGTTATTGGAGGCTTACGAGTAAGCGAGATCGGTCCATCGCTACCCTATCTAAGGGAGATCACTCTCTACCCCAGCCACCCACCAATCCATCTGTCGCTGATCTGGATCGGAAAGCACCTCACCGGCTGCAACCCGCAAGACCCCCTGTTGATCGGTAATGGGTCCTGTGAAGGGACTGCTCTGCTCCGTTAAAAATAGCACCTGTTGCTCGGTTACCTGCTGACGGATCGGGGGAGCGATGCTCGACTTCAACGGAGCCAAGGCCACCATATCCCCTGCAAATCCCTGCCAGGTCTGGGCTGATTGCCAGGTCCCATTGAGCACCTCGGTGACCGTGTCGATATAGAACCGATCCCAGCGATGGACACAGGCGGTCAGATGAGCATCCTGACCCAGTGAACTCATATCCGAGTGATAGCCCATGGCGAACACCCCCGCCTCCTGAGCCAACTGTACGATCTGGGGGGAATCCGTATGATGGGAGAGCACATCACACCCCGCCGCGATCAGATCTTGTCCCAACTGGGTTTCCCGGCTCGGATCGTAACCCTCTGGCATCCAAGCCACCTGGACCCGCACCTCTGGATCGAGGGACTGGGCTCCCAAGGTAAAGGCATTGATCTCTCGGATCACCTCCGCATGGGGCTGACTGGCCACAAACCCTAACTGATGGGATTGACTCATGGCAGCGGCCACCATACCGGTCAAATAGCGAGGTTGTGCCATCCTGGCCGCATAGGTCCCTAGGTTATCGGCGAGGGTCTCACCGCCACACTCTAGAAAGATCAGCTCTGGAAACTCAGCCGCGAGGGGAGCAAGGGGAGCAGCCCCGACCCGAGTGTCAAAGACCAGACGATAGCCCGTTGCCATCAGGTGACGGAGCAGGCGCTCGGTTTCCGGGTGATCCTGAGGTGATTGTTCGATGGGAACCGCTACGATGGCACTACCCAGCTGCCGTACCAGTTGTCGTCTGGCCCGATCATGACTGTAGGACCAGCCAAAGTCCTTGATATCATCCCCCAGGAGAAACGCGATCTGCAGTTGCTCTCCCCAAGTCGGTGACCCAGGACGATCCTGTGCGATCCCGGACTGGAACCGGGCCCGACTCAGCAGTGATCCCAGACCCACGAGGGCACCAGTTTGCAGCAGATGACGACGGCGGTAAGCACCCATGGATAATCCTGATCAGGTCTTATGGGATGGATCCTAGCCTGATCTTCTAAAATCATGTCTAGAATCTTCTCCTTAGATCGTTTCAATCCCAAACCTATGATCTCTCCTCGCCGTTGTGGATCGCGACTCTTGCTCTGTCTGTTGATCTTGCTTGGGGCCTGTCACTCCCCTCCCCTGTCCTTGCCTGCCTGCCAAGATGCCCTGGGATGTGTCACCCTCGCACCTCAAGATCCTCTCAAGCTGGCTGTTGTGGTGCCGATGTCAGGGGAGATCGGGGCCACCTGGGCGGAGCGACTCCAGGTGTTTGAGCTGGCGCTACAGGAGCGAGATCGGCAATTTCTGGGCCATCCCATCCGCATGCAGGTGTTCGATGATGCCTGTGAAGCCGATCAGGGGATCGAGGCTGCCCTGCAGATCCTGGCGGAGCCTCAAGTCATTGCGGTTCTGAATGCCTCTTGTTCCGCGTCGGCTCAGGTGATCTCACCCCTGCTCTCTCGATCTGGCTTGGTGATGATCTCCAGCTCCAACACCGCTTCCTCTCTGACGGGATTGCAAACCGATCCCGCGGAGGATTGGTATCCCGGTTACTTTCGCACCGCTCACAATGATGCCTACACCGGGGAGGCCGCTGCCATCGCCACCTTGACCCAATTGAGACGCCAGAGTGCGGCAGTGATCCATACGGGTGACATCTATACTCAGGGCTTAGCCAACGCCTTCAGTCAGGGTCTGATCGAGCGGGGGGGTGAGATCGTGTTTTCCCAGGAGCTGAGACCGGGAGAGTCGGATCTGATCCCTGTCCTAGAGCAGGTGGTGGAACGGGAGGCCCAGGTGTTAGCCTTTTTCCTCTATCGCCCCCAAGGGGATGCCCTGCTGCGTCAGCAAGCTCAGGTGCCAGGCATGGAGCAGATCACCCTGTTGACGGCGGATTCCTTAGCCCAGGCGGCCTTGATCGAGGCTTTAGGAGAACTCACCCAAGGACTGATCTTTGCGGTTCCCAGGATCAACACAGGGCAGGCAGTGGTTCGCTTACAGCGACGCCTGCAGAATGAGTTCGGTCTTGATCCCTCGGATACCTTCTATCCCCAAGCCTATGACGCGATGGGATTACTCTTCCATGCCCTGGAGCAGATCACTCAACAGGCTGACGATGGCAGGCTCCAGATTGGGCGACAGGCTTTACGAGAGGCACTCTACGACACCACTGATTTCGCTGGGGTGACGGGAACGCTGAGCTGTACCTCCCTAGGAGATTGTGGAGCCACTCAGATCAACCTGATTCAGATGGGAGATCCAACCCTGGAGGCAGATCAGATCTGGGACAATGTCATCTATTCCTACTCCCCCAATCCCTGATGTTGTGATGGGTCCGGTTACGTCTAACAGGATCCTCTTAAGGGTGCTGACGCTGACCCTGGGATACTTGCCACACGGGGATCGTTTCCCCATCATATTCCAGTGGCGAGGCTGACTCCATCGTCCTCCAATGACTCAGCCGTTCATAAACTGATTGGGTCATCACAATCGTTCCAAACGGAGCCCGCTCGCTCAAGGTAATGGCCTGGTTGACCGGATCTCCCCAAACATCATAGGTGATCTGATGTTCTCCTAAGACTCCCCCTATGACTCGACCCAAGGCCATTCCCACAGCGAAGTTGGACGAGTGCTGGGGTCTGAGCTTCCGGAGCGCTGCCATGGCCTCCTCAGCAAAGCGCAGCGCCCGCTGATAGTGATCCACACGGGGTTGAATGAGCCCACACACCGCTAGATAACGGTTCCCCAAGGACTGAACCCGCTCGATCTCATGACGATCCGCGATCTCATCCAACTGCTCCAACACCTCTGATAGAACAGCGATCCCCCCCGCCAGCGGCCACCCTGGTAACCGCATCACGATCACCGTGGCCTGAGCAACGGTCTCCACTACAGGTTGTCCCTGACTGATCTGAACTTTTTCCACTAGGGAGACTGGCATCACCCGCGAGAGTAAGGCCCGGTTCTGTTGCTCCTGTTGTTGGATTAAGCTGGATTGATCCTGGAGCCGCTTCACCATTCCCTGCAGGGCACCGGAGAGCTCCTCAAACTCCCGATTAAGCTCTTGATCGGTGAGTTGCACTTCTCCCTCCGCCTGGCTGGCCTGTTGAGCTTTCCGACTCAAGATCCGTAGAGGCTGCAATAGGCGTTCCATAGCCACAGTCGCGATCGCCGTGATCACCAAGATCAAGATGACGGTGGCTACGAACAGAATCAGTTGGAGTTCCCGAACCGGTCCATAAGCCTCAGATAGATCGATCTCTGCTAGCACCGCCCACTCTAGTCCCTGGATCTGTAGCGGCGCAAAGGAACTCAGCACCCTCTCCCCGCGATAATCCTGGCCAGAGCGAATGCCTGCACTGCTGAGGGCTTCACGGGAGGCCTCCGTTTCCACCGGCTGCAATAGGATCGAGGTGCCGAATTGATCGATCTGCTCAATGGTCTGTTCTGAGGTCCCACTGAAACGTAGAGACCGGAGATAACCCTCCTTATCCTCAATCAGGAAACGGGAGAGCGATCGCATCCTAAAGTCGGGGCCAATCAAATAGACTTCCCCCGTCTCTCCCAAGCCTTCCTCCTGCCAATTATAGTTACCTGTCATGACCGCATTGATCTCATCCACTGGCAGTTGGATGGCCAGCACACCGATCAGGTGAGGACCATTGTAGATCGGACCCGCAAGAAAAGCGGCGGGAGCCATGTAGGAGGGACGATAGGGCTGGAAATCGACGATCTGAATCGAGCCCGCCTCTGGATTCTCCTGAACCTCTTGTAACACTCTGGCCAGGTTGCTCTGTTGATAGGGACCAGTATGAAGACTCGTCGCATAATCCGTTTCTTTGTAGACAGAATAGACAATATCTCCAGTATTGGGATTGATCAAAAAGAGATCGTAGTAACCAAACTTTTGGATTAGGTTCTGGAAGATCAGGTGATATCTTTGGTGAACCTCACTGTACTCACTGTTATCACCTGGATCAACGAGGCGATCTTTTTCCCCCAGAGGATTAGGATTATCTGCAATGTAATAGTACTGTAAATACTGAGCGGCCTGGGAGGCGGGTCGATAGGTTTGGAAGTCCAGATCGCCAGAGAGGTTCTCCGCCAAGCGGGGGAAGAACTTATCCGTGTAATACTGCATCAGAGTCTGATCTCTTTCGGGCGGAATGTACTCACTATTCAGCTCTCGGAAACTACGGTTAAACTCCACCATCGCCTCCACTACCATGCGATCCTCACTGAGGGTGGACACATGGTTCCGCAACCGTTGGAACAACAACTCGATCTGGTAGGCTCGGGAGGCCCGCACTCCAGTCAGCTGATTAAAGATAGCTTGGGTCAAGGCCCCACGGGACTGGCTCCAGCTGAGATATCCCACCACGAGCACAGAACCCAAACTGAGGATCAGTAGCAGGGTCAGTAACTTGGTGATCAGAGTGAGCCGTCTCCCTGGCAACTTGGGAATGCTGTGATGAAGCTTTTGCATCATCTGTTGCCAGCTACTGGCAACCCAACTCCCCGTCTGTCTCCCTTTTATCTGCCACTGCATACCGGATCCTGCCTAAGGGTAAGTGATCACCCTAATAGTTTAGCGGTATTGCTGGGAACTTGACGACACAGATTTAGGGAGGAGTGATTAGATAATTTGCCTATCCCTCAGATTGGTCTGAGGTTGCTCTAGGATACCTTTGGCTTGGCGGGCTCGTCGCTTACCGCTTTCGATAAGTTGTATCATGTCGGTTGCGAAGCTGGGCTTGTTCTGGATCAATTTCACAATCAGCTCATCGGGAATCACGATCACTTCCACATCCCCTTGGGCCATCACCGTGACCAGACTCACTTCCCCTGGAAACAGAGCGGTTTCCCCGAATGTATCCCCAGGATGCAGCTGGCTCATCTCCTGAGGGTGACCCTGGACATGGGTGACAAAGACTCGGACCTGCCCCTTCACCAGGAGATAGATCCCCTCGTCGGGTCGATTTTCTTGAACAATTAACTCTCCATTCCCATAGGTAAGTAATCCCGATTGCTGAGCCACTTGTTCCAGATCGGTGGATTCCAAATCAGCAAAGCAAGGAGATTTCTGGATCAGAGAGGCAATGAGATTTTGAAGCTGAGGCTGAGTTTTTGGGGTTGATGTAGGGATTCCTTCCTTAATATCGAGGTTGTAATTGATCTCTACCGGGTATGGGGTGGCAAAGTTGTTACGTTTAGCTGCATAGTAGATCCGTGGAAGCAACTGGCTAAGTACGTCATAGGAATTCTGAGGTCTGATCTTGAACCATAATATATACTTGATACTGGTGTCTCCATATTCAGTGGGTAAGGAATACCCAGGGGTCTCAATATTCTCTATGCCTTCAACGAGAGAGTCTAGCACAGGCATGACATCGTTGGGAGGATCATCATAGGAGAAGCTAACAGGAACTCCTTTCCAGATCGGCCCTTCTCCATAATTTGAAATGGTTGCCTTAGCCAGGGCACCGTTGGGTACGATGACATGAGCCCATTTAGAATAGGAGAAGATGGTAACAGACCACCAGTTTTGATCGGTGACTCGACCTGCGATGTCCCCAAACTCGATATAGTCTCCCATTTTGAAGGGTCTTGCGAAGATCAGCAGGAGTCCTGAGACCAAGTTACTGAGAGTATCCTGCAGGGCCAAAGCGATCACCAAAGACCCGACCCCTAGGGCCGTGATCAAACCCGTCAGATCGATCTGCCACACCCCGGTGATCACGTAATAGCTGATGGAGAGGATGACTCCCCCTCGAATGACCTGGAAGAAGACGTTGGGCACATGGATCTGCCAATCTCGGGGCTCTGATTGGGTTGTGAGCAACCCATTGACCATGGCAATGCTCACTAGGGCTAGGGCCAACCAGGTCGAGGTCTCAACCACCTGGCTCAGTCCCCCCACGGAGATCTGTAACAACTGCTGCATCACCAACCAGATGGCCAGGGAGGGCAACAGGTAGTTACGGATGTACCGGAGGCCGCGCGCTAAGGGATGTTGGCGACGTTCCAAGTGGGTAGCGGCTTCTCCTAGCACCACCCCCGAGAAGGGAAAACCGAGACCGAGTATCACTAACCAGGCAAAGAGAGAGATATCCATTTACCCATCTGCCTCATGGATCAGTAGTATCGCGTATCAGCTTATCACTAACTGAACCGCTTGCTAAGGAGCATGTCGGAGACCCCTCAATCGGCTAAACTTCAAGGTAAGTAGATCGGCAAAATTGCTTTGACACGCACGATATAGACTGTATAAACGTTTTTGCTGATCTACTTATTGTCTATTAAACTTGTTCGCTCAGCAGGGTTTGGGTTGCCTCAGCAGCAGCAAACAGAGGCTCCACATGTAAAGCAGGCCAACGCAATATCCTGAGGTGTGCCGCAGGTCGTAAACATACTGAAAAAGGCTAGATCACCCTGATCCAGGGCCTAGCACGTCGTCAGCACTGGAGCTGTAGGAGTCGATCCACAAGAGTACAGGTTTTGTGATCCGATCCGAGTGCTCAACATTGCAGCAAAAGCATTCACCTTTGAGCCCAACTCAGACTGCACAGAGGCCTCATATTGCCTGGGACCTAGACTCATGAGCCTTAGATCCTGAGGGGATCAAGAGCTGCTGCCTGAGCTTGAACCCAAGTGATCTGTTGGTGAGGATCTGAGAGATCTGGAGCTGGCAAGATCCGCCAGGACTCGGGCAAGGAGGTAGACTCTCCGGGGGCGATGGAGATCAGGGGACCAATGTGTTCAAGCTCAATATAATCAGCATCCGTAAAGATCTCAGTGCTGCCCTCTCCTGCAGGATATTGTGCTTCTGGAGCCGCCTCATACAATAGAAAGAATACCTGATCCGCCACCCAATAGGCCAGCCAACCGTGATCGGGGATCGAGAATAGCTTGGTTTTGTAGATCGAACGAGCTTGATCCAGGACATACACCTGATCTTGCTTGTGAAAATGTAGATCCTCAGGTTCTGTGGCGCCGTCGATGGAAAACTGGGGATCGAGCCAGAATTGAGTTCGATCGGTTGCGGGTAGAAACAGTTTGCCCCCCGGTATGGCTTGGAACACCATCCAGATCCCCCAACTGACGGTTTGATCGGAGCGGTTGGAGAGAGTGTAGATGAAGTCAGCGCCTTGATCCACCAGCTGGATCTGACGCCGCAACTGGATCCCTTGGGTGGGACTGAGTTGACCTTGTAGTGTCAGATGATCAGGAGCGATCTGATGGAGATCGCAGGGGGCTGCATCTAGTTCATACTCAGGGGGCCAATTGCCAAACACCGCATCCCACCTGGACTGAGGTGCCACCCAGAGCTTAGCTCCGCCAAAGTTCCGCCAGATCCCCTGTTGGGACTGTTGGGGATCCGCCAGTTGCCCCAGTAGATCTGGGTTCTGCCAGATCAGGTTGGGATATCCCCTTAAGGAGAACTCCATAATCCGGGCGATCTCGGGTATAGTCGTGAGGGTTACCGAGGCATTTTCCATCGATACGGATCCGGTCCAATTTCGATCGGTGAGTGTCTCGATCGCACCCATCTCAAAAGCGTGGGCATTCATCCCCAGGGCTCCTAAACACAAACAAAAAACTAAGCAGATCCGGCTGATAAGAGACCCGATCTGCGCTGAATTCAACCTTAGGATCATGATCTTGATCACACCTAACCCAAATAGGGGCCTGCCGATCATCCCATAGGAGCGACAAGCCCGATCTGAGGATCCTTAGTTGCCGCTGGGCCCGAGACCCACAGCCCCGGCATAGACAGCGTTGTCCCCCAACTCCGCCTCGATCCGTAGCAGTTGGTTGTACTTGGCGATCCGTTCGCTGCGACAGAGGGAGCCGGTTTTGATCTGACCGGCCCGAGTGGCCACTGCCAGATCGGCGATGGTGGTGTCCTCGGTTTCTCCGGAGCGATGGCTGACGATGGACCGGAACCCGGCTTGAGCCCCCAATTGGATCGCCTGCACTGTCTCCGTCAAGGAGCCGATCTGATTGAGCTTGATCAGGATGGAGTTAGCGGCCTTCGAGTCGATCCCCTTCTGCAGACGGGTGAGGTTGGTCACGAACAGATCATCCCCCACCAGCTGTAAGCGAGATCCGAGGCGAGCCTGTAGCTGTTGCCAGCCGCTCCAATCCTCCTCCGCCAGTCCATCCTCAATGGAGACGATGGGGTATTGATCCAGCAGTTTCTCGTAGTACTCAATCAGGCCCTCAGCGGAGAATCCCTGGCCCTCAAACTGATATTGCCCCTCCTTGATAAACTCTGTGGCTGCCACAACCAAAGCCAGAGCGATCTGCTCACACGGCTTATATCCAGCCTGCAGGAACGCGG
>CAYSEO010000103.1:0-13174 GCA_964429885.1 uncultured bacterium
GCACGATGCCTCCGTTGCGCGAGTACGTCTTGCCGGGGGCGGTGGGATCGGGGGGCGCCACCTCTGGATCGGGGTAGCCCAGCTCAGTCTCCTCTGAGGCAGGGGGAGGAGAAGCCTTCGCCTCCTCTGGATCGGGGGTGGTCAGTTCTGGAGCTGTTGGGGGGAGCGCCGAGGTGGCAGGGGGAGCGGTGGAGACTGCGGCGGCACTCCGTCTCTGGCGGCGGATCTCCTGCCAAGCATCCTCTAGGCTGCGACTCAAGACCTCCATATTCTCGTAGCGAGCGGCGGGATCCTTCTGCAGACAGGTCATCACCACCTGGGAGAGGGGCTCAGGGATCGGTTGAGGCGCCTTAACCCCCTGTAGATCAATAGGAGGCTGATAGGCATGGGCTTCGATCCAGGCCCACATGGAGTCAGTCTCAGGTTTCAGGGGCAGCTGGCCGGTGAGCATGCGATAGATCACCACCCCCAAGGAATAGACATCGGAGCGGGCATCTAGGACCTTACCTCGCAACTGCTCCGGGGAGGAGTATTGAATGGTACCGACAAACCCCATCATGCCCGTGCCTAGGGTGACATCGATATCGCTGAGGATCTTGGCTACTCCAAAGTCCAATAGCTTGATGGTCTCCCCTCGCATCCCCAGGGTAGGATCTCGGACGATGAAGATATTGCTGGGCTTGATGTCACGGTGGATCACCCCTCGGATCCGAAAGCCGTTCACTTCTCGATCAAAACTATGGGCATAGTGCAGCCCCGCACACATCTGTTGGGCCAACCGCACCACTCGCATGGGATCGATCGGACCCTTATGGATCAATCGATCCAAGCCGATCCCCTTCAACGGCGGCAGCCCTAGAAACTCCATCACCAGAAACATCTGATCGTGATCCAGGCCAAAGTCCAGCACTTTGGTGATATTGGGATGATCCCCTAGCAGGGCGCTGACATGGGCCTCACTGCGAAATCGCTGCCGCAGCTGCTCCTGAATCCTCGGATCCCCGGTGATGTTGAGTCGGAGCAGCTTAATAGCTACCACCCGCTCCACCAGCTGGGTGTCGGTCGCCCGATAGACCTCTCCCATGCCGCCGCTACCAATAGATTGTTGGAGGCGATAGCGGTTATTGATCAGTCGTCCCCTGGACCCGGTCTCAGTCATGACGGCACCGTTCAGCAATGGGATCGCCTCCAGTATAGATTCTGGCGCCTATCTGCCCCAGGGATCGATAGTTCCACTCCTTTCCATAACAGCAGCCTGGGCTCTAGTTAGAACGACACTCCTGCTGAGCGTTCTCTAAGGAAACCCCTAGGTCCAATAGGTTACGAATGCAGGGATCTGTGGCAAACCCTGATGAGTTCTGACATTCTTGCCGAGCGGTTTCCAAGGAGATCCCTAAATTCAAAAACTCAGCCACACAGGGATCAGTGGGGATCGGGGTGGGAGTTGGAATCGGTGTAGGAGTGGGAGTCGGGATCGGAGTGGGGGTTGGGATCGGTGTAGGGGTTGCGGTGGGCGTCACAACCGGGGTGGGAGTGGGAGTTGGGCTGGGAGGCAGGGGAGTTGAGGGCGCTCGTAGATCCAGCAGTTGTTCTCGATAGTCCAGTAATCGGGCGGACTGGCTGGGAAAGGTCTGGATCATCTCATCCAGGATCGTGAGGGCCTGGTCCCAGTCCCGAGTGCTCACTGCGTTGTCCAGGCGAGCTTGAAACTCAGACAAACGAGGGGGAGGGGCCAGCGGAGCCGGTGAAGCATTGGGGAGCTCTGGTGTCTCTGGAGTCTCTGGAGAGATCTCGACCGTGGGTGCAGGAGAAGGCGGGGAGGGACTGGGGTTAGGGGCAGGGGTGGATCTGAGATGAGGCACCAGGGTCGATCGGGGTGTCAGTGTCGCAGTGGGGGTGGGGGGCGGGACCGCAGTAGATATCGGGGCAGGCGTCGGTTGTGGATCAGGATCAGGCACCTGGGTCAGACTCTGCAGTGCCCATTGGATCCCGAATCCACTCAGAACCAAACCGATCAACCCCAGCAAGAGCACCCCAGGGGGAACCGGTAGACGCCATGGCTGATCCGCTTGGGTTAAAGGGTGAGTCTCTGCAGGTGTCGGGGCGGGGCTTTGGGGATAGGTCGGCGGCGGTGTTGGATCGGCAGAGGCGGGGGGCGGAGGCGGGGCGGGGTGGGGGACGGCCTCCCCAGGGGGATGAGATCGAGGGGGAGATCGAAAGCGGGAGTGGGGTAACGGTTGATCGCCGGGCTCCGCTTGGCTCAGACGTTTCTCCCGTCGGTAAACCTGCCAGGCCTGACCCAGATAGCGACTCAGCACCTCCATGGACTGAAAGCGTTGATCGGGATCCTTATTGAGACAGGTCATCACCACCCGAGCCAACACATCCGGCACCTGATGAGGCAGATCTAGGCGATGGATCTCCGTCGGGGGCAGCGTGGCATGGGCCTCGATCCAAGCCCAGATGGAATCCGTATCCGGCCTCAGGGGCAACTGCCCGGTCAACATGTGATAGAGAATGATCCCCAGGGAGTAGACATCGGAACGAGGATCCAAAGCTCGACCCCGTAACTGTTCCGGGGAGGAGTACTGTAGCGTGCCCACAAACCCCATCATGCCCGTGCCCAGGGTGATGGTGATATCACTGACGATCTTGGCCACCCCAAAGTCCAACAGCTTCACACGATCCCCACGGATACCCAGGGTGGGATCCTGTAGCACAAAGATATTGCTGGGCTTCAGATCCCGATGGATCACCCCCCGAATCGGCTGGCCATTCACCTCCTGCTGGAACCCATGGGCATAGTGCAAACCCGCACAGATCTGTTGGGCCAACCGCACCACCCGACCTGGACTCAGGGGTCCCTGGGTATCGATCAGCTGTTCCAGATTCATCCCCGCCAGAGGGGGCTGACCCAGAAACTCCATCACCAGATACATCTGTTGGGCATGATCCACCCCACAATCCAGGATCTTGATGATGTTGGGATGATCTCCTAAGAGGGTGCTGATCTGAGCCTCGGTATAAAATCGTTGTCTCAGTAGGGCTTGGGCCTTAGCCTCCCCCCCCAGGGTCTGCCGCAGGACCTTAACCGCCACCACTCGATCGAACATGGCCGTGTCGATGGCTCGAAACACCTCACCCATGCCACCCCCGCCAATAGCCTCCTGTAGGCGGTAGCGAGCATTGATCTGTAGTCCCTCAGGGGTGGTGGGTTTAGTCATCTGGATCACAGTGGGGGGTGAGGAGATGAGCACTTGACTTCCAGTATAAGTTCTGACCGGTGTAGATCCCTTCAAAACCGGGGCGGGTCGTGCGCTACGGTGAGCTCATGCGACACTTGAGAGAGATGCACGCCTTCCCCTGTTGGTATGACCAAGCCCTCCCCACGCCTGTTGCTGGACTTCGAGAAGCCGGTGGCTGATCTGGAGAAACGGATCGAGGAGATCCGCTCCCTAGCAGAGAGCAATCAGATCGATGCCGCTGAGCAGATCCAGCAGCTGGAGACAAAAGCCGCCGAGCTACGCCGGGAGATCTTTCGCCATCTGACGCGGGCGCAGCGGTTACAGGTGGCTCGTCATCCCAGTCGCCCCAGCACCCTGGACTATATCCAGGCCATGTGTGATAGCTGGTTTGAGCTCCACGGCGATCGGCATGGGGAGGATGATCCGGCCCTGGTGGGGGGCTTGGCCAAGCTGGAGGGGATCTCGGTGTTGGTGATCGGTCATCAGAAGGGACGGGATACGCGGGACAATATCGCTCGCCGGTTCGGGATGCCCAACCCCAGTGGCTATCGCAAGGCCCTGCGACTGATGGATCACGCCCATCGGTTTGGCTTACCGATCCTCACCTTCATCGATACCCCTGGAGCTTACCCCGGTATGGAGGCGGAGGAGCAGGGTCAGGGGGAGGCGATCGCTGTCAATCTACAGGAGATGTTCCGGTTTGAGGTGCCGATCATCTCCACCGTGATCGGGGAAGGGGGATCCGGAGGGGCCTTGGCCATTGGTGTCGCCGATCGGTTGCTGATGCTGGAACATGCGGTCTACTCCGTGATCTCTCCGGAGGGCTGTGCCGCCATTCTCTGGAAGGACGCCAAGAAGGCCGCTGCTCAGGCTGCGGATGCCCTCAAGATCACCGCTCAGGATCTACTAGAGATGGGGATCATCGATCAGATCATTCCGGAGCCCCTAGGAGGCGCCCATCAGGATCCCTTGGAGACCGCCCGCTCCTTAAAACAGGCCCTGCTCCATACTCTCCAAGAGCTCTCTGGCCTCAGCCGCCGCCAACTGCGAGAGGCTCGCTACGAGAAATTCCGGCGCATGGGATCCTTTCTGGAACATCCCACCCCTCCCCCCAACGATCCCACCGATCCGCAGCAGAATGGCGCCCACACCGCAACTGATCCGGATGAGACGATCGATCCGGATCGGCCCCACTCCGATCTGGAGTCGTCCGGGAATCCATAACGTTGGGGGGAACCCTGCCTGGTAAGATCCAAAGGAAATCTTAAGAAGCGCTGTGGTAAGGAGCGACGGTCATGCCCAAACAGACATTGGCGAATCTGATTGCATCCGGTGCCGATCTTTCGGGCAAGAAGGTCCTGGTGCGGGCTGACTTCAACGTTCCTCTCGATGGCGGACGGATCAGCGATGACACGCGCATCCGGGCGGCCATACCCACCATTCAGGCCCTCACCCAGGGGGGAGCCAAGGTGATCCTCACCAGCCACCTGGGTCGTCCCATCAGTAAGAACAAGGAGACCGGCGAGATCACATTGAAGCGGGAGGGGAACAGCCTGCTGCCGGTGGCCCAGCGCCTAGAGGCACTGCTGGGGCAATCCGTGAGCTTTGCCGAGGACTGTGTGGGAGCACCAGCGGAGGCTGTGGTGGCTCAACTGCAGAATGGTCAGGTGGCTCTGTTAGAGAATGTCCGCTTCCATCAGCAGGAGGAGGCCAACGATCCAGAGTTCGCTAAGCAACTGGGATCTCTAGCAGACATGTTCGTCAACGACGCCTTCGGGACCGCCCACCGGGCTCATGCCTCCACAGCTGGGGTCACCGCCCATCTCAACCCCTCCGTCGCTGGATATCTAGTAGAGAAGGAATTGCAGTTCCTCTCGGGAGCGATCAACAATCCGCAGCGGCCCCTGGCAGCGATCATCGGCGGCTCAAAAGTCTCCAGCAAGATCGGGGTGATCGAGACACTGCTGGAGAAGGTGGACAAGCTACTGCTGGGTGGGGGTATGATCTTCACCTTCTATCAGGCCCAAGGGATCGGCACCGGAAAATCCCTGGTGGAGACGGATAAATTGGAGCTGGCCAAGTCCCTGATGCAGAAGGCCCAGGATCGGGGGGTGGAGCTGCTGTTGCCGGTGGATGTGGTGGTGGCGGATCAGTTTGATAAGGATGCCAATGCTCAGACGGTGCCGGTCTCTGGGATCCCCGAGGGCTGGATGGGCTTGGATATTGGTCCTGAATCTGTCAAAACCTTCCAGGCCACGCTCCAGGATTGTAAGTCTGTGGTTTGGAATGGACCCATGGGAGTGTTTGAGTTTGAGAAGTTTGCTGCCGGTACGGAGGCGGTGGCTCGCACCCTGGCAGATCTAACCAAGACGGGAACGATCACGATCATCGGTGGGGGTGACTCTGTGGCTGCCGTGGAGAAAGTGGGTCTGGCCGCTCAGATGAGCCATATCTCGACGGGGGGTGGGGCTAGCCTGGAGTTGTTAGAGGGCAAGGAGTTGCCTGGGATCGCGGCCTTGAACGAGGCGTAATCGGTGTCGGATCTGCTTAACACTCTGGCGTTCCAGGTTGGATTAGAGTAAAAGTAGGAGCAGGAGTGGGGATCCATCGCCCAGCCAGACGACCTCTTACTCAAGTCAGGTCCGGGTTGATGTTCCCTGAGTGAGGAGTGTGGAGTGGATCCATGGCCATTCGTAACAGCGTGATCGGCGCTGCCGCCCTACTCATTGGGGTAGGGGGAGTTGCCGCAAGTTTATCAGGATGCTCGATCTCACCCCCTTCGGCAGCAGCGGAGGCGGATGAGGTTTATGTCAGAATGTTGCATGCCTCGCCGGGATCCTCGGCCCTAGGGGTGCTGGCTGGAGAGGGGGCCGAGGGGATCAGTAGCACCCTCTATTTCGGCATGATGACCTCCTACCGGAGGATGGCAGCTGGGCAGTATGATCTGGGCATCTCCTTGCAGAACCGAGGCTTAGGGAATGACTCCCTCTCAGACATCGATCTGGTGGCAACGGCCTATGCAGATCTGTCTCAGCAGGAGTATTTCACCGTTATGGCGGTGGGCATGCCCTCGCGGGTGTCTGTGGTGGTTTTGGATGATGATCAACCCCCAGTGTTCGATCGGGCCTTGGTGCGATTTGTCCATGTGGTGCCCGATGTGCCCATGGTGCAGTGGACCGATGCCTTGGAACAGATCCATGTGCCGGTGTTGGAGTATGGCCAGGCTTCAGACTATGTGCCGTTCGATCCGGGCTTTAAGACTCTGGAGCTGCGGGAGATCAACTTTCCCGAGTCCGAGGTGCCAGAAACCGATCAGATCGCCACAGGCAAAGTGCAGCTAGGGCGATTGTTGGAAGGGTACGATCTGGAGTTTCGGGCGGGCAAGGTGTACACGGTCTACACCACAGGATTGCTGCGGGGAGATCCTGAGCTAGAGGTCTTGGTGGCTGAGCAGGCCAGGGAGGATTGACTTCTGCCCTAGCCTGCCAAATCCCAATCCCAGCTCATGAGACGACCCAGGGGTCAACCGATAACGGGTCAGCGCTATCAGCTTGTCCTCAGCAACAGGATCAAGCATTACCCCCCAGGACGAGGAGGGTCAACAACGTTCCACCGTTCCAGAAGCTATGGAGCAGGATCGGTGTCAACAGATTACGACTATGGCTATAACTGATCCCCAGCAGGATCCCCAACACCGTTAGGGGTAACAGATCGGAGAAGTTAAGGTGAGCTGTGGCGAACAACAGGCCACTGATCACCAGAGCTCCCCCCATGGGCATTACCCGGCTGAGATAGGGAAACACGAACCCCCGAAACAGGATCTCCTCAAACACGGGGGCACAGACGGAGACCACGATCAGGAACAGGATCCGAGGCGCCCACCCCTGGCTCTCCCAGATGATCGGCAGGATCGGGTTACCGCCGCCAGACTCCGGCAACAACCACTGAGATAAGGCTGAGGCCACCAACACCACCGGCATGGCCACCCCATAGCCCCCCAGACCCCACAGCAGCCAGCCATCAAACAACCGCACCCGGAACAGATCGCTATCCAAAGGCCGATACTGGCGCACCACAGCGTAGATCAGTCCCAATCCCACCAACGCCTCACTGACATAGGTGAGCAACAATGACATCGCCTGTTGCCAGTAGTTGAGCTCCCCCGCATTCAGCCGCAGCGCCGAGGTATACACCTGAGGCACCACCCAGCCCAGGATCAGGAAGCTAAAGAACCAGCCCGTCAACACCCCCTGGACCTCAACCCCCTGCCAGGGCACCTGCCAGACCGGACCCACCAGACTCTGCTTCTGCCAAAGACTCCACACCAACCAGATCACTAGGATCACTGAGCCCAGCAGGATCCCCACCAACGGGACACCCCCCACCAAAGCTAGCTTGAGGAGAGCCGAGATCGCTGCCTGCTCCTGGGATTGGGTCAGGGTATTGAGGGCATCCGCCCGCTGTTGCAACCCGAATAACCGCTGTAGAGCTGTGGCCTCAAACCACCCCTCTAATCCCTCCCGGAGCTTCATCTCAGCCTCTGGCAGGATCCGACGGGGCGTTCCCCACAGTCCCTCCAATACCGCAGTGGTCTCTCGATAGCGATCGGTGTTGATGGTGTCCCATTGCTCCAAGGCCGCCTTCACCTGATCCTGATAGGCCAACAGAACCCCGGCACTGAGCCGGATCTCGTCCAGTTCGGCTGTCAACTTCGTGGTCTGCTGCATCAGACTCGGATCCTGAGGATCTAAGCTGGTCAGCTCATCCGTTGCCAACTGAGCCGGTGGAGAGCTCTCCGATCGCTCCTGGATCTGTTGTAGACGGGATTCCAGGTTCTCGATCGTCTTCTGATAGCGCTGGGTGGCCTGATTGAAGACATCATCACCCAATAACGGGCGGGCCAGATCCTGATAGTCGGGATTATCTAGGGTACGGGAGGCCTGTAGGGCCAGATCCACCTGAAACAGATCCAGCTGAGTTTGGGGAGAGGGCTGAAACCAGCTACCTAGTAAGATCACACTGGCCAACAGCGCCGCCACTAGGGTGAGGCCATTGAGGGCGATCCGTCTCCAACTGGGCCGATTCGACATGTGGGGCACCCCGATCTCTACTCTCCTCCCTGATCCTACTCGCCGCCGCCAACCTAGAGCAGGATTGCGGGACGAATCGGAGGTGGGGACAGGATCAGAGGATCAGGAGCGCAGCCCCAACATCCACTCAAACTCCTGTCGGAGGGCTTGAAGATGACCGACGCGAGCCACTAACACCGTATCTCCACTGGCGGCATCCAGCCGATGCTTCCACAGTTGAATATTCTCCGGATGGGTCATCCAGAACTCGATCACCGTCTGCACCAATCGATCCAGATCCCATTCCTGTTTATGGCTCATGCCCTCGATCGGGGCCAGAAAAGCGTCCAGGGTGCAGTGATGGCAGCCAATATACTCCACCCCCCGACTCACTGAGGACTGCCGCAGAGTCTGCTGATGGTTGAACAGCTGCAGGAGCGGTAGCACCCCCAGGATCTCGAATGTATATTTCATCGTATCTCTCACTACAAAACGACCTGAGAATTCAGGATCTGCTCGATCTGAATCTCGACCTGGCCAGATTGAGCATTGATTATACTCGCAAAACATGAAAACGCCCAGGATCCTCTAGGGATAGCACTCCCAAGGTTAGACTGCTAGCAAAGTAGTGGACGCTTTTTGCCAGCACCTAAGATGGACTTGCGAAGCTTGCAGCTCAGGCAATGACAGCGTTAGAGCCGGAGATATTGTAAAGTCATGGACTAAGTGGATCGGCAAAATCACATTGACATACGACTTATAGTCTGTATAAACGGTTTTGCTGATCTACTTATGACCTGCCCCGAGAGCACAGGTGCAATGTCATCAACAGCATCAACAGTGTTACTTTAGATGACAGTGGCGAGTTCTACCCATGGGATAGCACTAGGCATCCCTGGTAGAGCGTAAAATCTCTACTACTTTTGGGGACGAACACATGCATATTGTTCGGGTACATACCAAAATTAAGTAGAAGCGATCAGCCCCCTATTCCCTCTCTCCTGAACTTGCCTATGTTGCCTCGCGAAGATCTGCTCAAGGGTGTGGAGCACCGAGAATCCCTGGCCCGGATCCTGGATCTGGCGGAACAGTCCCTTAAAACCTGGCAGGTGTGTTGCTCCGACTTTCTCTCTCCCCCCGAGATCACGGAGGCCATGGGTCGCTTGCAGCCCTTGACCGAGGTGGAGACGGTTGCCTGGGGCGGCTATCCTCAGGCAGAACGGCAGCGGTTAGCCCTGGGTCGCCCGGAGGTGGTCCCGGATCAGTCGGCGGTGGAGTTGGCCGCCATCGACATTCAGGGCAACTTTCTGTTTGATCCCGCCAGTCATCGAGATTTTATGGGGGCTCTGTTGGGCACGGGGATCGTACGGGAGAAGACTGGGGATATTTTGGTCTTGGGGGAGCGAGGGGCTCAGGCCATTGTCGTCCCGGAGATGGTGGAGTTTTTACAGATACATCTTACTCAGGTGCGAACGGTGTCCGTTAAGGTGCAGCCCATCCCTTTAGATCAGCTCAAGGTTCGTCCTCCGAAGACCAAATCGATCACCTCTGTGGAAGCGTCTATGCGATTGGATGCCGTGGGATCGGCGGGCTTCAGCATGTCTCGCAGCAAGATGGTGGATGAGATCGAGCGGGGGGATGTGCGGGTGAATTGGAAGACGATCACCCAACCCAGTCATACAGTGGAGCCCACAGATCTGATCACGATTCGGGGTCGCGGTCGGCTGCAGATCGAGGAGGTGATGGAGACCCAAAAGGGGCGCTACCGGGTACAGATGACACGATATATGTAGAGGCCCCTTCTTCAACCCGCTCCCTGGCTCCTCTGTTGAGACGGTTATTTTCCTTCAAAGGGGGAGATCGGTTCAGGAGTATCTGCTCCTAGGTTGGAGATAGACTCGTCCAGAGACCAGATCTGGATAGAGTCGTTGTACTGGACTCCATCTCTCTTCGCCTGTCAACCCAGGTACCAAGTCTGCGGCGATCCGCAGGAGCTAGCGGGTCAACCACAGTAAGCTACTCTCTAGACTAAAGAGAATGGACCTCTGCTGCTACACCTGCGAAGGACAAAAGGATGAGATTCCTCAACTCAACCACTCTGATCGCGATCTTGAGCACCTCCGCTATCGCTGGCCTGGTGTTCTGGGGCCTCTCCTGGCAGATCGAGGAGGAGGTCGTCGAGCCAGTGGATGAGACTAAGCCCCCGGTAGTCAGTCGTTCCGTAGATCTGATCGGCAAACAGAAGGGGCGACCCCGCTGGCGCTTGCTCTCGGAGCAGGTGAAGATGGAGTCGGGCCAACAGGTGTTTGAACAGGGAGCCAATGGTTTATTCTATGGCGATCCCAGTGAGGATGAGGAAGGGGAGATCTTCTTCGACCAACGGGAGCAGATGCAGTGGGAGGCTGGCGAGGCTCGCTATGATGCTGCTGTCGATCAGTTGTTGCTGAAGGAGAATGTCCAGGTTTTGGATGGGGATGGCAGTCAACTGTTGACCCAGGCCTTGAAGGTGACCCCTGAGGAGGAGATCGATGTGCCCTCCCCCTTCACCCTCACCGATGAGACGATGCTCCTAGCTGGGCAAAGAGGATCCTTTAACTTCAAATTCGCCCAGATGATGGCGGAACAGGGGCAGCTAGTGGTGTTACCTGAAGGCAGCGAGCCGGTGTTGACCCCCGCCAATGCCGACGAAGCTAGAGCCACCCTGCAGACCGTCGCCGCTGATCCCCAGTCCACCGTGATCTCTGCTGATACCCTGCGCTACGATCGGTTATCTCAGGTAGCGGAAGGGACAGGCAACCTACTGATCCAAGAGAAGGGTTTGGAGATCCGATCTCCCAATGGTCTTTACAATCGCAAGGCGGGCCAGAGCAACCTCTTAGGTGGGGTGATCCTCCAGGAGAAGAACTCTGAGGGCAATCCTGAGGGGGTTGCCGATGAGCTCCTCGCGGATGTTTCCCTGGCGCAAGCTCAGCCGTCCGAGGAGGACCAAGAGGTCACCATCGTGGCTGATCAGCTCGACTATGACCGCAACACCCAGATCGCCCAAGGTCAGGGAAATCTGGAGATCCTGCAGGGCGAGACCGTGATCAAGGCTCCCCAGGGCAGTTACCGGCGCCGGGAATCCCAGAGCATCCTCAGCGGTGGGGTGACTCTGGAGGAGCCCAGAAATAACCCGACCCGAGTTCTAGAGGCGGCGCAGTTAGAGGGCAATCACAAGGACAAGATCTTTCTGTTTGAACAGGATGTCATCTACACCCAACTTTCCGAGGCTGAGGCCCCAGCTGGAGAGGCGGCGTCTATGACCGATGAGCTACGGCGAGCGGATACGGAGGTGCGGGCCAGCCGTTTGGTCTATAACTCTCGGACGGAGATCTCAGAGTTCTCAGACGATGTGGAGTTTATCCAAAAGGGGCGTCGGGCTCAGTCGGAGGAGGCCACCATCACCCCAGAACTGGTCACCCTAACGGGCAATGTGGAGATCCAGCAGATCGATGGGGATTGGTTAGCTCGTCGGTTTCAAGATCCAGAAGCTCGGGAGGATATCTCTCGCCCCACCTTGATCTTTGCGGATCGGGTGGAGATCGATCAGGCCACCAGCAACGCTCGCTTCTATGACAATGTGGTGATCGTGCAGAGGAATCGGGCGGTGGAAGGAGATGAGGCCACTTTCTTTGATGCAGAGCAAACCTTCGAGATCGCTTCTACCTCGGCCCCGGTGCTGCTCTGTGATCGGGGGGATGCGGATGACACCTCTGCCGATAGCATCGAGGGGCTGCCAGGACGGGATGCCTTAGATGTCACCTGTCGAGGGGCCAATCAGATCCAATCTCAGCTGATCACTTTGGATATGGCCAACGACACTTACTCCGCCAGTGGTCAAAGTCAGATGCAATTCCGGGTTACGAACGAGGGGATCTGAACAGATTATCGAACAACCATTCTTGTCAGACTCCCTCACTAGAGTGCGTTCAGCCCTAGCGCTACAATCTGTGGTTGGAGTCATGGGCTTGTGACTCCTGTACGCTAACTCAGTAAAAGGATCTTAAAGGTTGTTGCAAATCGTCTTCTGGAATGTAAACAAGAAAGATCTGACCCGTTTTGTTTGTTCGATTGCTGAGTCAACGAATGCAGACATCATCGTACTTAACGAGAACAAGGTTTCGATCCAGGAGACACTCGCAGCACTGCGGGAGCATGTATCAGAACATTTCTACTTCGCAAATCCTCAAAATCCCCTCCTCACGCAAAGATTTCATTGTTTCTCTAAGAACCCATCGCTGGGTCTGTCCGAGATCCACTTCGGATTTCGTACCAGTGTGCGTGAACTCCAGATTGGACAACACAGAACTCTGCTGGCATTAGTCCATGGCGTTGATATTCGGAATTACGATCCCGAAAATCGACGCAATACTCCGTATCCCGTGTCAATTCAACCGCAAGAAGAGAAGATGCCAAATTTCCTAAAGAAATCCTACTATGAACCAGGTGGAACGGAAGACTATGACGTAGATTATATGCCAGGTGAAGGGTATACCGTCTCGAATCCATGGGTTGCTGACACACCAGCTGAGTTTCGGGAAAGGCTCGCTGAGGTGTTTAACCTGGGAGTGACCAAGAGCATTGTGATCAACTTAGCGTCGAAGGGTTCAGATGACGTGAATGGAATCCATCAAGGGTCTCAAGAGGATTCTGTGTCCTAGCTAGATAAGATAACTAATGATATGTGATATGACAGGCTGGTGTCAGAACAGCCTCCGGATATCTATTTAGACAGACCCTAGCAAGATCGGAGCGGCGGGATTTGAACCCACGACCCCCACTACCCCAAAGTGGTGCGCTACCAAACTGCGCTACGCCCCG
>CAYSEO010000104.1:0-267 GCA_964429885.1 uncultured bacterium
AATACCCATCGCTGTCTAAATCTCCGTTGGTTTCTCAAAAGTGCATTAAATCAGACATCATAAACGCTTTGCCCCGCCGCGATCCTGAGGCTGAGGATGCTAGAGCGTTTGCCACGCCTAGAATAGCGGGGGAGGGGTCTCCCTGTGAGAGCGTTGTTGCAAGTTGTAACACAGATCTCTGATCTCTTGAGCGAAGCGCCATATCTCTTAGCAGCTTAGGGTGGGCTCTCATCTCCTTCGAAAGGGATCCTGGGTCCAGAGCAGTCC
>CAYSEO010000104.1:277-13143 GCA_964429885.1 uncultured bacterium
CAGCCCTCATCTCTGGAGCAGAACGCCATATCTCTACATCTCAGAGTAATCCCGATCGGGGCCATGACGTGGATCCCTGAGGTGAGATCGGGGTACCGTCGCCGCTGAGGATGAAGCTGGGCTCTGAGAGAGGTGTCCCTGACTGACCTCATAGATCTGAGCGGAAGCCAACCAGCGGGCATCGAAACTCCCCAGGTGAGTCGTCGTCACCAAGGTCTGCACCCGATCTTGAATCGCATCCAGCAGTTGATCCTGACGATGGGGATCTAGCTCCGCCAGTACATCATCCAGCAACAACAAGGGCGGATCACCTAACACCTGCTCGATCAGCTCCAGCTCCGCCAATTTGAGCGCCAGCACTAAGGTCCGTTGTTGTCCTTGAGATCCGTAGGTCTTGGCTGGGGTTTGATTGATGGTCATCTCCACATCATCCCGATGAGGTCCCACCAGGGTGCTGCCATAGGCAGACTCTGCCGCTGCCTTAGCCCGGATCTCGGCCAACATCTGCACCTGCACCGTCTCCGCATCTGCCTGAGGATCCGACAGCTCCACCTGGGGTTTGTAACTGAGGGTGAGGGTCTCATGTCCCCCACTGATGGCCTGATGCCACCGATCCGCTAGGGGACCTAAGCGCTCCAGCAAACGAGCCCGCCGCCGCATCACTCGACTGCCATGGGTGGCTAACTCCGCATCCCAAACCGCCAGTTCTGAGCTGTCCCAATGATCTGACGTTGTCTTTGGCAAAGTGGCCTGGATCTGCAGATCCTCTGTCACATAAGCCTGGACTTTCTCTGCTAAGATCGAGCGCTCTCGGCGCGACTTCAAAGCGGCATTGCGTTGTTTCAACACCCGTTTGTACTGACTCAACAGATGGGCATATACCGGCTCCAACTGCACCAACACATCATCCAACCAATCCCGACGGTGCTCCGGTCCCCCCCGCACCAGCTGCAGATCGAGACTGGAAAACAACACCGCATTGATCTGGCCTAAGAAATCAAATTGCCGCCGGATCGTTTGACCATCGATCTGAAATGTCCGCCGACCACTCTCCCGCAACACACAGCTCAGATCATGCTCGATCCCCAGTCGTTCGATGGTGGCCGCGATCCCGGCTTGAGGGGAGTCATGGTGAACTAACTGCCGATCTCGCGTGCAACGGCGGGACTTGAGGGTGGCGAGCAGTTCCACCACCTCGATCAGGTTGGTCTTGCCCTGAGCATTGTTGCCCACCAGGATCGTCTTGGGACAGGCAAACTGGATGGCCTGATCCTGATAGTTGCGAAAGTAACGCAGATGGAGAGATCTGAGATACACCGATCAATGAGCCTGTGGAACTGCTGACACTCCAGCTTATCCTGCCAGATCAGATCCCGTGCTCCCTCTACAGCATCCGCAGCGGTGCCATCGGTAAACAGAAGCGAAAGGTGGATCCCACCCCTACTTGGCTCTCCACCTCGATCCGTCCCCCCTGTAGCTCCACCAATCGCCGCGTGATGGCCAACCCGATCCCCGAACCCCCTGAGGTATGACTACGGGAGCGATCCGCTCGCCAGAACCGCTCGAACACATAGGGCAGATCCGCGGGAGCAATGCCACAGCCCGTATCCTGCACCGCGATCCAGATCCGCCGCGCCTCCACCCAAGCCCGCACCCAGATCTCTCCCTGCTCCGTGTAGCGAATACTATTGCCGATGATATTGAGCAGGATCTGATCCACGCGATCCGGATCCGCCAACACCATGGGTAGATCGGGAGACACCTCCAGGATCAGCTCGGGTCCCGACTCTGAGATCTGGGTTGCCAATCGTTCCACCGTCCGTTTCAGCAGTGGCACCAGGGAGAAGGGGTGTGGATCGAGGGGCAGATGTCCGGCCTCCGCTTTGGAGAGTTCTTGTAGATCGTCCACTAATCGCCGCAGTCGCCGGGTTTCTAAACTTAAACGAGCAAAAGTCTCCGGGGTGGGATCTACAGTGCCATCGGCGACCCCCTCCAGATACCCCTCCAGGACCGTGAGAGGAGTGCGCAGCTCATGACTCAGATCCCCGATCAGTTCCCGCCGTCGCTGCTCCACATCCTGGAGGCTCTGGGCCATGTGATTGAAGCTCTGTCCCAACCGATCCAGCTCCCAGATGTCGTTGGCGGGCACGCGGGAGTCCAGATCTCCGGCAGCCAGTTGGCGGGAGACCTCCTCAATCTCCTTGAGGGGAGTGCTGATCCGTCGGGAGACCCAATAGCCGAGACCCGCAGCGGTGGAGAAGCCCAATAGCATCGACCAGGTGGCCCCTTTGCTCCAAGCCAGCTCGAACCCCTGCACCAATTCCGTCCGCACCAGCCGCAGGTTGACCCGCCCGATCTCCATTTGCTCCAGGTGGGTAACGAAGAAGCGAGGGGAGGTGATGCGACCGACGATCACGAGAGCTCCTACTCCCACGCCCATCACGACCAGGTGAGAGACCAAAAGACGCAGCTGTAGTCCGAGCTTGGGCATGGTTGAGGGTCGATCTGGGCAGAGAGTTGAGTGATACTATTCTCAACTTAACGTTCACTGTATCGGAGATGAAATGATCAACCCAGATCTCCAAACCCAGTTTGCCCGGATAGAGAAAGCCATCGAGCGGTTAGAGGCAGTGGCTAGAGGCAGTGGCTAGAGGCGAGTGGATCGCCATGCATGGCCCGAGACAGGTGGGACCACACCTCCCGGCAATACTCGTTGTAAAGGGGTGAGGTACGAAACTCCTCCGTCCTTGGATAGGGAGCCTTGATCTGGACATCCGCCACCGCTCGACCGGGCCGCGCCGCCATCACCACCACTCGATTGGAGAGATACACCGCCTCATAGATGTTGTGGGTCACAAACAGGATCGTCCACCGTTTCTGACTCCACAGATCCAGCAGATCACTGTTCAGCTTGCTGCGGGTGATCTCATCTAAAGCCCCAAACGGCTCATCCATCAGCAAGATCGAGGGTTTAGTCACCAGGGCACGAGCAATGGAGACCCGCATCTTCATCCCCCCCGATAGCTCCCGAGGATAGGCCCGCTCGGTCCCCTTCAGATCCACCAGTCGCAAAGCCTCCCGGATATCCAACTCCGCCTCTCGCTTGGAGATCCCGGCTAATTTCAAAGGCAGATGCACATTATCCATCACCGTGGCCCAGGGCATCAGGGTAGGCTCCTGGAACACATAGGACAGGGTATTGGGGTTGGTGGGTTGCCGCTCCTCGCCCCACACCAGCTCCCCCGAGCTCATCTGACCCAGGCCCGCCACGAGCCGCAGCACCGTACTCTTGCCACACCCAGAGGGTCCCACCAGACTGACAAACTGGGACTCCTGCACGGTCATGCTCATATCCTGGAGCGCGATCGTGCCATTGGAATAGATCTTGTGAACATGGTTGAGGGTAAGGACAGGGGGAGTGAGCATGACGCCGATCAACTCAGGCTAACGATCCGGGTTTTCTTAAGATACCTTGCGCACCTGAGACAGCGGTAGGTGTGGCTACCAGATCCCGAGCCAAGCTTAGGCCCGTAAGGCCCAGTCCGGATCCCGCGCCAAGGCCACCTCCGCCGGGGAGACCCCCACCAACTTAGCCAGGATCTGATCGGATAGGGGCTGGATCTGCTCCCGCGAGAACTGTTCCGATAGACGCGAGATCAAGATCTCCGCCCGTCGTCCTGCGGGATAAGCCTCCGTGATCTGTTGTTGCCAGTTGAGCCAGTACACCCGCCGTCGAAAGGCCCATTGTTTCTCCAGATAGGAACGAGGGGGCACCAGGATCACCGGGCCTATGGGGATCACCTGTTCCGTATCTCGATCGATGGAAACCCCCACAGCTCCTCCAAATAGCACCAGATCGGCGGTGAAGTGTCTGTCTAGGATCAGCCCTGCCGCTCCCTGGTGCCCCTTGACGATGGTCAGGGAGCCGGAGGTGATGGGATGGAGCAACAGGCGCGGATCTAGGGGAGATCCCAGAGGGACCGGCTCTCGTTCAGAGGGCTTGGTGGGTGTAGGCATGTTGTTTGACGTTGTCAGCGTCGGTGACCTGAGCAACCCCGTTGATGATCCGGCGCGGATCGGGGCTGTGATTGAGGGTGAAAACCCCATGGTCAGTTGTACACGATTCATGCAGAGGTAGGTGCCGGAACTCCGGTTTGGCTCGATAAGTTCGGGTGGCAGCCTGGACACGACCCACGAAATTGGGGGCGGGCTGGACTGCCGCCGGGATCACATCGCTTGGCAGAAAGGGCTGCTCGTTCCGCACGATCTCGCCGTAGGTGGTGGCATAGAGCAGGGTTTAGGAGGTGGATCGGACCCCTTGGGCCAGACAGTCCAGTTCCGCTGCAGGGACCGGCTCTGCCACCTGGACCTCCTGGAGACGGCCCTCATCGTCTCGTTGGAAACAGGTGGCCACGCCTAGCACGACATATTCCAAAGCGCTGACCTCGCTGGCGCCGGTGGGGATCGGGGTCTCAGACATCAATACTCTCCTTGCTTGCGATCGGACTCAGACGTTAGTCTCGGCCCCTTCTGCTGGGGTAGGGATCACCTGTCACCATAGCTGTCACCTTTGGCATCTCCGGGAAGTCGATAGGGATTCGTAACATTTGCAGGCGGTGAGACAGGTCAGATCTGTAATTGCGGGGCGGTATCGTAGCACGTCTAAAATCGGAGTGTGTTCTGCGCTGTGTTCTCCATGCCGAAATCTGTATCTCAGATTCTCCGACTCCTGCTCTGGATGATCGCGGGGTTACTGCTTGGGATCCTGCTGTTCGATCGAGCGGCGGCTCTCTATGTGGATGCCAGTTGGTTTGGGGCTCTGGGGTATCTGCCCACCCTGTTAACCACGATCTCGTCTCGATTGTGGATCGGGGTGATGGCCTTCTTTGTGGCCTTCTTCGCCCTGTGGTGGAATGTTCGCTATGCCTGGCAACAGCGTCAGGAGCGAGTACTGATCCTGTTGGTGACTCCGGTGAGCCTAGGTTTTGCCTGGGTGATGGCGCGGCAGTGGTTGACGATCATCAGCTGGCCAAACGGGACGGAGGTGGGCACCATCGATCCGATCTATAAGCTGGATCTGGGTTTCTATCTGTTCAGTCTGCCTGCCTGGGAGGCGCTGCAATCCTGGGCCTTTAACCTGACCATAATGATCCTATCGGCGGTGGCCATCACCTATGTCACGGAGTTGGGACTGGCCAAACAACGTCTAACGGTCTCTCTGCCTCTATTGGCCCAACAACATCTGATCGGCATCGGGGGAGTGGTGTTGATCGAGTTGGCCTGGGGTCGGTGGTTGGAGCGCTATGAGTTGCTCTATTCATCCCGAGGGGTGGTGTTTGGGGCCAGTTTTACGGATGTCAATGTCCAGCAACCTATGGACACTCTGCTGACCGGCTTTGCCCTGATCACCGCCGGGGTGATGTTTTGGATCGCCTTCAAGCGCCTTTGTCAGGTACCGATCACCCCCAGTCGCCCCCGCGCTCGGATCTGGTTTCGGATGGTTTTAGCGCCCCTTACTGCTACTTTAGGTACCTACTGGATCGCCACCTTAGTATTAGGCAGTTTGATCCCGAATCTGATCCAGACGATCGTTGTTGCCCCCGATGAATTGGAGAAGGAACGGCCTTATATTGAGCACAATATCCAATTTACCCGCCAGGGGTTCGATCTGACCGATGTGGAAGTACAACAGTTTAGCGATCAGGGGCGATTGACCCGTGAGGACATTGACAATAACACCTCCACCATTCGCAATCTTCGTCTCTGGGATGCAGAACCTCTATTGGCCACCTATCGACAGTTACAGGAGATCCGCCCCTACTATCAGTTTCCGTTTTTGGATGTAGATCGCTATGAGATCGGTGGAGAGTTGCGTCAGGTGATGCATTCAGCGCGGGAGTTGGACTATAGCAAAGTCCCCGATCGGGCTCAACGTTGGGTTAACGAACGGTTCTACTTCACCCATGGCTATGGCTTCACCCTCAGCCCTGTGAATGTGGTCACCCGTGAAGGGCTACCGGATTTCTTTATCTCCAATATTCCTCCTGAGGCCAGTAATGAGGCCGTGGCAGAAGCGATCCCCATTGAGAACCCAGCCATCTATTACGGTGAGCTCACTGAGACCAACGTCTTCGTCAGGACGGATAGTCCGGAACTGCATTATTCCATGGAGGATGAACAGATCTTTGGTCGCTATCAGGGGGAGGGCGGTGTGCCGTTTCCAGGTCAGGATCTCTGGCGGCGGTTGTTCTTTAGCTGGCATTTCCATGATTTTCGCATCTGGATCAGTCAGGAGCTCACCTCTGAGACCCGATTTATGTTTCACCGAGAGATCTTGGGGCGAGCCCGCCAGGTAGCTCCCTTCCTCCGATACGATAATGATCCGTATATGGTGATCAAGGGAGGCAAACTGTACTGGATCCTGGATGCCTATACTACTAGCAATCGATACCCCTACTCCGAACATGCGGAACCTCCCTATACTTTCAACTACATTCGTAACTCGGTCAAGATGGTGATCGATGCCTATACTGGGGAAGTCAATCTATATGTGTTTGAGCCTGAGGATCCCTTAATCCGAACCTATCAGGCGATCTTCCCCTCCATGTTTAGACCCCGCGAAGAGATGCCAGCCGATCTGATGGACCATATTCGCTACCCAACAGATCTATTTCAAGTGCAAGTACAGCAATACACCAGCTATCACATGAGCGATCCCGTATCCTTCTACAATCGGGAGGATCAATGGCAGATTCCAACTCAGGTTCGAGAAGGCAAAGGGCAACCGATGCAGCCTCAATATCTGATCCTGCAGCTACCGGAAACCGAGGATGATCAGCCCGAGTTTGTGTTGATCTCCTCCTATACACCCCTCAATAAACAGAACCTGATCGCCTGGATGGCAGCCGGTTGTGATGGTGAGAATTACGGCAAGCTCTTGGTCTATCAGTTTTCCCGTCAGCGTTTGATCTTTGGCCCCCAGCAAGTCGAAGCTCGTATCAATCAAAATCCGGTGATCTCGGAGCAACTCTCTCTCTGGAATGAGCATGGCTCCCGAGTCAACCCAGGCAACCTATTGGTGATCCCGATCGAGAATTCTCTGTTATATCTACAACCTCTTTATCTAGAGGCAGAGGAGAGCCGTTTACCCCAGCTCACCCGGATCATGGCCGCCTACGAGGATCAGGTAGTGATGCGTCCCACCCTACGGGAAGCCCTTGATTTTCTATTCCCTCTCGATCCGGAGGTGATCCCAGAATCACTCCCTGAACCAGAGGAACAGGAGGAAACATTTCCAGAACCGTCCGAACGAATCTTGACTCAGTTACCGGATCTATCCCTCACCAATCAGGATCAACAAGAGCTCGTCCAGGAGGCATTACGACTGTGGACCCAAGCTCAAGAGTCCCTGCGGGTAGGAGCCTGGGCCGAGTATGGCCAGATCCAAAGTGAGCTGAAGCTGATCCTGGAGGAATTGGAGCAGAGATCACAGCCAGAAAGCGCAACTGCTCTAGAGTAAGGAAAGGAGTGTAGGGAGAGAGGAGCGCAGATGTCGGACCCAGAACAACTTAAATTCCCTGGGATCGGAGATCGGATCTTTACCGCTCTGACCCGACAGGAGATCACCTACCTGATCGATATCCTGTTTGAGATCCTACCGGATCAACTGAGGGATCAGGCACTGGCTCAACTGCACCCGGATACTTGTCAAACGCTACAGCAGCTGCTCACCCCAGATGACACGATCTCTACATCCTCGACCCCCACAATAGAACCTGTTTCCCTCGCGAAATTAGCTCAGAGCTGGTCTGATCTGTGGAATGAGTGGAACACGATTGTCCAGGAAGCAACCCAGGAGGAAAGTTGCTATATTGAGCAGGATGCCGAATGGGAGCCCCCTTACTTTAACAGTGATGCCTTTATAGGGGATCTAGATGAGGTTGCCGTCCGGATGCAGCCCCTGATCCCGCTCGCATTTGAGCATCAGTTCTCTCCCAATCAGAGTTTTTCTCAAGTTCTCCAGGAGATATATACAGAGATCAATGATGTTGTCCCGGAATGGATCCTGTCAGAAGACGAGGAATTCAGCTTAGGATCCCACCTCACCACCTGCCTGTTGCAATGGGAGTGGTTAGAGATCCAAAGCCAAGGGCAGACTGCTTTTCGTCTAGCCCAACAGATCCGTCAGTGGGAGGGTCTGTACGGATCGATGTTACTGGATGAAGATGCTCTAGTAGAGTTCTTTACAGAGCTAACCCAGACAGATCAAGAATGCATTCTGGCCGGGATGATCGCTGAGCAGGAGACCCCGTTGTGGCAACGATGCCTTAACCAGGTTCACTCCCATTGGCATTTTCTGTACAAATATCTTGTTGGGCAATTCGCACCAGAACGTCACCTCGATCTCTTACGATCCACCATCTCACAGCAATGGCAGAATGGCTTACCTGTGATCGAGGATGCTCTCAACCAAGAGGACTACGCAACCGCTCAACAGTTGATCGAGGAAACCCTGGATACATTGATCGAATCGCAAAGGAAAGAGTTAAATTGGACTCCGGAGACCTCTCTTCTTTTGACCTTTATGAACCGCTCTCGGGATCCTAATGAAAACTGGGAGAAGGAGAAGACTCTGCTGCGCTATTTTCGGCAAGTGGCAGCAGCTCAACATCAAACTGAACAAGTCGAGGCCCTCAACCTACAGCTGATCGCTTTCGATCATTGGACTGAATGGCAAGCTATGTTTGCAGCCTTTGCTGAGGCAAGCGTTTCCGAATCAACGCATCAAGCTTTATTTCGATCTTGGCAGACCCATATTCTCCAGCTGGTCAGACCCAATCTCTGGAAACCTCAAACAGATCCTCTCAATCAAGATTGGTGGTTGGTTTGGCTCATAGAGTGTATTACGGATCCTCAGAAAGGAGACTCTTGGTTCGGCCAACAGATCACCCAGTGGTTGGCAGATCTGTCCCAGAAAGGAAAAATTTTAGAAGATGACTATCACAACTTACGGTTGTTGTCGAGGGACCTGGCTGAGATTGGGAATGATCTCAAAACCCGTTATCCCAAGTTCTTGGAGGTGGTGATTGAGCATCGAGCTCTCTCAACTCCCGATCGTGCATCCCGGCAAGTTTACTTGGGTCAATATGGGCCTGATGATCTGGGAGACAAAGTGATGGCCTATTGGCAAGATCATTTACATCTCTGGGTTCCAGAACCCGGATCAACTAAGGGCTCAGATTACAGACTCCAGGCTGAGTGGATGGAGGCCCTTCAGGAGGTCGCACCCCATTCGTATCAAAAGCTCCTAGATCGATGGCGCCAGGATCATCGGCGGCGACGCAATCTCTGGAAAGCCCTAGAGAGCCGAGGCTTGAGCTGAGGCCATATTCCCTAGGTAATGGTATCTGAAACTACAAACCCCAAGCCAAACTCAGGTCACTCTGACTGCCAGGTTTTCCATACTGGACACGATCTATCGGCAAGGAGTTGGGGTATGAAGCGACGGGATCTGATCAAAACGGGCAGTGCCCTGGCAGCTGGGATCACACTTGGCTCTAAGGCTGTCGCCCAGCCGCGTCACTCCCCGATCCTATTGGCTCAAGGGGGCAGAGATTCTACCCTGCGGGTGGTCACCGGGGGCGGCTTTCCCAATGGCCTCGATCTCCATGCTGTGGGCACCAACCGACCCTCCTACGGCATCTCCTGGAACGTCTACGATCGCCTGGTTACCTTCGGCACCAAGACCCTGGAGGACGGATCCCTCTCCTACGACTTCACCGAGGTGGTGCCCGAGCTGGCGGAGGACTTTACCGTAGCCGGGGATCAGATGTCCGCCACCTTCAAGTTACGCAAGGATGCCACC
This sequence comes from uncultured bacterium, assembly GCA_964429885.1. Taxonomy (GTDB): domain Bacteria; phylum Cyanobacteriota; class Cyanobacteriia; order Thermostichales; family Thermostichaceae; genus CAYSEO01. Next base: position 10,143 of record CAYSEO010000104.1, read on the forward strand.
TTCCATGACGGCACCCCCGTCACCGCCAATGACGTCAAATGGTCCTACGATCGGGCCGTCTCCGTGGGAGGCTTTCCCACCTTCCAGATGAAGGCCGGTGCCCTAGAGGATCCCGAGCAGTTTGTGGTTGTGGACGATCACACCTTCCGGGTAGACTTCCTGCGGCCCGACAAACTCACCCTTAGCGATATGGCGGTGCCGATCCCTAAGATCATTCACTCAGAGATGGTCAAACAACACCTGACGGAGGCGGATCCTTGGGGGACGGAGTGGCTTAACAACAACGTGGCTGGCAGTGGTGCCTATCAATTGGAACAGTTCCAGCCCAATGAGCGGGTGGTGCTGCGCCGGTTTGAGGATTGGAAGTCTGGACCCCTACCCGAGATCGAGGAGGTGCTCCTGCTGAACGTGCCTGAGGCGGGCAACCGACGGGCCTTGCTGGAGCGGGGGGATGTGGATATGAACTTTACCCTGACGGAGAAGGATGCCAAGGAGTTAGGGGAGATCGGCGAGTACACCGTCACCTCCACCCCGATCGAGAACTGTCTCTTCTGTATCGATCTACATGCCCAGCCGGAGCTCAACGGAGAGCCCAATCCCTTCGCCGATGTGCGGGTGCGTCAAGCGGTGGCCTACGCGATCCCCTATGACGCGATCCTGGAGACGGCTCTGTTCGGGGTCGGCATCCCCATGTACGAGACCGGATCCTTTGAGGTCAGCGATCCCACCTGGCCCCAACCCCACCCCTATAGTCTGGATCTGGAGAAAGCCAGGGCCTTGATGGCGGAGTCGGATTATCCCGATGGCTTTGAAACCAGTTTGGCCTTCAACCTGGGCAACAAGGAATGGTCAGAGCCCATGGTGGTCTTGATCCAGGAATCTCTGGCTCAGATCGGCATTCAAGTGACAATCGAGAAGGTGCCTGCCTCCAACTTCCGAGCTGTCTTGGTGGAGAAAAGTCGCCCCATGATCGTCAACGATTTCGGGGGCTGGCTCAACTATCCAGACTACTTCTTCTTCTATGCCTATCACGGTCAAAACGCCACCTTCAACGGCAGTTCCTATCAAAACCCCGAGATGGATGAGCTGATCGACGCGGCTCTGCGCACTGGACCTGGAGATCCAGAATACGATCAGTTGGTGACTGACTTTATCGCCATGGCCTTTGAGGAAATGCCACGGGTGCCCATTGTCCAGCCCACACTATCGGTGGCCATGCAGCCTGGGATCGAGGGCTATCAATACTGGTTCCATCGCCAGTTGGACTACCGCACCCTGCGGAAAGCCTAGAGACGCTCCTCACTGGAGGCTCTGAAGTATCCTTTTCTCCCTCCCACTCCCGAGCTCCAGCTGATAGGCTAATTCCCATGATCCCCTATACCCACGCGATCATGGGACACTCCATCAAAGGCATCGTCAACATCCTCCTCTGGGCCGGGCTCGGGATCCTGTGTACCCAAAGTCTCCGGGTGCCAGGCTGGTTGAGTCTACCCCTGGGCTTGGCTCTAGGGTTCGGCCTGCATCGGGGCCTGCTGATTCTTAGTGTGATCCTGGGTAAGCTCCTGCTCAAACGCGGCACTCATCGGGGGGCGGTGCTGAGTTTCAGTTTGGCCATCTGGCTCTGGCCCACGGCCACTACCCTCACCTATCGGGGACAGGCCTATGCCTCCCTGCGCAAACGCAGCCGCTCCCATGACGATCTCAACCGAGCCCTGGCAGATCTCGATCATGCTCTGGTGCTGGATCCACAGTTCACCAAGGGATATCTGCAGCGGGCTCTGGTCTATCGACAGCTGTCGGAACATCACTCCGCCATCGCTGACCTCGATCAGGTGTTGTCCCTCGATCCAGATCAGATCCTGGCCTATCACTATCGCGGCTCCCTCCATCTCAAACGGAAGGACTTCAACGCTGCCATCCGGGACTATTCCCTCTATCTCGATCAAGATCCTCGCTCCGCCAGCGCTTACCTAGGCCGAGCCCAAGCCTTTGCTCAACAAAAACACTGGCCTGAGGCCAAAGCCGATCTCGATCGAGCCCTCGCTCTCGATCCTCGCTCCAGCTCCACCCTGATCACCCGAGGTCAGATCAATCGGGAGATCAAGGATTACCCCGCCTCCATCGCCGATCTCTCCCGAGCCATTGAGCTCGATCCTCAATCCCCCATCGCCCATACCCAACGTGGGGTCAGTTACTACCATTGGGGGGAACTACAGCAGATGCGCCGGGATCTGGATTGGGCCGTAGAGCTGGAAGCTCAGCCTGGTTATAGTCTCTACGTGCGTGCCCTCCATCGTCACTACTGCGGTGATCAGGGGGGAGCGGTGGAGGATATGTCCCGCTTGATCGATCAGGATCCCAGTGCCGACAACCACTACACCCGAGGCGTGATCCATGCCTTTATGGGCAATTACCGTAAGGCCATTGAAGATCTCACCCTCACCCTAGAGGAACAACCGGATCATCTGGCTGCCCTGTACTGTCGCGGCAATGCCCATCAGGCTCTGGGCATGGGACGGGCTGCCTCTGCAGATCATCATCAGGCCAACCAGTTGCAGTCTGCTCAGAAGATCCAATCTCATGACGAACATGGACATTACCATCGGGCCGTGGTTCTCTATCAGCAAGGGGATCAGCAGGGAGCTTGGGCCGATCTCCAACAGGCTCAGGCCATTTGTCTGCAGGTGAAAAACAGTCGGTTGTTACGGCAGGTGGTGGGTCTGATCAATCGGATCGAGATGTCTCAACAACGTCCTCTCATGGGACAGGGAAGGTGAGGATCGTATCCCGGAGATAGGATCGGGTTGCCTCCGTCGATAGCTGCAGCTGCAACCACCAGATCCCCCCTCATGACAACCTGGGACAGGAACAACGGCGACGATCTCAGGTGTTGTATTGAGATGACGTCCTGGGATCTGAGTTGCTAATATAATCCTCTGGTACCGTTGCGGACGTGGCGGAATGGTAGACGCGCTAGATTTAGGTTCTAGTGTAGAAATAC